>SKIB01000106.1 GCA_007116635.1 Saccharospirillaceae bacterium
GCGGCCGCAGCAACCACGACAGAATCCTCAGCATAAGCACGAGAACTGGTTAGCACAACCAAAATGGCCTCTTCACTATTGGCAGCCTGAGCACCAGACAAGGCAGCAGCAATTAACTGCCCCTGTTGACCGACTTCAGCAGCAGAAAGAGCACCAGAAGTCGCAGCCGCAACCGCTAATTGATCCCCATTTTCGGCTGCCACACGCACTGCCGATGCGGTGTACACATTAGCGCGTTGCAAATTCCCAGCTGCAATTTCTGCACCAGCGACTGCCGCCAAAAACTGTTGGTATTGCTTATAGTCAGATGCTTGCAACAAAGACTCTGCAGCAAGAACGAATAAATCATTTGCATCAGCATCCTGGCCAGACAACGCAAGATTTTCAACTGCTACTTGAAAGCTGTATGCCGTGAGCTCAGGCACACGAACCACGGCTGACACAAGAGACCTGCCCAGGTCATCACCGGATTCTACTGCTTGCTGCAGTTCCTGGCTGATGGTCACTCGATCATCGGCATAAGCAACCGGAAAAACCAAGGCAACGGAAAGCAGCCCTAATCTCAGGCCTTTTGCTAGGATCTTAAACTTCATAAATCATCCCCTGACTATAGATATGTATAATTTATGCGCATCATAACCAACTAAGTGCTAGCTGACAACCAGGATTTTGACAGCCATTCAACAATCAATAACAATGACCTACAACTATAGTAATCAGCAATGGAAAACCAGTAATGGCTCATAACCCCCTGAGTATCGATCTTCTGCGGACCCTTGACGCCATCGAACGAACAGGCAGCTTCGCTAAGGCTGCAGAAGCGCTATTCAAGGTGCCCAGCGCCCTGACCTACACCATCCAAAAGGTAGAGCAAGATCTGGAGTTGGCACTCTTTGATCGCAGCGGTCATCGCGCGGTACTCACCCCTGCTGGCCAACTGATCACCCATCGAGGCAGGCAAATCCTGCTCGCCATTGATAATCTGGCGCAGCAAGCCAGACAAACCGCCAGCGGTGTTGAAGCACAGCTTTGTCTGGCACTGGACACAGCCATGCCGAGCAGCAAACTCTGGCCGATATTCCAGGGATTTCAACAGCAATTCCCCAACACCGAACTGCAGATTCGCGAAACCACCCTGAGCCAAACATGGGAGTTACTACTGAGCCAACAAGCGCAATTGGCCCTATCTACCCATGACCTTGACCCCAAGCTCGGCGGCTATGACACCCAGCAACTCGGGCAGCTCACCATGGTGTTTTGCGCCCACCCCAATCATCCACTGGCGCAATGCAGTGAAAGTGTCAGCAAAGAATCTCTGGCCAACTTTGTCAGTGTCAGCATCAAAGACCCTGGCAAGCTTCTGGCAGGACGCAGCCTTGGCTGGATCAACCCAGGCAATCGCATTCTGGTAGACAATATGCAGGCCAAGATTCAAGCACAAAAAGCAGGCCTTGGCATTGGTTATCTGCCTTTAGCCCAGATCACACTGGAGCTAGAACAAGGACTGCTGATGCGCCTCGATCATCACCTGCCCGCGCAGCACAGCCAAATAGTGCTGGCATCCAGTCAAAGCGCCAGCGGCCCGGCCTGTCAATGGCTCAAGGAACAGATCAACCAACAACTGCAAGATCTGTAACGCAAGAGCAATAAAAAAGGCCGCTAACGCGGCCTTGATATCAGCAGGAAACTTATTCCGCCAACACGGAATTGCGCTCGTCTTCGCTCAGCTCTTTGATGCTCAGCTTGATGCGGCCACGGTTATCCACATCCAGCACCTTAACAGGGATCTTCTGGCCCACTGTCAGCTCATCGGCCACATTTTCCACGCGGTGCTCTGCGATCTGGCTGATGTGCACCAGACCATCTTTACCACCCAAGAAGTTAACAAAGGCACCGAAATCGGCCAACTTAACCACAGTTCCCAGGTACACCTGACCTACTTCAGGCTCGGCGACAATACCAATCACCATGTCTTTGGCGGCATTCAGAGCCTGCTTGTTAGGTGCGTAAATACGCACCTGGCCACTGTCTTCGATATCGATGCTGGCACCCGTTGTTTCACAGATACCACGAATGGTTGCACCGCCCTTACCAATCACGTCACGGATTTTATCTGGATCGATCTGCATTTGTTCCATGCTTGGCGCTGTTTCCGGCAACTCTGTACGGCCAGTGCGGATGACATTATTCATCTGTTTAAGGATATGCAAGCGGGCATCACGAGCTTGCTCCAGAGCAATTTCCATGATTTCTTCAGTAATGCCCTGGATTTTAATGTCCATCTGTAGCGCAGTGATACCTTGATCCGAGCCAGCCACTTTAAAGTCCATGTCACCTAGATGATCTTCATCACCCAGGATATCGGTCAGCACCGCAAAGCCATTGTCTTCTTTAATCAGACCCATGGCGATACCAGCAACAGGCGCCTTAACCGGCACGCCAGCAGCCATCAGCGCCAGAGATGAACCACAGACAGAAGCCATAGAAGAAGAACCATTAGACTCAGTAATTTCTGAAACAACACGAATGGCGTAAGGGAAATCTTCTTCAGTCGGCATCATGGCTTGAATACCACGACGAGCCAGTCGACCATGACCTACTTCACGGCGACTGACTGCACCCACACGGCCGCACTCACCCACAGAGTATGCAGGAAAGTTATACTGGAACATAAAGGGGTCGGTTACCGTGCCCAACAGGTTATCGCTCATCTGTGCATCACGCATTGAGCCCAGAGTACAGGTAACTAACGCCTGAGTCTCACCACGAGTAAAGATTGCACTGCCATGCGTCTTCGGCAACACATCCAACTCAATGCTCAGTGGGCGAACGGTTTTGTTATCGCGACCATCAATACGAGGCTGCCCCTGAATCACCGCCTGACGTACAGTGGACTTTTCTAAACTGGCAAACAGTTTACTAACCTGCTCACTCGAAATACCAGCCTCATCATTCACAAACTGCTCAAGGGCAGCGTCACGCAAGGCAGCCAAATTTTCTTGGCGCTGCATTTTGTCGGATACTCGATAGGCGTCTGCCACTCGCTGGCCATAAGCTGCCTGAATTTGCTCTTTAAGCTCGGCATTACCTAAGTCAGGAACAAAGGCCCACGGCTCTTTACCCGCTTTGGCCTTAAACTCTGTGATGGCCTGAATCACTGGCTGGAATTCTTCATGGGCAAAGATTACCGCACCTAACATTTGGTCTTCAGTTAACTCTTTAGCCTCTGACTCGACCATTAGTACTGCATCACTAGTACCGGCCACAACCATATCGAGCAGAGAAGTCTTCATTTGCTCAATACTTGGGTTCAACACATAGCCCTGCTCGAGATCAAAACCAACACGAGCCGCACCCACAGGGCCTTCAAAAGGCACCCCTGAAATACTCAGGGCGGCAGAGGTAGCAATCATGGCGCAAATATCGGAGTCTTCGTTAGTACTGGCAGAAAGCACACTACAGATCACCTGAACTTCGTTCATGAAGCCTTTGGGGAATAATGGGCGAATCGGGCGGTCGATCAAACGCGAAGTAAGTACTTCTTTTTCGCTAGGGCGACCTTCACGCTTGAGGAAGCCACCAGGGATTTTGCCAATGGCATAGAACTTTTCTTGGTAATGCACTGACAAGGGAAAGAAGCCCTGACCAGGGGCAGCTTCACGCGCCGCCACTACAGTAGCCAAGACTATGGTTTCACCCAGGGTACAAAGAACGGCACCCGTCGCCTGACGAGCCACACGGCCAGTTTCTAAGGTAAGGGTTTGTCCGCCAAATTGAACTTCATGGCGAATTGCTTGAGGAGTAGACATATTGAATCCTAATTTATAACAATGACATGCCCAAATACTTGACCTCAGCGCTTCTAAGCTTTGCACCCCTGGGTGCAATTAGTGAAAAGGAGCAATGGTTAGAAGCACTAAACCTTAGACAAGTTTGAGCCACTACAGGTTAACCCTTTCGCCCTGCTAGGCCAAGGGTTAATGTCATTATTTAGCGAGTCCAGCCTGTCAACAGCTGAGCTCGCTTACCGAGGATGGTTTAACTCGATGGCTTAGGCCAACTTAAAAAGTGGCGGACAATCGAGTGGCAAAGCCTAGGTACCAGTCGTTCAGCCAGGGCCGCGCCTTGGTTAGATCTGCTGGCTGCAAGTAAGCGCCGATGTCCAGACCATAGCCAAAGGGCGTCAAACCCAGACCGGTATGCCAACTGTAGGCTCCAGATTGGCGCAAGTCATTCTGATAGCCCAGTCGATAAGCCAATGATTTACCCCAACGAGTCTCCACACCCAGGGCCAACAACTGCTGCGCCTGACCATGGTTGGTCAGCATGGGCTGACTGGGATTGAGGTCAAGACTGGCGTGGGCGTTAACCACTGAGGACTGATAGGCCAGGCCAAGGGTCACCTGAGGCGAAAAGCGCAACTCCAAGCCTTGGGCCAGTGCCTTATCCGAGCGGTAGGGCACAATGTCTTGCAGCACCAAACTGGCTAAGGCCGTGCCGACTGGCAATTCATGAGCATAGCTGGAGGCTAGGTCAAAATTGATCAGGTAGCGAGTGCGTGCCTGTTCGACCTGCGACATCAATTCCGACTGGGTCACCTGCTGCAGTTCTTCAATGCCGTAACTGAAACGCTGCAGTTGCACTCGCCTAAGGTGCACATTAGCACCCATGCGCACGGGTAAACTACCCAGCTGTTGCTGCCAAGCACTGCCTAGAGTTACTTGCTGCAGCAAGGAAGCATCCACATGAACAATGGACTCTAAGTCCGCTAGATCAAAGTCCAGATCCATGGTCAACTCACCCTGCTGCATTTGTAGAGCGCCAGCCTGAAAAGACTGATAATTCTCCTGCAACAGGTCAAATTCTATTTTAACCTGCTGAAAATCAGCTTTAGCAGATTCTATATCATCAGCTGAAGCTGCTGTTTCAACCGCCTCCTGCCAAGCTTTGGCTGCGTCAATAAGATCCACCATACTCTTCTGCAAGCCCTCTAACTCAATCAAGAACTGATCGGCGTCACCAATAATCCCAGTGAAGATCTCGGCATCTGATGCACGCAAGGCCAAAGCACTGCCGAGTTGCAAATTTTGCTTAACACTGACCAGCAGGGGCAATTGCTGGCGAGCACCGATGAGATCGGCATTGGCTAACAGCAGCGCGGTAACTGGCTTGTCATTCAAGGCTTCCAACCCCTGCACATTGTCATTTAATAGCCGCTGCAGCTGATCCAAAGCCGATCGTAGGCTAGCAATATTCTCCCCAGCAGACCGATTTGGCCGTTCAAGAGCAGACAGATCTTGATTTGCGTTCTCAACAGGATTAAAGCTATCTGCAGCCAACAACAACGCATCAAAATCATTCGACAACTGCTGTGCGCTCTTGGTGGTCTTTACCTGATCAAAGCTTTGATAATCTTCAACACTGCTTAGCAACCATTGCTCGCCTGCAGACACCAGTCCGCTGCGTGCGTTCACGGCCATGCCAGCTTCAATGCCTAATTGCCAGCGATAATGCTGTTGCAACAGGGCGCTGGGGTTGAACACAGGGTTGTCTATCACTCGCTCACCTCGAGAAGCATCCAAGGCGGTCAAGCCATTAGCCATAAGCAGCGCACTGGAGGACAATAGTGTGAGAAGTAGAAGTTTTTTGTACATAGCCTATCCTTTAATCCTTGCTAACATGAAACCCTGTCATCTTAAGTTGAATGCAGATCAAATTACAACCACACATTAGCCCAAGGGCCACAAGGTATGAGTCAGATCCCTAGTCATCTTTACCCTGTGAGGACAAAGTGTTTACACTGGTGGCAAACTCAAGGATAACCCCAATATGCGCAAAGGTTTAGGACTATTTTTCATTGGCACGGGCTGCATCGCGGCAATCATGGCCAGCCTCTTATGGCTGTGGCACAGCAGCCGTGCTCAACTGGAAGGACAACTGGCAGCAGAGGGCCTAAGCGCTAAAGTCATCATCAGTCGTGATGCCCAGGGCTTACCCTTTATACAGGCCGAAAGTGACGCCGATTTGGCCTTTGCTCTAGGCTTCTTGCATGGCCAAGAATACTTTTTCAGCATGGACCTAGGCAGGCGCTTGGCTGCCGGTGAACTGTCGGCCATGGTAGGCCCAGCAGCCCTAGATATGGATAAGGATCACCGTTTGCATCGATTTCGACAGCGTGCACGCCAAAGCATTTTAGCCATGGAACCTGATTTGGCCTTACGCTTCCAACAATACAGCCTAGGTGTAAACCAGGGTTTATCGGCACTGAGCAGACCACCGGCTGAGTACAGCCTACTGCGAATCAAGCCTGAACCCTGGCGAGCCGAAGACAGTCTGCTGATGATTTACAGCATGTACTTGGATTTACAGCCCAGCCGAGCGGATCACCTGCAAGCCCATGAACTGCTGCGCGCCCAGCTTCCCAGAGAGTGGTACGAGTTCATCAGCCAGGATCAAGGCCAGTTTAATACCCTGCTGACGGGCGATGAGCCCATCAGCCTTGCACCTATGCCCAAACAAGCATTGGCCGATTTCGGCCTGCGCAGCCAGTCGCCCTGGTATCAGCCTTTACCTGAGATTGGCAGTAATAATTTTGTCCTAGGGCCTGAGCTGACCGGCAGTCATGCCATGCTGGGAGGCGACATGCATCTGAGCATTGGCATGCCCAATCTTTGGTATCGCGCCAGCTGGCAGGTGGGTCAGCGCCCCATAGTGGCCGGCATCACCCTGCCAGGTGCGCCTGCACTGGTGGCTGGCAGCAATGGCCACCTGAGCTGGGCATTCACCAACAGCTATGGCGCCTATCAGCGCTTGCTTGACTTTCAACCACTGAGCCATGGTCGTTATCGCTTTGGCCAGCAAGAATACAGCTTTAATACGCATCACGAGCTGATTGAAGTAAAGGGCCAGCCAGCGCAACTGTTGAGCATTGAGGAAAGCCACCTTGGCCCTGTCATTCAAACCGAGCTTGGCCCTAGGATTTTGCAATGGACAGCACATCACCCTTGGGGGATGAACGCCAATCTGGTTCGCTTTGAGCAGGCCACCAGCCTCCAGCAGCTGCTGGCCCTTGCCCCCAGCCTAGGCATTCCACAGCAGAGCATGCTGGCCGCTGATCGCCAAGGCAACATTCTTTGGACCCTAGCCGGCCCACTGCCGCCAACACCCGAGCCTGATGGCCGTTGGCCAGCACCCAGAGAACAGCATCCTCATGTATTGAATCCGCCCGCAGGCTATTTACTCAGTGCCAACCAGAGATTATTCGCCAAAGAGCAGAATCCTCTTGGCCAAAGCAACTCCAGCTTTGCGGTGCGAGCCTGGCAACTAGAACAAGGCATCAAGGAACTAACAACAGGCTCAGATGCATCAATCAGCAGCGATCAAGCCTTCGCCCTGATGCTCGACAGTCGTGCACCGCATTTGCAGGTTTACTTGCAACAGATCCAGCAACTGATCGATCGTCCTATGGATCCTGACTGGCCCGAATTGGCACAGGTCACACAGGCTCTGGCCAACCAACCATTGGTTGCCGCCGAGGCAGACAGCCTCAGCTATCCCTTGATTCGTTTTTACCGCGACCAGCTGATGACCCATGCCTTACAGCCCTTGGCCGATACACTGTCGCCGCATAACTGGGCCACCAGCCAGCTTAATGCCAGCCTGCCCTATGCCCTTGAGCGCCTGACTCAGGCCGAGCCTGAGCACCTGCTGCCCAGCACCTTTGCCAGCTGGCAAGAGCTTAAATGGCATGCCTTGCAACAGGCCTTTGCTCAGGCAGCCCCCAAGGGTCAGCTGTTACCCTGGGGTGAGCACAACCGCAGCCGCTTCCAACACCCCCTGAGCAGCGCCCTCCCCCTACTCTCCCCCCTGCTGGATTCACCAGCGGTACCTCAGAGCGGCGATCGTGATGTACCTCGGGTGATGCGCCCCGACTTTGGCGCCAGCCAACGCATGCTACTGATTCCAGGGCAATCGGATCAAAGTCTGTATCATGCTCCAGGCGGCCAGAGCGGCCATCCGCGCAGCCCCTTTTACCGCACCGGTCTGAACGACTTCCATCAAGGCCTACCAAGGCCGCTCTTGCCCGAGAACTCAAGGTGGCAACTGGTACTTACCCCTTTGGAGAATCACTGAGATGATGCAATGGCATAGATTACTGAGCACTGGGCGCCATGCCCATCATAGCCTGGCGCTGGATGAAATTGGCCGCAGTCACTTTCACAAGGATTACGACCGCATTGTGTTCAGCAATGCCTTTCGCCGCTTAGGAGGCAAAACTCAGGTCCACCCTCAATCACAACAAGACTTGGCGCACAGTCGTTTGGTCCACTCCTTGGAGGTCGGCTCCGTGGGTCGCAGCCTGGGCATTCGCGTGGGTGAACACATACGCGAACAGTTACCACACGGCATCACACCAGACGACCTTGGCGTGATCGTGCAGTCGGCTTGCCTGGCACACGACATTGGCAACCCGCCCTTTGGTCATGCTGGTGAATACGCCATTCGTGATTTTTTTCGCCATCCGGATCATCAGGGCTTGCTGGACGGATTACGTCCTCTGGAGCAGCAGGATTTAACCACCTACGAGGGCAACGCTCAGGGCTTGCGCTTGGCGACTCGGGTGGAATACCACCTCAACGATGGCGGCCTTAGGCTAACCTGGCCCACTCTGGGCGCACTCCTAAAGTACCCCTGGCACGCCGGCCATGCTGGCCAGAAGGAGAAGTTTGGCTGTTTTCAAAGCGAACTGCCCATTCTGCAGCAGATTGCCCAGCAACTGGGTCTGCTAGAACAGGCACCCGGCAAGTGGTGTCGTCACCCACTGGCTTATCTAATGGAAGCTGCAGACGACATCTGCTATGCACTGATTGATCTTGAGGACGCGGTCAGCCTTGGCTTGCTGCCCTACGAACAGGTGGCGCAGTTAATGCTGGGCATTTGCCAACCCTTTGCCGTGAATCTGCTGGAAATCGAACAGGAGGCATCCGCCAATCGTCGTCTGGCCGCCTTGCGTGGCAAAACCATGGAAACCATCATTCAAGAGGTGGTGCAGGTGTTCTGCCGCCTACTGCCGCTCATGCTCAAGGGCGAGCTCAGTCAAGACTTGATCAGCCATTGCCGCCCCGAGGTCTGCCAAGGCATTCAGGCCGCCAAGCAACTGGCGGTGGACAAGGTCTTTACCAACATGAGCAAACTGCAAACCGAACTTGGTGCCTATGAGGTGCTCTCTACCCTACTTGGCAGCTTCGTCAGCGCCGGTCAAGCTCTGGCTCAATGCCAAGATGAACAGCAACTGAGCTTTCGTCACAAACGACTACTATCCTTCATGGGTGACGAGCGCCCCAAGGCCCAAGACAGTCAATACGAAATTTACATGCGCATTCTGGACTTCGTGGTGGGCATGTCGGATCGTAATGCGCAACAACTGGCCAGGGTTCTGCGCGGTTTGGAGTGATGACCATAAAACATGAATCAAAGCACAGTTTGGCCTAGGTAATCAGCAAGTCAATTGACCAAGAGTTAGCCATAGCCTAAGATCGGCTTGCGTTTAAATGTGCCCAAAGGATGTTTTATGGTCTCTTCTAAGAAGTACCAGCAATGGAAACCCATAGTCAAGCTAGTTGATATCTCGGTCATCATCATTGCCTTACTTACTGTATTAGCTTTGCGTGGCACCAAGCTTGATCTTAGTTATCTATCATGGCTTGCCATTGTTATTGGTGGCTTTCTGTACTTTGCGGAAGTACTAAACCTTTACCTAAGCAGCAAAGAAGCCAGCAATCGTACTAATTTAGCACGTGCCAGCTTGAGCTTATGTCTAGGTTTTCTGGCCATGCTAGTGATTAGCTTTATTATGAAGCTTACTGGCAACCTGTCTCGCCTTGAAATTACACTCTGGTTTGTTACCGCTTTGCTTAGCCTAAATTTATGGCGCTACCTGCATCATCGGGCAATGATTTCCCTCAAGCGTCAGGGTTATTATCAACGACGTTGTGCCATTTATGGCTTAACAGAGTCGGGGCTCAAATTAGAGCAGACAATTGTACAGCAAGACGATTTGGGGCTTCAGTTCTGTGGTTTTTATGACGACCGCCAACCTGAACGCTTTGAAGAACCCTTTGCCAGCCAGATTTTGGGCAACTCTCAAGACTTATTAAAGCATGCGCAACAGAACGATATTGACTTATTGTTCATCGCCATACCGTTTTCAGCCGATGAACGTATTGCCGACCTGATCCGCACCCTAGCGGATTCAACCCTGGATATTCATGTGGTTTTTGATCATCGTATCACCGACCTTTTGCACGGCACCCCAATGGAGGTCGGCAACCTAGACAGCATCTCGGTTTTTGACTCGCCCTACAGTGGCAGCATGTCAATCATCAAGCGCACCGAAGACATCATTCTGTCACTTGTGTTCATTACCATTACTGCTTTACCTATGCTATGCATCTATTGCACAGTGAAATTGACATCAAAAGGGCCTGGTATCTTTGTCCAAACCCGATATGGTTTAAATGGTGAAAAAATAAAAGTCTGGAAGTTCCGCTCCATGCGGGCACTGGACGATGGTGAGGTGGTCAAACAAGCCACCAAGGACGACCCTAGAATTACCAAGGTTGGCAAATTTATTCGCCGTACCTCGCTGGATGAATTACCGCAGTTTTTTAACGTGCTGACCGGGCAAATGTCCATCGTCGGCCCAAGGCCTCATGCCGTGGCTCATAACGAATACTACCGCAATGAGATTCCATACTATATGATCCGTCACAAAGTAAAGCCTGGTATCACTGGTTGGGCTCAGGTTAACGGCTGGCGGGGTGAAACGGACGAACTTTACAAAATGCAAAAGCGCGTAGAGTACGATCTGTTTTATATTAGGCATTGGTCGGTATTCTTTGACTTAAAAATCATCTTTCTAACCGTTTTTAAAGGCTTTGTCGGCAAAAACACCTACTAACATGGAGTTCATTATGTCTAAGCATCTTTTTTCTACTCTGGCGGTTGCGGTTTCTGGATTAGGGCTTGCCTTTGAGCCAGCGGCCATCATCACCGACAGCGGTTTTGAACTGACCCCTACTCTGGAGTTTGAAACCAAGTACAACACTCAAGGCGGTGATCGTGCGACTCAGATATTACTGGCCCCAGCGGTCAGCATTGCTCACAGTGATGGCGCGATCGGTTTTCTGAGCAATCTTGGTGCTGGCCTGGGCATGGATGTTCGCGGTAGCGACGAACAACTGCTCTTTGCAGACCTTAACGCCGATGCCGCCTTTCGCTTTGCTCATACCGAGGCGCTTAGCAGTGAACTGGGTGCCGGCATCAAGTATGTGCACACTGATGACAGCGTTGACGGAACCGATGGTGACTATGGCTATAAGCTGGTCAGCGGTGCCTTTGCAGGCCTAAGACTGGGCAACCCGGAATCACAAATGCAGCTGGCAGGCACGCTGGGCGTAGAAAACACCCGCTATACCAACTATGAAGAGCTGGCCAAAGAAAAAGACGGCACCGCGATTAGCTTTAATGGTGAACTGGCCTACCTCTTGGCATCCGCCACCCACTTTGAAACCGAGCTGTCGGCCAAGTCTTCGACCTTTGCTAACAATGAAGCTGCCTATAATCTGGAGTTTGGCCTGATGACTGGCTTGGCTTGGCAACAGGTTGCCAACACCAATGGTCGCCTATTGCTGGGCTACAAAGGCGTGGAGTTCACCAACAACAGCGCTGATAATTATGGTGGCTTCGCGGTTACCGCCATGCTAAGCAGTGAAATTGGCAGTTTCTTGCTTTGGGAGAATACGGCTGATAGCAAGCTAACTCAATCGAATGGTAATCGTTTAACCGAGCTTGAATCCAGTGTGAAGTGGACAGCCATCGAAGCCCTAACCTTTACTGGCATGCTGGGTTACACAGAAAACTGCAAAGCAGATAACTCAACCAAACTAGGCTTAGGTGTACTTTATAGCCCACAACGCTTCTTACAGCTGGGTCTTGACTATGAGCTTACCTTGCCTGAAGAGTCCAATCGAGGTCACCAACTGGCTTTAAACATTAAAGCGGGTCTGTAAGGAGTTAAATTGATCATGGGGCAAATAGTGGCTTGGATTAAAGGTGTCAGTTTATTGCTGGTTTGCTTGCTAAGTGCAGCGGCATATAGCAGCACTAGCTATCGACTGGACGCAGGTGACCGCATTAATATTACGGTGTTTGGTGAGCCAGACCTAAGCTTCGAACTCTTGCTAGCTGAAAACCCTGTGATCAATTATCCCTTTTTAGGCAACATCCGTGTAGAAGGGTTAACCACCATTGAGCTTGAACAACGCATCGCAGATGGGCTAAGAGGCGATTATCTGATTAATCCCATAGTACAGGTTAATATTATTGAATATCGCCCCTTTTTCATCTTCGGTGAAGTAAGGCGCCCTGGTAGCTACCCCTATCAGCCTGGCCTGACCGTCACCCAAGCCCTGGCTCTGGCCGGCGGCTTAACCGACCGAGCCGCCACCAACAGCATCAATGTATTTCCTGCCAATAGCGAACACATCCGTGAAGCAGTGAGTCTAAGCGCACCCATTTCACCAGGCGACACCGTGCAGGTGGGTCGACGATTCTTCTAGGACAGACATAATGAATACCGAACCGTTAAAGCCGCAGATGGCGGAAGAACTTATTGATTTGCGTGCTATCTGGAATACGCTGAACAGTTACAAGTGGCGCATCCTGTCTCTGGCCCTGTTGGTGAGCTTCATTACCGGTCTAGTGGTGTTACAGATGACGCCCACCTACCGCGCCACCACTACCTTGCAAATTGAAACAGGGCGTAACAACCTGCTGGCCATTGAAGAAGTCTATGGGCTGGACACCAGCAGGCAAGAATACCTCTTAACTCAGTTTGAAGTATTAAAAAGTAGCAGCTTAGCGGAGCGGGTGGTTCGTAGTCTTGAATTGCACCTCAACCCTGACTTCATGCCAGACAGCATTAGCCGTCGCCAACAATTGGCAGAGTTAATGCCTTTTCTCCCTCTTGAACTGCCCGAATTACTGGACCCTAATGAGCAAGAACAGGTAAAGTTTGAAGCAGCAGTTCGAAAACTTCGAGCAAACTTGGGCGTTAATCCCATTCGCCGTACCCAGCTAGTAACCATCAGCTTTGATTCTGAACACCCCGTACTAGCTAAAGAAATTGCTAATGAACTTGGTCGGCAATACATTCTGGCCGACCGTGAATTACGCCAATCCGGTAACCTTGAAGCCAATGCCTGGCTGGAAGAGCGGTTGGCTGACCTTAGCATCCAACTGATTGAAGCAGAAGAAAACCTTAACAGCTTCAGACAAGCAAATGACATAGTGGATGTCTCTGGTATTCGTGGCCTAGTGGATCAGCGATTAATTGAATTAACTCAACGCATCGCCCGAGCGGAGGACCGAGCCAATCAGGCTGAGGGGGTGTTTCAGGTAATTCAAGCCAACCGCGACCAACCTGTGGATGTACTAAAAAATATCAGTGTGATTGCCAATGCCGATAGCGTCAGGCAAACCAATGCTTCACTTACTAACGCTCGTGCTCGATTGCAAGAGCTGCAAAAGATCTATGGCCCAAGGCACCCCAATATTCAACGGCAAGAAGCAGAAATTGCGAGTTTCGAGCAGGATTTGACCAATGCCGTACGTGAGCTGGCCAACAATGCCGAGCGCGATCTGCAAGCCACTCGTGAGGAACTAAGACGCCTTAATGTAGAGCTGCGCGCTACTCGTCAAGAATTTCAAACGCTTAGCACGCAAGAGTCTGAATTCCGACGATTAGAGCGCAATGTTGACACCAACCGCCGCCTATACGATACTTTTGTTAGCCGCATTCAAGAAACAGAGCTAACGGGTGACTTTGGTAGCCCAATTGCACGCTTTACTGATCAGGCCGCCATACCGCAACACCCCTTTAAACCCAACAAAAAACTGATCATTGCCCTAGCCTTTGTTGCAACTGCCGGCCTGGGTATTGTTGTGGTCTTCCTACTGGACGCCCTAAATGACACCATTCGCTCACCAGATGATGTTGAGCAAAAGCTGCAACAACGCATTATCAGTGCTTTGCCAACACTAAAACTCAAACGCAACCAGGACCTACCTGCCTATCAATTCTTTGATAACAAAACACCAGGATTTGCCGAAGCAGTGCGAACCATGCGTACGGCGCTCACCCTGTCTAAACGGGATAAAAACAGCAAGGTTCTATGCGTCACTTCCACTCTACCGGCGGAAGGCAAGAGTACCACAGCCTTAAATCTGGCCTTCGCCTTGGGGCAGGTGCAACGAACCCTGTTGATTGATGCTGACCTGCGCAAACCCAGCCTGGGCAAACGCTTGGGGCATGCACCCTTCACACCCGGCCTGTCTGATCTGGTCAACGGCGATGTCAAACTGGAAGAGGTTATCATTCGTGACGAACAGGACTGCATTGACCTGTTGGTTGCTGGCCAATATGCACCTAACCCCTTAGAACTGCTGTCCAGCAATCAGTTCAAACAGCTACTCTTAAGTGTTCGAGATCAGTACGATCGCGTCATTATTGATACCCCTCCAGCCATGGCAGTGTCCGACAGCCAAGTCATTTCCGAGCTTAGCGATGCAGTGCTCTATGTGATCAAAGAAGACAGCACGCGGATCAAACCGGCAATGGAAGGCATTAGCAGAGTATTAGAGGCTCATGGTCGCATCAGTGGTGTAGTCCTCAACAAGGTGGCGCAGAAACGTGCCAAGCATTACAGCTACTATGGCTACCAAGACGGTTATGGCACCAACTACCAGCAATAAATAAGGACCTGAGCATGATCGATATTCATTGCCATATTTTACCGGGCATTGATGATGGTGCTCAGGACATTGCACAAAGTCTGGCTTTACTGGAGCAAATGCGTGACCAAGGAGTGCAGGCAGCTATCTGCACGCCACACATTAACCCGCCAGCCTTCAATAATGAGCTCAGCAACATCCAAGCCTGTTTCGCGCAAAATCGCAAACAGCTTGAAACGTCTGGCGTTAAGCTTGCCTTTGCTGCTGAAGTTCGAGTGCATGCCGACCTCCCCTTCCAAATGAATCGTATCCCCTTGTTAAAGGGACACAAGCCGCAGGGTGGTAGCCAAGACTACCTACTGCTTGAACTACCTACCAGAGAGTACCCTGTAGTGACGGACATGATCTGCGAGTGGCTGATGGATGAGGGCATCCAACCCATCATCGCCCATCCAGAACGCAATCATATCCTGCAAAGTAGCACTAAGTTCAAACAATTAAAGCGTAAAGGATTATGGTTTCAGTTAACGGCTGGGTCCTTATTAGGCGATTTTGGCCCCAGCTCACAGCAGGCAGCGCATGAAATGCTGGAATTGGACGCTGTAGAGCTAGTGGCCTCCGATAGTCATAATCTAGCTTACCGACCACCCAAAATGCAGCAAGCCTGGCAATGGCTCTGCGAGCACTACGATTCATCTTTAGCGCACAAACTCATGTGTGGGAATCCAGAACAAATTAGCAGCAGGATGTTTAATGACTAGAAAAAATAGGCTTTCAGATGTTGCTAGTAAGCTTGTAGCCAGTGTTTTATTACTGGCGTGTCTGTCGTTGATTTGGCTATCTTGGCACCGGGGAACAGGTAACCTCTACATGCAACAGGGGCAACAGTTGATCAGGCACTGGCAGCAAGGCGGTCAGTTCGAACATCAGCTGTTCCTCCAAGCGGAACAAAGCTTACAAACCGCGATCGACCGCCACCCACAGCACCCTAACTACCCCCTGGTACTGGGTAAGCTGTATCAATGGCAAGCCTTTTTGCAGCCTGAACAAGCGGAAACTGCACTGAATTTGGCCTATCAGCATCTGCAGCTATCCGCCGAACTTAGACCCAGTTGGCCCACCACCTGGATCGATCTGGCGCAGGTAAGTTATGAATTGGCTGGCAATCAGTGGCAAGCCAACAGCCAATTTTATTGGCAGCAAGCTCAGCAGCATGGTGCTCTTTTCGAGCCCATGCTCAACACCGAAATCAGCCTGCTGATGCGGGCCTGGCCACAAATAAGCCCGGTGCAACAGCAGCAATTTCTACAAAAAATTGTCTACATCCAGGATCATCATGGTCTGAGTCGCCACTTATTCAGTCAAGCAAGGCAGCATGAACGATTAGCAGCCCTTTGCACCTTTGTCGGCCTTAGCCAGCAGACAGAGCGCCTGGCTGCTAGCTATTTATACCGACAAAATTGCGCTATCCCCAATTAGTCCTAGCCCTTGACGCCTCCAGAAGTAAGGCCACTGACCAGCCAGCGCTGAGCCAATAGGAACACCACTGTGATGGGAATACCTGAGAGCACAGCTGCAGCAGCAAAATCACCCCAACGATAGTTCTGATCCGATAGATATTGCTGAGCACCAACCGCCATGGTCAACTTATCAAGATCCATCAGCAACACCGAGGCCACAGGGTATTCGGTGATATTCATGATAAAAGCCAAGATGAAAACCACCACCAAAATTGGCACACTTAATGGCAACAAAATGTACCAGAAAGCTTGCCAACTGGTAGCACCATCCATGGTTGCAGCCTCTTCAAGCGAAGAGTCGATGGATTCAAAGTAGCCCTTGATGGTCCAAATATGCAGTGCCATGCCGCCTAAGGATGCAGCGATGACTGCGGCATGAGTATTGATCCCCAACCAAGGAAAAACATCCCCTAACTGATCAAATAGGGCGTAAATAGCAATAAGACTTAGCACCGGTGGGAACATCTGGAAAATCAGCATGCCCTTCAGCAGCGCACCCTTGGCTCCAAAGCGCATACGCGCAAAGGCATAAGCACTGGTAGTGGCCAATAACAAAATCAGGGTGCTGGAAATCACTGCGATCTTTATCGAATTCCACAACCAGGTTAACACTGGAAAGGGTGGCTGGATAATCCTACCATCCGGCCTCTCTACCGGAATGCCAAGAGCTAACTGCCAATGCTCCAAACTGAACTGCTCGGGAATAATACTGCCAGTGGCAAAGTTACCCTCGCGGAAGCTGATGGAAATCACCATCAGCAAAGGGAAGAGTATCAAGGCCAGAAACAACCATAAAAAAACATGACTCGCCCAAACACGGTATTTGGTCGATCTCGCTTGTACCATCGCCATAATTACCTCCTAGACTTTAACCTTGGTCAATTTTAGATTTAACAATGCCAAACCAGCCACAACAATGAAGATAAAGCTAGCAATAGCGGCGCCAAGGGCATAGTTTTGACCTGTATCTTGGAAAGCAATGCGGTAGGTGTAACTGACCAACAGATCCGTGGTGCCTGCTGGTGTTGTGGCACCCAAGATATCTGGCTGACCATTGGTCAACAGCGCAATTAAAACAAAGTTGTTAAAATTAAATGCGAATGAAGCAATTAACAAGGGCGTTAGTGGCTTGATGATCGACGGCAGAGTGATGTGCCATAAATTCGCCAGGGGACCAGCCCCGTCCATGGCGGTAGCCTCATAAAGATCAGTGTTGATGGACTGCAGCAAGCCCATACAAAGTAGCAAAATATAGGGGTAGCCTAGCCAAGTATTCACAATTAAAATCATGGTTCGAGCCAAAGCGGGGTCCGTCATCCAATTGGGCTGAATGCCAAACAACCCATTCAAAATCATATTGATCTCACCGAAGTTCTGATTAAATAAGCCTTTGAATACTAGGATTGAAATGAAGGCTGGAACAGCATAGGGCAAAATCAATAGAGTGCGATACACTGCTTTGCCTTTAATCTGATCCCACTGCAAAAGGTTGGCTAAAAGCAAGCCAACTATCAAAGTAAAGACTACGGATAAAAAGGCAAAGGAAACAGTCCAGGCAAAAATCTGTAAAAATGGGTCACGTATTCGTTTATCTGTTAGTACCTTCAGATAATTATCCCAACCGATGAAAACTCGATAGCCCGGCGTGACTGGTTGTAAACTTTCTTGATCAACAAAAAATCCAAGCTCATCATTAGCCACCAGAGTTTGCCCAGTTTGCTGATTAAACAGGCTGCCATCCTCAGCTAACAAGTAGCGTGGCTCAACATCGGCAAATTCTCGCAAGCCAAAGAATCGTACCCGAATTTCATTCTCTTCAGAGCGTAAATCAACAAAATTTAAATTGGATCTAAGATTAATAATCTCTCGAATGGGCAATGGGTCAACTAAGGGAACAATGGCAGGCTCAAGAGAAAAAACTGTCCGCTCATCAAGGCTAGTCAAGTCTGAAATGGGTTCAGAAAGTTGCAAACCGCCCTCTTCTTCAAGGTCAATCTGTACTTGGAATTCACCCCCACCTATGTCATGTAAACTAAAAGCATAGCGCTCACCAGCCACAAAACGCTGATTGAGGAAAAACTGGGTTGCTTGCTCTTTTTTTAGCATATTGGCAGCACTGAAATTAGTGAAGCCAACACCTATGGTATAAATCATCGGGAAAATGATAAAAATGAGCATACCTGCAATGGCAGGAAAAATATAACGATAGGCGATGTTTTTTGCTCGCCAGAAAATGTAATTAGCAATACTGACCAAAACCAAGGCCAACAATGCGAAGACCTGTTGATTCTGAGCATAGAGCACGATGATTAGGTACAAGGCCAAGATGTCCAGTACCAACCAAGCTGCTAAGGTTAGGCGTTGTTTGATCAGTCTAGACCTTGCCAAACCTTGGTTACGCTGATCTGCAAGTGATGCTTGCATATTCCCCTCACTTCAAAAGTCTGTTGTTATATCGACAAGCATAGACGCAAAATCCGGCTCATGCCGGATTTTGCACTGGAGACAGATGACTTGCGTTACTCTGCTAAAATGCGTGTACGAGCAGCATTCAAAGCATCCTCAGGTGACTGGCGGCCTGAGGTTAAATTTTGCAATGCTGGTTCCATGGCTGCCCAAAAACGCCCCATTGCAGGAATGTTAAGCATGGGTTCACCAATCTGAGCATTTTCAAAGGTTTGTGCAATTAAGGGGTCATCACTGATGGAGACCATAAACTCTTTGTGAGCCACTGCACCTAACGAAGTATCGGCATTGAGAGTGGCAAGGCCTTCCATGGTCAGCACATAGTTTTCCATGAATTCAACAGCAAGATCATAATTTGGACTGGACGCATTAAAGCCTGCCGCCCAAATACCGACCATAGCCTGAGAAGGCTGACCATTAACTGTGGGTAAGGCTGCCACGCCAAAATTAATACCACTTGCACGAGCGTTTTCCCATGCCCAAGGGCCATTGATCATCATCGCTGATTCACCACGACTAAAGGCCGCTTCCATCACGCCATAGTCTACCCCTCGCGGCATCACGTCTTCATCGATCATGCGACGCAGCAGGGAAGCCCCCTTAAGTGCGCCCTCATTATTGACACCAGAGTCAGTCAGATCAAAACTGCCATCTTCATTTTGTGCAAAGATGTAGCCACCGGCAGCAGCCAACATTGGCCATGTAAAGTACGTATTATTGTAATCCCACATAATGGCCCGCTTGTCCTGGGCGCGCATGGCTTTGGAAATATCAAAGATTTCTTCAAAACTGCTTGGAGGCTCTGGTAAAAGATCACGATTGTAAATCAAACCAACGGCTTCCAAAGACACAGGGTAACCCCAGGTCTTACCATCAAACTGCACACCAGCCCATGCACCTTCATCTAGCGCATTGATAGCAGCTCTGCTGGGCTGAATTTCCTGCAACAAGCCACTTTGAGCCCATTCGCCAAAACGATCATGAGCCCAGAAAATGATATCGGGTCCGCTACCAGTAGCAGCAGCTTGCTGAAAGCGGTCAGTAGGGGACTCAGGGGTCACAACCTCTACCACAATTCCTGTATCATCAGTGAAGCGCTTGCCAACTTCTGCAATGCCACTAAAGGCTTTATCAGCCCCCATCCAAATCAATAGACGCCCCTCTTCCACAGCAAAAGCCTGGCTTGAAACTGATACTGCCAAGGTCAAGGGCAAAAGTTTTAACATGGTGTTTTTCATAGATCTAGTACCTAAGTGATAATGGTTCTCTAGCTCAAGCATGCAGACCATCACTTTAAAAAAGTGACCTAATTATAATTAATTGGACTGCACACTCTAGAACCAAGAATAGCCTATTTTTCTTATTTGTCACCCATGACCCTTGACCAAAATCAAGCTGACTGTAAATTTCTGCTGGCATCCACCATGCCCACAGTAATCAAATACAGTCAATCAATGGCGAAACTGACAACAAACACTACACTTCATTAAATGGCACATATTCGACATTCAGGGTCACGACAGCAGCTATGAGTAAAATTCAACACAGACTCAAAGGTGTATGGCACTTTTATGCTCAGAATTTGGCAAATAGCCTTGCCATTAGTTATGCAATTTTTGCCAGCTTGTGGATTCTGAGCAGTGACTTTTGGCTACTTCAACTGGGGTTAAATGCTGAGCAACTGACTCGAGCCCAGAACTTTAAAGGATTAGCTTTTATTTCACTCAGTGCAGGCCTAATCTGGATTATGGTTTATTCCGGCCAGCAACAGCTCAAACTGGCTCTACAAGCCGAACAACTACAAGCTCAACTGCTCAAGCGCTTAAGCCAGCAATTACCCCAAGCACTGTTTCATTTTGACCAGTACCGAAGGTGCTTCACCGTACTATCTCCCGTCATTGAGGACTTGCTGGGCATCAAACCCAACCAACTTCAGCAACAGCCAATGTCGTGGTTCGCTTCGGTCGATAAGCAACAAAGGCCAAGGCTTCTCCATCAGTTAAAAGAATGCATTGATGAAAGAGCACCTGCCAACCTTGAGTTTCGTATTAGGAACAGCGATAAAACCTTGTTATTACAAATTTACCCTGTAGGGGAAGGAAACCAAAGGGCCTTAGTTGGCAGTGTTGAGGACATCACTCAGCAGGTACTACAAAAGCAACGCTTAACCAAAGCCAGCCAGCATGACATCCTGACCACCCTGCCCAACCGCATGGCACTTAAGCAAGAGCTATTGCGTCGATGCATTGCTCATGAACGCTTTCATCTATTATTGATCGACCTTGACCACTTTAGAGCAGTTAACGACAGCCTTGGCCATAATACAGGTGACCGCCTATTACGAAAAATTGCCGACCGACTGTCACAACACTACCTCCCACATGCTTGGTTAGCACGTATTGGCGGTGATGAATTTGCTTTGCTGCACCCCTGGACTCAGCACCAAGAAGAACTAGCGGCAAAGATTATCGAGCTTATCAGCCAACCGTTAACCATTAATGGCCAGACCAACATCATTTCGGCAAGTATCGGCCTGGCCAGTAGCCCAGATCATGGACAAGAGCCTAGTAGCCTAATGCGTAAAGCTGACATTGCCCTCCATGCAGTCAAGGCCAATGGCCGTCGACACTGGCAAAGTTACCACAAAGACATCAGCATCCATGGCCTGGGCATTCTGCAACTTGAATCACAGTTACAAAGGGCTGTTAGTGAACAGCAATTCGAGGTGGTTATTCAGCCCAAATACAGTGTGCCCTATGGCAACCTGATCGGAGGCGAGTTGTTATTGCGCTGGCGGCACCCTGAACACGGTATATGGTCACCAGCCAAATTTATCATTCAGTTAGAAAGCATGCCGCTGATGCAGCAGGTCGGCTGGTGGGTCCTTCTCCAGGGCTTGCAAGTGCTAAAAGAGTGGCAGCTACTTGGCTGGCGTCACCTTCGGCTGTCGGTCAATATCGCCGCCAAACAACTTCAGAGCGAACAATGGATTGACGAACTAGAGCATAGACTGCTGGACTTAGAGCTAAACCCTGATTGTTTGGAGCTAGAAATCACAGAAAATGCCTTGTTAGAGAACCCAGACCAAGCAGCTCAATGCTTACAGCGATTGAAAAACCTTGGTATTAAGATTGCTTTAGATGACTTTGGCACGGGCTATTCCAGCCTTTCTTACCTCAAGCGGTTTGCGCCTGACGTGATCAAGATTGATAAAAGTTTTTTGCAGATCCTGACCACAGATCATCAAGCCCTGACCATTGTCGAACACAGCGTGCGCATGGCACATGGCCTTTACATGATGGTGGTTGCAGAGGGGGTTGAAACCCAGAAGCAACTGCAACTGATCAAAGAAATCGGCTGCGACGCCATGCAGGGCTACTTTGCCAGCAAGCCCATTGAAATTTCAGCCTTTAACAATCAAGACTGCTTACAAAACCTTTACCAGCATCAAGACACAAACTTTAATCCACTGGCTTCAGTCTTAGCTCTGAAGGCAGGGAGAAAGTAATATTCTCTGGCCGACCATCTAACTCTTGTGGGCTTTCAGCCCCTAGATATTGTAAGCGTTGTATCACTTGCTGAACCAAAACCTCAGGTGCAGAGGCACCTGCTGTTAAACCAACAACTTGTTTCCCAGCCAACCACTGAAGTTCGATTTGCTCAGCATTATCAATCAAATAGGCCTCAACGCCTGTCCGGGCCGCTAACTCTCGCAAGCGATTGGAATTAGACGAATTTGGCGAACCAATAACTAGCACCAGATCGGCCTCTTGAGCTAACTGACGCACAGCGTCTTGGCGATTCTGGGTGGCATAGCAGATGTCGTCCTTACGCGGCCCTTGAATTAAGGGGAAGCGCTGGCGCAAGGCGTCAATCACCTTGGCAGTGTCATCCACTGACAGGGTGGTTTGGGTAACATAGGCAATGCGGCTTGGATCGCGCACCCTTAAACGCGCCACATCGGCTTCGCTTTCGATCAAATGGATTTGGCCGCCTGCAGAGCCATCATACTGACCCATGGTACCTTCGACCTCTGGATGGCCCTTATGACCTATTAGGATGGTGTCGATCCCCTCCTGTGCATACTTACTGACTTCCAAATGCACCTTGGTAACCAAAGGACAGGTGGCGTCAAACACCCTTAATTCACGGCGATCCGCTTCCATACGCACGGCCTGAGACACGCCATGAGCAGAAAAAATAACGATCTTACCATCAGGCACTTGATCGAGCTCTTCGACAAAAACCGCGCCACGACTGCGCAGATCGTCTACCACATACTTGTTATGCACCACTTCGTGGCGCACGTAGAGCGGCGCACCATAAAGCTCTAGAGCCCGGTTAACAATATCTATTGCGCGGTCAACACCAGCACAAAAACCTCGTGGGTTAGCCATAATAATTTTCATACTGCCTCCACCGCTAAAATCAGCACTCGAAACACCAGCTCTTTACCCGTCAAGGGATGGTTAAAATCCACTTCCACCTCGTCTAGGTCGACCTTGGTAATCACCCCTGGTATTTCACCGCTTGGATCGCGAAAGTTCATCACCAAGCCAGGCTCCAGCACGGTATCCACATCAAACTGATGCCGTTTAAAGTATTGCAGGTTGGCTGGATTGTGCTGACCAAAGGCGTCTTCGGGGGCGATGGTAAAGCTGCGTTCGTCACCGGCTTGCAGACCAAGCAAGCAGCGCTCAAAAGCGGGGGGTAAGTTGCCATCGCCTAGCTGCAGTTCGGCGGGTTGAGTGGCAAAGTTGGAATCCACTTCCTCTCCTGAGGCCAGACTTAGGCTGAAATGCAAACGAACGCGGGCAGAGTCGGCAATGATCATGAAACGAACCTTGGGCGTTGGGGGGAGGACAATGATAATCAAAGCCTCAAAGGGCAACAAGCCTTGGACCCTAGCCAACATAAAAAACCCAACAAAATGCTAGGTTTTTTGCAACTACTCAGCACCTTGAAACAATATCTGTTGCTAAGTCATCCCTAACACCAGCCCGCTATCCTACGCGCAGGATGACTGGTAAATTACGGGTCAAGGTGCTGAACAGTTAGGCTTTGTCGCTTACCCGCCGCTTGGGTTCTAACAATACCCCATCAATGATGACCAAAAAGGCTCCAATGCTGATGGCAATGTCGGCCACATTAAAGGTGGGGAAGTACCAGTTCTGCCAATGAACACTGATAAAATCCACCACCATGCCCCAGCGCGGGCGGTCGTGCAGATTATTACCAACGGCACCGGCAATGATCATCGACAGCCCCAGCGCCAGCCAGACTTCTTGCGCTTGACGCAATCGGTAGAGCCAGACAGTAAACACCACAGTCACCACCGTGGCCACGGTCATAAAGAAGTACTTTTGCCAACCGCCGGCATCGGCCAAGAAGCTAAAGGCTGCACCAGGGTTGTAGTGCAAGGCAAAGCTCAAAAAGGGCAACAACTGCTGACGCTGCCCCACCATAAAGTTATTATGGAAGTATTGCTTGGTCAGGACATCCACTACCAGCCAGATCAGGGTGATCAACAAAAAGCCCAGATAACCAAAACGGGGACTGGGCTTAAACAGCTTAGGCATGCTGGCGTACCTCGCCTGCTCCGGCTACGTTCTCTACACAGCGACCGCACAGTTCGGGGTGTTCGCTGTGCTGGCCCACATCATAGCGATGATGCCAGCAGCGCACGCACTTCTGATGCTCGGTTTTACGCACCATGATTTTCAAGCCGCTAAGCTCGGTGCTGGACGCGGCCTCTGGTGCAGCAGCCAGGGGCAACACCTGGGCCTCAGAGGTCAGGGTGACAAAGCGCAATTCAGAGCCCAACTGGCTCAGCAACTGACTCAGGCTAGCATCGGCATAGAGCTCCAACTCAGCCTGCAGGCTGCCACCAATGACGCCCTGTTGGCGGGCTTGTTCCAGTTCTTTGTTCACTGCTTCTTTAACCGCCAACACCTCTTGCCAGAAATCCATGCCCATCAGGCTGCCTTGAGCCAAGGGTTGTAAGTCCTGATACCAGGTGGTGAGGAACACCGAAGCGGCGCGCTCGCCAGGCATGGCCAGCCAGATTTCTTCGGCCGTGAAGCTAAGAATGGGCGCGATCCAACGCACCATGGCCTCGCAGATATGGAACAGCGCGGTTTGGCAGGAGCGACGCGCCAGGCTATCGGCCTGAGTGGTGTATTGACGATCTTTGATTATGTCGAGATAAAAGCCGCCCAGCTCCAGAGCACAGAAATTATGCACCCCTTGGTAGACCTGAACAAAGTTATACTGCTCATAGGCTTGGCGGATGCTGGTCTGTAGTTCCAAGGCTCTGGCCACCATGTAGGCGTCCAGATCCAGCAACTGATCTGGTTTAAGCAAATGCAAGGCCGGATCAAAGCCTTCCATATTGGCCAGCAAGAAGCGCGCCGTGTTACGAATACGGCGATAGCTGTCCGAGGTGCGCTTGAGGATGTTCTCGGATACCGCCATGTCGCCGGAATAATCGGCTGAGGACACCCACAGACGCAACACATCGGCACCCAGCTTGTTGAACACCTCTTGTGGCGCCACGCCATTGCCCTTGGACTTGGACATCTTATAGCCCTGCTCATCCACGGTAAAACCATGGGTCAACACCTGACGATAAGGCGACTGGCCGTGCATGGCGATGCCGGTTTTCAGCGAGCTTTGAAACCAACCACGGTGTTGATCCGAGCCTTCCAGGTAAAGATCCACAGGGTACTGCGCCAGGTCAGGATGATCCTTGGCCACCGAGCTGTGAGTGACACCGGAATCAAACCACACATCCAAAGTATCCGTGACCTTTTGATACTGCTCGGCCTGCTCGCCCAGCAGCTCGGTGGCATCCAATTGCCACCAGGCCTCCATATTGCTTTGCTCAACGCGCAACGCGACCTGCTCGACCAGCTGCAGAGTGTTGGGGTGCAGCTCACCGGTTTCTTTATGAATGAATAGGCAGATGGGCACACCCCAGGTACGCTGGCGCGACACACACCAGTCTGGCGAATTGCTGACCATGGCTTCAATGCGGTTTTGGCCCCAGGCCGGCACCCATTTGACCTCTTTGATGGCCTGCATGCAGCTGTTCTTGAGGCCTTCTTTGTCCATGCTAATGAACCACTGCGGGGTGGCGCGGTAGATCAAGGGCGTATGGGTGCGCCAGCAATGGGCATAGCTGTGCTTAAACTTGCTGCTGGCCAACAGGTTACCCTCGGCTTGCAAACGCTCGATCACCAAGGGGTCGGCCTTGTAGACATGCACACCAGCAAAGTCAGCCACATGGGCACGATAAACCCCGCCATCGTCCAAGGGGTCAAGGGTACTGATGCCGTTTTGTTGGCAGACCAAAAAGTCTTCCATACCATGGTCGGGGGCGGTATGGACAAAGCCGGTACCGGCCTCGGTGGTGACATGGCTGCCTTGCAGCAGAGGCAGCTGGCGATCATAAAAGGGATGCTGGAACAGCAAGCCTTGCAAATCTTTGCCCTGACAGCGGCCAATGATCTCTGGCTCTTCAATGCCCATGCGAGCACAGCTGTCGGCCAGCAAGGCTTCGGCCAGCAGCAACTGACGGTCAGCCAACTGCAACAACACATAGTCAATGTCCGGGCCAGCACTGACCGCTAAGGAAGCTGGCAGGGTCCAGGGCGTGGTGGTCCAGATGGCCAGACCCACCGGGCCTTGGCCAGTGTTGGCCTGCAAAACTTGCAGCAACTGCTCAGGATTCACCGCTGGGTAAAACACATCAATGGCGTAGGATTCTTTTTCTTGGTATTCGACCTCGGCCTCAGCCAAGGCCGACTTGCCCACCACCGACCAGTAAACCGGCTTGTAACCCTTAACCAAATGGCCATTGGCTGCGATCTGCCCCAGGGCACGAATGATGTTGGCCTCGGTTTTGGGTGCCATGGTCAAATAGGGCTGCTGCCAATCACCAAAGATACCCAAGCGCTGAAAGTCGCGCTTTTGCAACTCCACCTGGCTGGCCGCATAGTCGCGGCAATGCTGGCGAAAAGTAGCGGCATCCACCTTGTCACCGGCCTTACCTACCTTGGTTTCTACCTTGTGTTCAATGGGCAGGCCGTGGCAGTCCCAACCTGGCACATAGGGGGCGTCAAAGCCCTCCAGAGTTTTGGCCTTGATGATGATGTCTTTGAGAATTTTATTCAGCGCATGGCCAAGGTGAATTTCACCATTGGCGTAGGGTGGGCCATCGTGCAGGATGAATTTTTTGCGGCCTTGGCATTGTTCACGAATCAGGCGATACAGATCCATTTCCTGCCAGTGGGCTTGCATTTTTGGCTCACGTTTCGGCAAATTGCCACGCATTTCAAAACGGGTATTGGGTAGATTCAGGGTCGATTTATAGTCTGTCATGCCACGGGATTCCCATCAAAGATTGCTTGTGCTTGGCGAACGTCCTGTTGGATTTGCGCGCGCAAGGCATCGAGATTGCTAAATTTTTGCACAGAGCGCAGCCCCTGTACAAACTCTATTGTCAGTCGCTGGCCATAGAGTTCGCCAACCGGCGCAAATAAATGCACCTCCAAACTGTAGGACTCATCGGCCAGACTGGGCTTAGTACCCAAATTGGCCACACCTGGGACTCGCTGGCCGTTGGCCAGCCTAGCCCAAACGGCAAATACCCCGGTTAAGGCAGGGCGGCGCTTCAAGCGCAGATTAGCAGTCGGAAAGCCCCACTGCCGAGCGAGTTGCCGACCATAGATGACTCGACCACTGAGTTGATAGGGTCGTCCCAACAACATTTCTGCTCGTTTAAAATCGTGCCGAGCCAAAGCCTGGCGTACTAGCGTAGAGCTTACTCTATCAGCACCCAGCTTATGACTACCACTAGCATCAACTTGATAACCCAGAGTTACAGCCATGTGCTGCAAAAGAGCAAAGTCACCCATTCGCCCTTGACCAAAACGAAAATCATCCCCAATGAGTAAATAACGCATAGCCAACCGACGATATAACAAAGAAGAAACAAACTGATCGGCAGGGTAATTGGCCAAAGACTGGTTAAATGGCAACACAACGACCGCATCCAGGCCTAACAAAGACAAAGCTTGGCACTTATCCAACAAGGTCATAATGCGCCCAGGAGCATTGTGCGGCACAAAAAACTCTAGGGGCTGAGGTTCAAACAGTAGCAAGGCTGCTGGGAGCTTTAAAGCTCGGGCAGAGCTAACCAGTTGCTTAATGATGGCCTGATGACCAAGATGCACTCCATCAAAATTACCAATGGTTAGTGCACAGGCTTCATGGGGCCAAGAGTCCAGACTGCGGGTTAAATACATCGCCAGTTGCGCCAAAACAAAGGGCGCATTATAACAGCATTAGCAGGGCTTTCATCCTTGTTTTACACCAAGCTCTTCAGTGCTGTTAATAAGGAATTGATGCCAGTAGTGATGACAGAGCCAATGTATGCCCCATGGAAACGGTTGATTCTCTTTTTTGCCAGGAGCTAATGACCTGCGATAACTGAGCAGCATATGGATCTTGCTGCCAATATTTGAACTGTTCAACCAAAGAGGGTTCGGCCTGTAAAATTCGAAGCCCAGAAGCAGAAAAACCCTGCTCACTGCAAAGCGTCAGGTTAGTGAACTGCAAACGAAACCCAAATCGCACAGGTGGGCTGCGCCCCGCTAAATAAGATACCAGCATCTGCTGGTCATGCTGCAAAAATAGCGATTGCTGGTCGAGTTGCCAGTCGGAACAAAACATGGCAATTTCAGACATAGAGTAGCCTGAATAAGCCAATAACTGCAGACTCAAATCCAGTTCATGCCAGCCCACCTCAAACCAATAACCACCACTGAATGCCCTTTGTCCGCGCCAACCCATGCTCAGGTCTTCACTTCGTTGCCAAGCAAGATGCTGCACCCTGCCCAAGACACCCTTCTCGGCCAGACTTAACAACTGGGCAAAGGGACTGAAGTAGCGCAATGAATAGGACACATCCAACCAACGCTGCTGACTGACCGCAATCGAACGCAGCTCACTGACCTGATCCAGACTAAGGCACAAAGGCTTTTCGACAAACACATCCTTGCCGGCCAAGAGCGCCTGCTTGGTTGATAGATGATGATCAGCTGGCAGAGTGCAAACCAAGAGAATGTCAAAGGCCTGTTCTAACAAAGGCGTTAGGGATGGGTAAAAGTCCACCCCCAGCTCAAGGGCAAGACGCTCAGCATGAAGCCGACTTGGGCTAGCAACAGCCACCAGAGCCATGTCGGGGCGACTCTGGATCAAACTGGCCCAAAGCCTCGCCATGGCACCAGAGCCATAGATGGCGACCCGAATCATGGCAGCATCAACAGCTCAGGATGCTGTTTAAGCTGGGTGGCCACCAACTGACCAAATTGCACCAGCAGCTGGCGATGCGCTTTAGTCATGGGCAATCGACGCAGCAAATTATCAACCGAAATCCAGCCGATAACCCCCTGATCGTGGGTTAGGGGCACCATGGCGTTCCAACCCTTGCCCACCTCTTTGCCATAATAGCGTAGTGGGAAGTTATCCCAAACCGTAATGGGTTGCCCGCGATGCAAAGCGTCTATCACCCAGGGTGAATCCGGCATGGCAGCGCGAAACTCCATTTCATTGCTGATTTCGCCATCGTCGTCCGTGCCCCAGGTGCCACGAAAATTTTGTCCATTATCAACGATCAAAAACAGCGCCATGCGATCAAAACCCAAACGCTGCAACCCAGACTCCACTACGCGGAAAAAGAAGTCTTCGGGACTGCTGTACTGCATTAGGTGCAAGCAAGCATTATGTAATTCCTGCTGCATTTGCTGCTGCTGAATCCACTCGCCCATATCAGGCTTAGGCTGCAAGTGACAAATAAAGTACTTTGATTGAGGGACCTGCAGCAATTCCAGGCTCCAAGCATTACCCAAAGGATCTTCTACTTGCTGTTGCGGCTCTCCTGTTAAGCGAATACCAGGTATCAGCTCTTTGACCGACCACTGATCGTCAAAATCTGGCCAATGATCGCGAGCATAGGCATTGGCCTCAATTAGCTCTGTGCCCTCGACAATGAACATAGGCGACCTTGTGAGGTCAAACCATGAACGCAATAGGCTGTCTATGGCGATAACCGTCATAATGGGGTGCTCCCTGATGTTGTACTCATTTGTAAGCATAGCAGGGCATATGAAATTGATGAGTTTTTTATCAGGGATTAAATAACAGTGTTTTGGGGCGCAGCAGCACCGACTCCTGCTGGGCCATGACCTCCACCTCAAAACCATGGTATGCCTGATGCAAATGCTCTGGAGTTAATACCTGCTGTGGACTGCCCTGCACCAGGATTCTGCCTGCCGCCAGCAAGGCCAGACGATTGGCGTACTGGGCGGCCAGTTGCAGATCATGCACCACGGCAATGACCATCAGGCCCTGATTGCTGAGCCACTTGGCCAAGGCAAAAACCTGTTGCTGGTGCAAGGGGTCAAGGCTGGCAGTGCATTCATCAAGCAACAACAGCTGCCCTGGCCTGAAGGGCCACAGCTGAGCCAGCACCCGCGCCAGCTGCACGCGTTGCTTTTCGCCGCCCGACAGCATGGGATAGGCACTCTTAGCCAGATGAACCACCTGCGCCAGCGCCAGACACTGCTCTACTATGGCCATGCTGCTTTGCCGGCCCTCACCCCAGGGTAAGCGCCCCATGCGCACTACCTCTTCGGCAGCAAAGGGAAAAAACAGGGGCGAGGACTGTGGCAACACCGCCCGTTGACGGGCCAATTCTTTATTGCTTAAAGAGGCCAAGGCCCGACCATTGAGGCTAATAGACCCCTGCTGTAAGGGGCGCTCCGCCGACAGCAGACTGAGCAAGCTGGACTTACCCGCACCATTGGCCCCCAAAAGTGCCAAAAAGTCACCCTCCCGCACCTGCAAATCAATGCTGTGCAACACCTGCTTTTGACCCAGTTGCAACGAAAGCTGTTTGGCGACCAGCATTGGACCTCCTAAGTAAAATGGCTGCGTTTGGCTTGCTGCAGCAATAACAAAATGAAAAATGGACTGCCCACCAGGGCGGTGATGATGCCAATGGGCACCTCAGCCGGAGCAATCAGGGTTCTGGCCGCTAAATCCGCCAACACCAGCAGACTGGCACCGGCCAGCGCCGAGGCTGGTAGCAGGCGTTGGTGATCTGGCCCCAACCACAGACGCATGATGTGCGGCACCACCAAGCCAATGAAGCCGATCATCCCTGCTGCGGCCACTGAGGCGCCCACCGCCAAGGCAGCCAACACAATCACCCCTCGCTTGAGCCACTGAGCATTCACACCAAGGTGCGAAGCCACATTTTCACCCAGCAACAGGGCATTCAAACCGGCGTAACAACAGGGCAGCAGCAAGGTAGCCAGCAGCAGCCAAGGGGCGGTGGCGTAAAACATGGGCCAGGTAATGCCCGCCAGACTGCCCATGGACCAAAAGGTCAGACCGCGCAACTGGGTGTCGTCGGCCAAATAGGTCAGCACGCCACTGATGGCTCCGGTCAGGGCAGCGATGGCAATGCCCGCCAAGAGCAGCATGGTCACTCTGGTCTGCCCCCCTAGGCTGGCCATGGCATAGACCAGAAAGGTGGTCAGCAGGCCACCCACAAAGGCCGCCAAGGGCAAGGCATAGAGCTGCATCCTTAGCCCCCAATATCCAGCAAAGAGCACCGGCCCCAGCACGATCATGATGATGGCTGCTAGGGCAGCACCACTGGACACCCCGATCAGGCCAGGGTCGGCCAGGGGGTTGCGAAACACCGCCTGAACCGCTGCGCCACTGACGGCCAATGCCGCACCAATGAGCGCAGCCATCAGCACCCTTGGCAAGCGCAACTGCCAGAGAATCAAGGCCTGAGGGTCGTATTGACTGGCAGCAGGGCCGCGCCACAGGGCTTGCCAGACTTGCTCGGCCGACAACACAATGGCGCCCTTACTCAGGGCCAACAACAGACTGCCAGCCAGTAGCAGGCTCAAAGCCACCAAGGGCCAGTAAAAGCTGAGCACGGGCGATAGCCCTTGGCTGAGCTGTGCTTGACGCCACTGAATGGTCATAGATCGGCCTGAATCAAGGCCGTCAACTCAGCCACAGCATCGGCTAAGCGCGGGCCAAAGACCAACCAATCACGATGATCGGCACTGTACAGCCGTCCTTGTTGGGCGGCAGGCGTTAAACTAAGGGCTGGGTGCTGGGCCAATAGACTGAGATCACCATCGGCATGAGACACCAAGACCACCTGGGGTGCGGCCAACAGCACCGCCTCGTTGGTCATGGGCTTATAGCCGCTGAAGTCTGCAAACACATTACGCCCGCCCACCAGTTGCATCAAGGCATGAGCTCTGGTGTCAGTACCACTGGCCAGCAAGCCACGATTACCAGCATTGAGCACAAAGAGCATGGGCAGATCAGCCAATTGCCCGGCCACGGCCTGCACCTGTTGCTCGATTTGCTGCGCCAGTTGTTCACTGGCCTCAGACTGATCAATCAGCTGGCCAACCTGACGCACCAGGGCCAATGTGCCCTGCAGACTGTAGTCCACCTGCAACTGCTCCACTCGCACACCGGCATCGCGCAACTGCTGCAAAACCGCTGGCGGGCCAGCGTCCTGAGTAGTTAGCAACAAATCCGGCTGCAAGGACAAAATGCCCTCAGCCGATAACTGGCGCAAATAGCCCACATTGGGCAGAGCGCTGGCCGACTCAGGGTAGGTTGAGGTGGTATCCACTCCTTGGATACGCGACTCCTCTCCTAAAGCGTATAGGATTTCCGTCAGCGCGCCGTCGGCCACCACGATGCGCTCAAGCGCCATCACAGACGAGGCGGCCAGAGTTAAACTGAGTGAAGCAGCCATAGCCAAATGACGCAAGGCAGGCAAAGGGTTGTATCTGGCAAAATTAGACATTGACGCACTCCTCTGTTGACAACGATTTGGCCTGTTGTTTGATTTGGCCAACCAGGGCTTGCCAGCTCTCCAGCTCCGCCCTGCCCTCTTTGCGAGCACCAAAGAATTGCAGCACCTGCTGCCCATGCTGATCATAGGCCTCAATGGCATTGACCACGCCATCTTTGCTAGGGCGGCACACCCACCAAACCGACGCGATCTGGCTTTCATCAATGTGCAGATTGAATTTTGGATCCAGAATGTTCAGCCAGTTCCCCATGCGCACCACGCGCTGCGGCGGCGCAGTATGGATTTGCACCACATCCGGGTTATAAACAAAGCTCATCAAGGGCAACTGTTGCTCACTGGCGGCAGTCAGCACCTGATCCAAGGCCGCCAATGGCAAGGGCATGGCCCACTGCTCACCCGCAGCAGCAAGGGCAGTTAGGCGATTAAGCTGATGCTTTTTAAGCAGGCCATGAAACTGATGCACATCGGCCAGAGCGGCCCAATCGGCACGCAGCGCACTGACTTGTTCTGGGCTGAGGTCGTTGATTGGCTGTGGCTGCAAACTGCTCTCACTGATACTTGGCCACTGGTCATCGGCCACTGGCAAGCTGGCCTGCAGTTGTTGCCAAGCCAGCTTGTTGGTGGCTGGCTTTTGGTAAATCTTCATCACCGCCTCACCGGCACGGTTAAAGAACTGCCAGCTTTGGTGTTTGTCGGTCGTGACCAGATACAGATACTGCCAGCCCTGCAGAAACAGACGCTGATCCTGCTCGCCCAAGAATAGACGAACCGGACCTGAGCCAGACAGCTCAGCAAAGCTGCCCGTAACCTCGTGCACCACGGCCTGATTACGCACCAAAGCCATGACCTCACCCAGACTAGGCAAGGCTTGCAGTGCCTGCTGCCAGTCGCCAAAGGCCTGGGTGCTGATCTGCAGAGGCTCGTTCAAGGGTGCATGCAAACGGGCGTGCAACAAATCCAGTTCGCTGCAGCCCAGCCGCGCCGCTGCCTCACGAATCCGTAGCTTAGGTTGCTCCTGCAGCAAAGATGCCCAGGCTTGAGAGAGTTGCGCGGCGCGCTCTGTGAATCCAGTCATATTTTCACCAATGCGAAAGATAATGTTATTACGAACCCTTCTCATTATTGTTAATTTTTCATATCATGCAAGCCCTCTACCACTTAACCAGAGATCAGAGTGATGAATTTGCCAAAGCCAGCACAGTTATGCTTTATCCTGCTCGCCAGTAGCGCCAGTCATGCCCAATCACCTGACACACTGCCGACCTTGGAGGTCAGCGCCAGTTTACCTGCCGAACAAACCGACCCCGTGGTCACTAGCCAACTCATCGAAGCCGAACAATGGCAAGGCCTGCAACTGACGCATCTGGATCAACTGCTGGCCAGTCAGGCTGGTTTGCAATTGGTCGATATCCATGGTCGTTCAGGGCAACACCTCAGCATGCAGGGCCTGAGCCCAGATCAGGTGTTGATTTTGCTCGATGGCCGACCTTTAGCACGCAGCAGTGGCGATGCCGTTAACCTGAGCCAGGTGTCACTGGCTCAGCTTGAGCGAGTGGAGATCATTCGCGGCGCAGGCAGCGCTCGCTATGGCAATCGCGCCATGGCAGGGGTGATTTTGCTGCACTCCAAAAAGCCAGCCAGCCCCAGCGCGCAAGCACGCTTGCAAACCGGCATTCGTCCTGGCATGCAGACCGAGGCAGCCCTGTGGTCAACCCTGGCTTATCAACAGGGGCAGCTCGGGCTAACTGGCCTGCAACATGGGTCATGGCAGGGCCAGTTGGATCTGCAGTGGCGCCAAGACAGCGGCAGCACGCGCCAGCCGCAGGCCTATGGCGAAGACCTACCTCGCGAACTCAGTGCTCGTTTGCAGCAAGACAACCAATGGCAATGGCAAGATTATCAACTGGGTCTTGGTTGGCTGTACGACCAAGGCCAGCAAAAACGACCGGTGTTGCGTGGTCAGGCCCCCTTCAGCCAAGAAGAACACCGCCAAGAAATGGGCCTTTCTCTGGGCTTCAAACAACCCATAGCAGGCAACAGCCTTGAATCCCAGCTGCACCTTAATCACAGCCAGCAAGACAACAGGCAAAACGCGGTTCGCACCCCTAAGATCGAACAGCAGCGCCTGAGCCAGCAATGGGAGCTGGAAGCGCAACAGGACTATGACTTCTGGTGGGCTGACAGCTGGCAACAATTGGGCTGGCAGTGGCAGGGCCAACAACTGCAACAGCAAACCCGCTTGCAGGGTCAGCCAGGCAAAACCGAAGTACCCCTGAGTGAGCAACAGTTGCTGGGCGCTTATAGCCAAAGCAGCTGGTTTTTTGGCCAACAGCTGGAGCTGAATCTGGGCCAACGGGTGCAGCACCTGCCCAGTGGCTGGCTGTGGCTGCCCAAGTTGAATGTCATTCATCAGGGTGCCAACTGGCAGCAACAGCTCAGCCTTGGCCGTGGCTTTCGCCAGCCTACCCTCAAGGAGCAGTTCTTCTTTTTTGACCATAGCCAGCTGGGTTATTTGGTGCTGGGTAACCCAGATTTGCAAACCGAACGCAACTGGAGCCTGCAACTGAGCAATCAAAGCCTGGCCTCGAGCAACCTAGGGTCTGGGCAGCAATGGCAAATGGCGCTCTACGGCCATTGGCTTGAAGACCTAATAGTCACCGAATTTGTGCAAATGAACGAACAGGGCCATTCGGTGTTTGCCTATAACAACATCCATCAAGCCTGGGTGCTGGGTGGCCATGTCCAATGGCAGCATCAGATTCATAGCCAGTATTGGCTACAGCTGCAGCTTGAACTTCTACACAGTCGCAACCTAGATAATGGCAAAGCGCTGGCCAAACGCTCCCCTGTTCGCTTGAGTCTTAATGATCGCTGGCAGTTAACGGAACGGCTTAATTGGCAACAACAAATTCGCTGGCAGGCCGCCAGCTTCATGGATAACGACAACCAGCTGCAAAGTCCAGCCTGGACCTCCTGGCGTTCGGTGGCCAACTACCACTGGAGCAACGACCTGCAACTCTACATGGGTGTGAACAACCTGCTCAATCACTACCAGATGCTCGACAGCCAAGGTGACCTATTGCCCTTGGTGGGCCGCGAGTGGTTTTTGGGCTTTGACTATCAATTATCGTTTTCTGCTAACCAATAAAGGAGACTTATCATGCGCTTTACTGCCCTTACAACCCTTGGCCTAGGCCTGATGCTGGCCGCCTGCCAAACCCAGGACAGCCAATTACCGGTCGAGGGTCAGCCCTCACCAACAGTTAGCCCGACCCTACCTGGAGATGGACAGCAGCCGAATCCTTCTGCCAGTCCTGAACCTAGCACCGGCCCTGAGCCTAGCGTTAGCCCTGAACC
>SKIB01000129.1 GCA_007116635.1 Saccharospirillaceae bacterium
CTGGGAACTGGGATCGAGGGGTGTCGGCGGCCATGGATGGACGCCGTCAAGCGGCTAGGACGGCGAACAGCGTCCCTGAGAGCACAGTTGCCAGACCAGCGACAGGGCGGACAACGGTAGTCCTGTACTAATCAAAGAGACCCTGCGACTGCGCGCAGGATGACTGAATCAAGCGCTGGATGGCTGGTATAGCCTTAATACTGGTATAGCCTTAATACTGGTATAGCCTTAATAGAAACAGCAGCCTTGACCCTAAAGCCACTTCAGGCTCTATACTCTGGCCATAGCATCGATAAGCACGGAGACACAGATGAGTCAGGCGGATCATTGGTTACTGCAGGTGTCTGGCCTGCGCTGCGCCAGCTGCGTAAACAAGCTAGAGTCAGGGCTGCAACAACAGCCGCAGATCAACAAAGTTGGGGTCAACCTCAGCCTCAACCTGCTAGACCTACAATGGCAAGACAAGGGCGATGCCAAGGCACTCCAGACTTGGGTGGCCGAGCTGGGCTTTGGTTTGCAGCAAGAGCAATGGCAAGCCGAACTGACCCAGGTGCGTTGCGCTGGCTGCATTAGTAAGATCGAACAGCGCCTCAGCGTCCTGCCCGGTGTGCTGTCCGCTCAGGTCAGCCCGGTCAACCATCAATTACAGCTGGATTATTTGGCCGGTAGCCTCAATCTGGATCAGGTGCGCACCGAATTGCAGCAACTAGGCTACCCCGCGGCGGCGCAGGTCGAAGAGGAAAGTCCAGCAGAGCCAGCCAAGGGCCAAGCCTTTTGGCCCATTGGTTTAGGCTTATTGGCCTGCCTGCCTCTGGTGGTCAGCATGTACGCCGACTGGTTTGGCCTGCATTGGATGCTGCCCAACCTCTGGGCACTGCTGATCACCACACCGGTATTTCTCGGTCTGGGCTGGCCCTTCTTTGTGGGTGCTTGGCGCTCGTTAACGCATGGCCAGTTCACCATGGATAGCCTGGTGGCCATAGGCACAGGCACGGCTTGGAGCTATTCCCTGATCATGACCCTGCTGGGCGAACAGGACCATCTTTACTTTGACGCCGCCGCGGTCATTGTGGTGCTGATTCGCCTGGGTAAGTGGCTGGAAGATCGTGCCCGCTTGGCCAGTGGCCAAGCCATACGCGCCCTAATGGCGCTGCAACCCCAGCAAGCCTGGGTCATGCGCGATGGCAGTTGGCAGGTGCTCGCCCTAGCAGAGGTACAGCTGGGTGACCAACTGTTGGTCAAAGCGGGCGAGCGCCTCCCCTTGGATGGCTTGATCATTGAGGGCCAGTCCGAACTGGACGAATCCATGCTCACTGGCGAGCCGCATTTGCAGCTGCGCGGCCCTGGGGATACGGTCTATGCCGGCACGCTCAACCAGCTGGGCAATTTGCAGATCTGCGCCAGTAGCTCGGCCAGTGACTCGCGCTTGCAACACATTCTGCGTCTGGTGCAGCAGGCACAGATGAGTAAACCGCGCATTCAGGCCTTGATCAACCGCATTACCCAGTATTTCGTTCCTGGGGTACTGCTGCTGGCGGCCGTCAGCTTCCTTGGCCATTGGCTATTCAACGACCTGAATACCGCCATTTACGCCAGTGTGGCGGTGCTGGTCATCGCCTGCCCTTGCGCACTGGGGCTGGCGACACCAACCGCCATTGTCGCCGCCAGCACAGCCGGGGCGCGAATGGGCATTTTGGTGCGCGACATGGCGCAACTGGAAAGCCTAGCCAAGGTCGACACCCTGGTGTTTGATAAAACCGGCACCCTCACACAGGGTCAACCACAGGTGATGCATAGCTTTAGGCCAGCAAAGGCCAGCAGCCCGACCGCCACAGGTAACAACAGCACCAGCCTGCAGCTGGCACTGGCCATCGGCAAACAGTCCGACCACCCCTTGGCCAAGGCTGTCGCCAACTGGGCAGAACAGCAACTGGCCTCAAACGAGGCTGATGATGACAGCTCGGCGCACCATGACACCATGAATCACGAGCTATTGCAGCTCAGCACTGAGCTGCAGCAGGCAGAGGCGGTGATCGGTAAGGGTGTGCAAGCCATGACTGCCACTGGCCAGCGCGTGCGCTTAGGCCGCGCCAGCTGGCTGATCGAGCTGGGCATTGAGCTACCAAGGCTGCCAGACGAATTTGCCGATCTGAGCCAATCTTGGCTATGCCTTGAGCAACAGCCCTTGCTGGCCTTTGGTTTGAGCGACCCGCTTAGGCCGGAAGCCAAGGCCACTGTTGCTCAACTGCAAGGCCAAGGGCTGGAATGCTGGCTGCTCAGTGGCGACCAACAGGCCGCGGTGGCCAAGCAGGCCGAACAGCTGGGCATTAAGCATTACCTGGCCGAATTGTTGCCGCAACACAAACAGCAGGCCGTCAGCCAGCTGCAAGCCAAAGGCGCCAAGGTGTTGATGGTGGGCGATGGCATCAATGATGCGCCGGCTCTGGCTCAGGCCGATGCCGGCATGGCCATGGGCTCTGGCACTCAAGCGGCCTTGGAAAGTGCGGGCATAAGCCTGATGCGCCCGAATTTGGCGCTGATTCCTTGGGCTCGGGTGTTGGCCCGCAAGCTGCAAAGCAAAATCCGCCAGAATCTGTTTTGGGCCTTTATCTTCAATGTGATTGGCTTGCCCATTGCGGCGCTGGGGCTGCTGAACCCTGTCTATGCGGGTGCGGCCATGGCGCTGTCCAGCATTTCGGTGGTCAGCAGCTCGTTGTTGCTGCTCTATTGGCGACCCAAGCTGGACAGCTAGATGGCTTTGCTTTGGTTCCGCTCAGGGCTTTTGGTACTCGCTATTCGACACGGCGCAAGTACATCCCTGTAGCCTCGACACCCGCTCCCTGCGGGTGACGGTCTCATATCGAATACCAAAAGCCCTGAGCTAAAGACATGCTAACAGCACCTAGCTAAACCCTTATTGCAAAATCCAGCCACTACTAACCGGCAAGCGCCAGTCCTTACCAAAGGCGCGCTTGCTGATGCGCACGCCTAGGGGCGATTGCTGGCGTTTGAACTCGGAGCGCTGAATCAGACGCAACACCTGAGCCACGGCCTCGCTGGGCAGACCTTGATCCACCAAGGCCTGATAGCCAAGGTTGTCTTCGACATGGCCTTGAATGATGGCGTCCAAGATGGGGTATGGCGGCAGGCTGTCTTCGTCTTTTTGTCCCGGCGCCAGCTCAGCCGAAGGCGGACGGTCGATCACCCGCTCAGGGATGCTCAAACCAAGGCTGTTGCGCCAGCGTGCCAGCTGCCAAACCTCGGTTTTCAGCAAGTCCTTCAGGGCATTAAAGCCGCCACACATGTCGCCATAAAGGGTGGCATAGCCCACGGCCATTTCGCTCTTGTTGCCGGTGGTCAACACCATCAGGTTTTGTCGATTAGACAAAGCCATCAGCATCAGGCCGCGCAAGCGCGATTGCAGATTCTGTTCCGTGACATCACCGGCCTGAGCTGGGGGCATGTGCGGGGCGAGGCTGGCCATACTGGCCTCAAAGGCTGGATGGATGGGCAGCTGCAACAGCGGCACTTCCAAGTAGTCCGCCTGAAGTTGGGCATCTTCTAGGCTCATGTCACTGGTGTAGGCATAGGGCAGCATCACGGCGGTGCAGCGCTCACTGCCAAGGGCGTCCACGGCAATGGCCAAACTTAGGGCCGAATCAATACCACCAGACAGCCCAAGCACAATGCCGGCAAAACCGTTGCGGTTAACATAGTCCGCCAAGCCCATGCACAGCATCTGCCAAATGGCGGCTTCTTGGCTTTCTGGCCAATGCTCCCAAGCACCGGTGAGTTCTTGTTCGTTCAGCTCCACAGGCAGGATGCTGGCCTCAGCAAAGGCCGCCTGAGCCACCAATTGGCCGCTGTTATCCACCACAAAGCTGCTGCCGTCAAACACCAGTTCGTCCTGTCCACCGAGCAGATTGCAATAAGCCAGATGCAAGCCAAATTCTTCGGCCCAATCCTGCAATTGCGCCAAACGCTGCTGCTCACGGCCTTTGTACCAAGGCGAGGCGTTAGCCACTAGCACCAGCTCAACATCCATCTGTTGCAACTGCTGCAGCATGGTGCGCTGCCACACATCTTCACAGATCAGCAGGGCCACCAGATGACCCTTCAGATCAAAAACCACTGGCTGCTGACCAGCGGTGAAATAGCGCTGCTCGTCAAAGACCTGATAATTAGGTAGGGCGCGCTTGTGATACTGCAGCACTCGCTGGCCAGCTTGCACGCCGATGAGGCTGTTGTATAACCGGCCCTTGTCGATGATGGGTGCGCCAAAGATCAAGAGCGCCGGCAGTTCGGCGGCGGCGATGCGGTCAATGGCAGCTTCCACTCGCTGTTGCAATTCAGGGCGCAACAACAAATCTTCTGGCGGATAGCCAGTCAAGGCCAACTCAGGAAAGAGCAACAGCTCGGCTTCGTGCTCGCTGATGGCTTGTTGCGCCAGGCGGATGATCTGGTCGGCATTCTGTTCAATGGCACCTACGGCAAAACGATCCTGCAGCAGGCAAAACTTTAGGGTGGCACTCACAATGGCATCTCCGCACAAAAACGGACCTATTGTCGCTGCTGTGGCCAAGAAAGCAACTGGCTCTGGCATCAGGATGCCAAGAATGATGCAAAGAAGGCATTGGTCTGGTCAGCAAACAACCAATTAATAATCTACACTTTAAGTAACTTTCGGCTGAGCACCAGCAAGATGAAAAACGACAACTCGAAGCAAGAACAGCTAGCCATGCTTGGGCTACTCACCTCAGGTGTGGCGCACGAACTCAAAACCCCCCTTGCCTTTGTGCACAGTAATCTGGGTTCGCTGGAAGGCTACCTGGCCGATTTGCAACAATGCCAAGAGGCTGAAAAAACCCAACTCATCCTTGAAGCGCAAGAAATCCTCAAAGAAAGCCTTGAAGGCCTGCACCGCATGAACGACATCATCGGCTCGGTGTCCAGCTACAACAAACAACAGGCACCGCCAGAATCCATGCCTGCCAACGCGCCACTGAATATCGCCATTCAGCTGACTTGGCACCAGCTCAAGTACAGCGTTGAAGTGCGGCAGTTTTTAGACGCGCAGCAGTACATTTCTGGCGTGCAGGGCAAATTAATTCAAGTCTTTGTCAATCTGATCATCAATGCGGTGCAGGCCATGGCCGAGCAACAGCAAAAAAAGCTCTATTTAGAGTCATACGACAAAGACGGGCGGGTTTATTACCTGATCGCTGACAATGGCCCCGGCATTTCAAAGCAGGTGCAGGCCAAGATTTTTGATCTCTTCTTCACTACCAAAGGATCTGAGGGCACTGGTCTTGGCCTGGCACTGAGCCAAGAAATACTCAGTGCTCATGGTGGGGACATCCAACTGGTTGACCATGAACTGTGCGGCGCGGCCTTTCGGCTGAGCCTGCCTGCTGTAAACTGAGGTATCTATGAATTACATCGAACAAGAAATGCTACGCCTCTGGTTCTTACAGGCTAGAACGCCAGTGGTGATTCTTGAGCAGGGAATAATCAGTAAGATGAATCCGGCGGCGGAGTATTTTTATGGCACCAAACTCAAACCAGGGGATTCGCTCACCCGCATCGTGCCGGATTTTTCGATGTCGGTCACTGGCGAACAGCGCCTTGAGAACATTGAGGGCCTGCCGGTCAAGGTGGAGCTGATTCGTGAGGCCGACGATGGCATCGCCATGGCGGTATTGCACCATGGGAGAGGCACGCAGCAAGACGATTTCGCTCGCTGGTTGACCAATCTGCATAAGATCAGCAAATCTCTGTCTGAGTGCGCCACCCCTAACGATGTGTATCGCTACGCCATTGATGCCGCCAAAATGCTGCTCGACATTGACCGCATTGGCCTGCTTCTGATCGTGCCCGGCACCAACGAATTCGTGGGCACCTGGGGCACCAATGAAGACGGAGATACGGTGGATGAAAGTGACTACCGTGAACCCATTCCTAACTCGCCCTGGGCTGAAGAAACTCTGGCCCGCAAGGACTCAGTGGCTGTCTGGGAAAACATCCCTCTGCACCACTATGGCAAAGAAGTTGGTCTGGGCTGGAACGCCATGGCCGCGCTCTGGGATGGTGAACAAGCCATTGGTTGGATTGCGTGCGATAACCTGCTGAACCGCCGCCCCATGACAGCCGAACATCGCGAAGTCATCCGCCTCTTTGCCTCGCTGCTGGGCCAAGCCATCATTCGCAAACGGGCAGAGATGCAATTGCGTGAAATCAATGACAACCTTGAGCAGGTGGTTGAGGAGCGTACCGCCAGCCTAAATGCCAAGATGCTGGAACTCAATCAAACGCAGCAGCGTTTGATCCAAGCCGAAAAGAGGGCTGCTCTGGCCAAACTGGTGGTGGGCGTGGCGCATGAAATCAACAACCCCCTAGCCATGGTAATCAGCAATCTGAGCGTCCTGACCTCCTATGTACAGGATTTGCAGCACTTGGCTGCCGATCAGATCATGGAGCCACAGCTTGCTGAACAAATTTTAGAGCTGCCCGACATCGTCAAGGACTGCAACAAAGCCTTAGAGCGCATCAAGCTGATCACCAGTGACCTGCAAGGCTTCAGCGTACAGCAGATTGGCCAGCAAGAAAAAACCGAACTTTTGCCCTTGATACAGTCCCTGACTTCAAGAGCCAAACCCGGAATTACGATCAGCCTAGAGCAGCAGGAGTTGGCAGACGCCAGCGTCAACATGAGCAGTAACCAATTGCATAAGGTGCTGCAACAAATCGTCGACAACAGCATTAGTGCCATCGAACAGGCCGGCAGGGCTGAAGGCAGAATTGTCCTTCACTGCTCGCAACCCACTAAAGAGCGGGTTCGAATCAGCATCGAAGACAATGGCTGCGGCATGACCAAAGAAGTGATTAATCGAGCATTCGACCCCTTCTTCACCACCAAACAGGTGGGCCAAGGAACAGGACTAGGCTTAGCAGTGGCTTCTAGCCTAATCAATGCCGTGGGTGGCAGCATCGAGCTGACCAGCCAACCTGCCAAGGGCACCACGGTGACCATTGAATTTCCGGCTGTCATTCACCATAAGAATATCAGCCAATTGGCGGCCACTAAGAAGGGTTAGAGCCTAAGGATAACCTAATTCAACCAGGGCTTGTCAGACCAAGCCTTGGTCGGAAGGTGTCTACTTCGAGTCCTGCTGTTGCTGCTTAGCTTCTTCTAACGCTTTACGCACCCCAAGATCGATCTGCAGTACATACTGCTCATCATGAGTTTCCTCAATTTCTTTTAGCTTACTGATGACCTTTTCGTTAATAATCAAACCCGCTGACAGTAACAAAAAACCTGACTTGCTGATTAAATTACGCGCAATCTTATCACCCACAACCAACTGATCCACCCTAACTACATCTCTGCGCAAGGCTTGCTCATTGGCGGAAACCTTCTCCACCGCCTGAGAAAAGACCTCAACGATCTGTGGGTCATAGTCCTTGCCTGAACGCAGCACAATCCAGTCCAGTGCGTCCTCAGGGGACAGCTCTTTGGCCATGCGCTGGCCGGATTGCATGGCATAGTAATCAATGCATGGCGCCAAAATTCGTGCCCCGAAGGGAACTGCATCTGCACGCAGTTTGTCCGGGTAACCCAAGCCATTCCAGGCCTCTCGATGATGGCGCACCAAGGTGGCTGAATCGTGGAGGTAACTAATGCTCAATAGCATTTCTTGACCGTAGATGGGGTACATCTTGTACTCCTCTCGCTCAGGCTTGGTCATGCCGGCTTCTTCTTTGGCTAATAAACGCTCTGGCAAACGAATTTTGCCAATCTCATGCAGCAGTGCCGCCTGCTCAATGGCGCTGCACTCCACCGGGCTAAGATCGAACATTTCCGCCATGGCCAGAGCCAAAGACGCAGATCGCTCGGCCACCCCTGCGTACATGCCATGTCTTGAGCTGGCAAGAAAGCTAAACATGCGCACAAAACCTTGAATGCTATTTTGCATTTCTTGGTACGAAGCCTCGACCATGGCTTCAATCTGCTCAAGCTCCGCAGTGCTGTGGTGCAGCTTGGAGTTCAAACCTTGGTTCATGTCGATCAGCATTTTGTTTTGCTTGCGCATGATCACCAGCATGCGGTCCCGCTCCCGCCGGATTTGCACCAATTCCAGAGCCGACTCGACTGCTGATTGCAGCTGCTCCGGCAACCAGGGCTTGGCCAAGAAACGAAAGATGCCACCGTCGTTGATCGCCGCGACCGTGTCTTCAAGATCTGCTTGGCCGGTGAGTAAGATAGTCATAATACGCGGGTATTTTGACTTAACCTCTTTTAATAGCTGCGCTCCACTCATCTCTGGCATGCGCATATCAGATACCACAACATCAACAGTACTCTCAGCAAGCAACTCTAGAGCTTCAGCTCCTGAGCCGGCAAACTCTAACTGCCAAGGTTGTTTGCGAAGTTCGCGACGTATGGCATTGAGCACCATGGGCTCATCATCAACAAATAACACCACAGGCTGTTTAGCTGCCTCCGTCATAGGCACCTCTACTTAAGGGGATGGTAGGCTTTACCATCTGAGTTGGCTGATCATAATCTAAGGACAATTGTAAAATATCTTTGATGGGTTTGGCTTGAGACCAATAATATCCCTGCCCTGAGTCACAGCCAAGATCGCTCAGTAAACTGGCCTCTTCAACATACTCGATGCCTTCAGCTACCAAAGCAAGATTCAGGCTTTGGGCCATCTGTATTACTGCGGTTACCAAAGCTCTATTATTTTTGTTTTGATGAAGATTCGTAATCAGACTGCGATCAATTTTTAGAGTATTTACCTCAAATCGCTGCAGGTTAATCAAGTTTGAGTAACCTGTACCAAAATCGTCAATGGCAAAACTGACTCCATGGCCTGCCAGAGCCCTAATGGTGGCAAGAACCTGTTGATGCTGAGTTGAAAAAACTTCCTCGGTAATCTCAAGCTCTAAAGAGCTAGGGGATAATTGATGATTGGCCAAACATTGTAGGACACCTTGTACAAAGGGCTCACCAACCAGTTGTGATACCGAAACATTGACACATACTATCATTTTGCTATTTTTCTGCCGGTTAATTTCCGCAAGATCCTGACAAGCCTTATTCAACACAAAGTCGCCCAGCTGGTGTATTAGGCCTGAGCTTTCAGCAAGGGCAACAAAGTAACTGGGCGCCAAAGCTCCATAGTTAGGATGAGTCCAACGCAATAGAGCTTCGCATTTAGTGATCTTATTCTGCTGTAAGTCAACTATGGGTTGATACTGAACCTCAAGGGCAGCTTCTTTTAAGGCCTGCTGTAGGTCCTTTGTGATACAAGCATCCTTTTCTTGCTGAACTCTTAGCTGTGCATAATAATAGCACCAGCAATCTCTTCCCTGCCTTTTCGCTTCATTTAAAGCCAGATTAGCAGCAGCAAAAAGCTCACTGGCATCCTGAGCATCATTTGGCCAACGAGCAATGCCCGCTGAAAAACAAAATGACAAGCCTAGGCCCTGCTCCTTATCTTCCTGGTTTTCATCCTTAGCTAACATCATTAGCTTTTGAATATCTTGCTCAACTTTACCATTCTGATCTCTTTTCAGCAGGATCAAAAACTCATCAGCGCCGATACGATACACCTGATCAGGAAATGAGAACTCAGACCTTAACTGACTGGCAAAATGTCGCAATATTTTGTCACCAGCCACTGTACCATGAATGCTATTAATACGCTTAAAGTGATCAATATTTACCACCACCATATAAAGGCTCTGGAAGTTCTTACGCTCAGCCTGCATCTTGGAAAAGCGAATAAAGGCTGAGCTACGGTTAGGCAGACCAGTCAAGAGGTCATTTTCCGACAAATATCGACTTAACTCATAGCTTTCTGCTGCGCGCTTAATCTGTAACCTGAGTTGTTGAATGTTCTCTCTTAGATCCGAGAGTAGCCAGTGAATGGCTAGGCCCAAACTTGTGAAAACCGCTAAATTCGTCACTAGGCTCGGCAAGGCCTGCTGCTCAGTCACAGCCACATGCCAACCCAGTTGCCCAGCGACGAATACCAAACAAATAATCAATATACCCAGTATGAAACTAGCAACAAACCACTTTCGACTACCGACTAAGGCAGCAAAAATCATTATGCCAGGCAAGGCAATAATGGCTGTCGACTGTAGCCCCTGGCCAAGCCACATTACGGCAAAACAAACCAGCAATAGAGTACAGATAAAGAAACTTAGCTGCCAAGTACCTTGACTTCGATGCAGATCTCCTCGGTTTCGATGCCAGGAAAGGCCTATAACCAACACAGTAAAAGCGCCCAAAGTAAGAATCAAGGACGTTGTGGTACGGGCAAACAACCAAGAAGTGCAGGTTAGAATGACTAGCGTAACCAGACTTAATAACAACACCTGAGTAAAACGCTTTTGATGTAGCTCGGATTCTATGACTTTATCCTGCTCACTAAGCCTCATAACCAGCCTCCTGTTCCTTAGACTGGGCCAACTTAGCAAAATCTATCAACACCAATGCCAGATCATCTTCAAGGCGACTAGTACCCACTTGCTGGAAAAATGCATGCTTAAGTTCAGTTAGCCAGCCCATATTCGAGAAGCCCGGCATTTGGCGCTGTAAATGCTCAAGGGTAAAGCCGGTACTCTCATGCTCCTTAAAAGCAAGAATGCCATCTGTCACCACCAGAAAAGCCCCTAGACTCACGAGTGGAGCTTGCTGAATTTTAACCATCAAGCCTTCGCTGGCAACGATACCCAAAGCTAGCATACTGGATGCAAAAGACCTCTGAACCTGGCCCATCTCATCCAACAGCCAAATATCTGGTAAACCAGCATTGATGATTTCTATTCGTTCAGTAGCGCTGTTAATTTCAATAAGGGCTACTGCCACAAATTGCTCAGGAGGCAATAATTGATGCACCTGCTGATTCAAACGATAAAACAACTCACGAAGGCCGAGCTTAGATTGTCGAAACTCAAACAAAACAGGCATAAGCGCCATGGCTGCTGCCATATCTTGTCCAGTGGCATCAACCACCATTAGCTGCCAACAGTCAGGACTGATCTGACGCATTAGAATAAAGTCACCACCAAATGCATGATGAGTATGTAGCCAATGAGTGACCCAAGGAACACTTACTCGATGGTCACGAAACATGTGCTCAAAATTTTTACGGGCCTGTTGCGATTGTTGCTCACGAGCCATAATACGCGCCGACAAATTTGGATAGGCTCGTAAAATCAGGGTAAAAAGCAGAAAGATCAGCATGTATTCCAATAACTCTAGACCACTTAGTAGCCCATTTGCTGTGCGCAAGCCAAAGTGGCTGGCTGAGTAAAGGATTAAGATCGACAACTGGACCAGTACTGCCGTTAAATACAGATGCCAATGTGAGCCCATAATAGCGGCATAGGCTAGGATTAACATCATACCCAGCAAAGCAGAGGACTCCAGTCCCGCACCAATCCACATAAGCATGACCAACAGAATAAAGTTGATCACTAACAGCCACCAAAAGGCAAACTGCTGTTGCTGACGATGCAAGAGCCAGATACCAAAGGGCAAAAGTAGTAAAGCAAAACAGATAAATAGTGCTGCCAGCCACTGCTGAAACAATACTTTCTGCAGCAACAGCATAAAGTACAACAGGGTACAGGCTAGAATCAGTAGCAAGTACCGCAGCGACCATGAAGTAGGAGAAAGACTAAAGACATCTGTTCTCATTGGGCATCCAAACAGCTAATACTGTTTGCAGTGTAGACCCTAAAACACTAGCCAGCCAAAAATGAGAAAACTTAACGAATAATAAACATCTGATCTAGACGTGCAATTGCCACGATCTCTGCTGCCAACCCCTGTAAATTGACAAGCACTATGCGCATTGACTTCTCTTCAGCCTGCTTATTCGCCATGACCATCATCCCTAGCGCTGAGCTATCAAGGTACTGGACCTGGGCAAAATCTAGCACAATTTCCTCTTCTGTAGCCTGCTGCTCGCCCAACAAGGACAGAATTTGCTGCTCAAAACTCTGAAAAAACGAATAATCAAATCGCTCAGGTAACAGAATGGCATTGGAAGTACCCATGATATAATCCTTGCAGTGATAACTTTATTGCCACTAGTATAGAGCAGATATTGCGGAGCATCACCTTGATATGGCCAAAGTAAGATTAAATCCATGAATTATTTTGCCCAGATCAAGCCCAACATAGCTCAACCTAAGCCAAGCCTACTGATCGTCTTTGGTTTGTTGATTTCCTACAGTCTTTACTCTTTAACTCAGAGCCCTAGTTTGGATCTGCTCAATGACCCTGCCTTCTTAAAAAGCTGGATTGATGACCGCAGCCTAAGGGGGCGATCACAAGCCAGCCTGTATCACGAAAATAACATGCTAGTCCTTGAGTGCAAGCTTGAAGAAAGTAGTTACCAATGGCCTTTCTGCGGTCTGAGACTAAGCTGGGATAGTCGCAACCAGGGAATTGAATTTTTAGATGCAGGTGAATTTGATTATTTGCAAATATCTCTGGGCTATCGAGAGCTACCCAAGGTAGAAGCTTCAGTTCGGCTTCATCTCAATGCTCAGCTTCCCATGTCTGCTGGAGGCCAAATTAAGCATCAAGAGTTAACAATCCCTGCCAATCATCAAACACAAGCCATTGATTTGCATAGTTTTGAAATACCAATTTGGTGGTTGCGTGAACACCAGGACTTATCTGCTAGCTACAAGAAGCTGCAGCTCAGTGCTATTCGTCGAATTCAGATTTATACTGGCCAAGAGTTGAACAAAGGGACTTATCACCTAGAAATAGAAGAACTAAAAATGGTCAAGCACTCTAGGCTTCAAGCTTGGCAGGGCGCAATCCTTACTTTGGCTTACTGGCTACTGGTCGGATATTCTCTAAGAGATGGTTCTAGGCTGGCATCTAACAATAGACGTGAACCAGACTGGGAGTCACTATGCCAATCTCAAACAGCCCAACAACGACCACTAGGCATACTGTTACTGAGCTCAAATCATAACCAAATCGAATACTATCGCCCTTGGTTACCTGCAAATCATGAAGCACATCAGGATACTCAAGGACTGATGATCTTGCTCGCCGGCCATTCCATTGAGCAAACAGAACTAATTGCACGTAAACTATTAGTACGAGAGCCAATGCTGTGCATTGGTGTGAGCAATTGTGCCGACAATGAGTCACTTCAGGCAGGTTACCATCGCGCTATTCAGGCACTGAGTTCTGCTATTGCGCTTGGTCCTAATCATGTCATCATTGCACAACAGACCTAGGAGCGTTGAATGATAATTTTAATTCTTGCTTTTGCTTTTTACGTTATTGCCCAGGGCTATAACCTGATGCGCTTATCGGGCAAAGCTCTGCTACAGAGCCGGATCTGCGCCGCAGTGATGTTACTCATGCTGATCATTAGTCTGGCAATGCTCCTAGCTGGATTATCATCCTGGCCAGTTGCCATTTTATTGCCCAGTCCAGTTGCTCTTGCGTTTCAGCTTTGGCTTTTGCTACAAACCTATGCTGAAGGCAAGTAGCAGCCAGATACTATTCGCCAAGTATTGTTCGCTAAATACCAATCAAAGATTCTAGAATATTTCTTGGGGTGACAAACGGAATAAATTTTCTGTGCCAGGCAAAATTGGACTGGGAGGTTCAAACCTAGGGCCATCATAGGTTGGATTATCACGACGAATGCTAATTTCGACCCGCCTATTTCTAGACCTCCCATCAAGAGTCTCATTTTCCGCTAGAGGCCTGGCCTCACCATGACCAATGATCATAAACCTATTGTTATCAAGAGCGGGCTCTTCAAATAAATATTCTGCCACTGACATGGCTCGGGCTACTGACAACCACCAATTGCTGGGGTACCTGGTAGTATTAATGGGCAGGTTATCAGTATGACCCTCAATGACAATGTCTCCCTCTGTTGCTGCCAATAGGAAACGAATTCGATCAAGGATCGGCATAAACTCTGGGCGGAGAGTGGAACTACCGCCTGGAAAGGACTGTTCTTTGATACGGATGATAATGATGTCACTAATGGTTTCAATTTCGATCAGACCTTGCTGGATTTCTGCTCTTAACTCTTCCGCAAGATCTGCAGCCTGCTCCCGGACCTGTTCTGCCTGCTGTTGGTCTTGAATAGTAATCTGGCTAGAACGCTCGCCATCTTCGCCTTCGCTCTCCATCTGCATCAGCATTGGGTCTTGGCAGAGTACTTCTAAACTATCCCTCAGGTCATCAACCGTCATCTGACGAATCACATTTAAGGCTGTTGGATTAGGAGTGCCAGGCGAGAACTCTTGGGCAATGATGCTGGTGCCCTTAGGGATAGCGTTAGCCTCAATGTCACGCTGAACACCAAAAGCATTGCGCATCGAGCCCGCCAAGCGCTTAAATTTTAGCGCATCCAATTCAGAAAAGGACAGCAGTAGCACAAAGAAGCACATCAACAGCGCCATCAAATCTGAAAAGGTCGCCATCCAGGCCGGTAAGCCCGGTTTACATTTGCACTTTTCTTCTTCTTCCTCGTTTGCTGCCATAAGTACTCCTAGGCAGCCACTTCTTCAACAGGACGTTGACGACCCGGCAGATAGGTTTGCAGCATTTCATCAATGATGCGCGGGTTTTGCCCCCCCTGAATGGCCAACAGACCATCAATAATGATGCGCATCACTGTCTCTTCTTGTCTTGTCCTGACTAAACACTTTTGCTTAATGGGACCAAAGACAATGGTGGCCATGATCGAACCATAAAGGGTGGTTAACAGAGCCACCGCCATCGCGGGGCCAATGGTTTGCGGGTCATCCATGTTGGCCAACATGCCCACCAAACCAATAAGAGTGCCCATCATACCCATTGCAGGAGCCACATCCTGCAAGCCACCAAAGATATCTGCACCGGCCTCATGCCTCTCGGTGGTTAATTTCATGTCCCGAGACATAATAGTGCGAATTACATCAGCATCATGACCATCCACCAACAATTGTATGCCCTTGCTTAAGAAAGGATGACCTACCTCTCTACCCTCAAGCGACAGCAAGCCACCCTTGCGTGCGGCATCGGCGATTTCAACGATTTCTTTGATCAGGTCCGGTGCAGCAATCAGCTTAAAAGAGTAGGCCTTTCCTGCAATTTTGCCGGCATTTAGGTACTGTTCTAAAGTATAGTGCTGCATGGTCACGAACAAAGAACCAATGACCACAATCAAGACCGAGGGCAAATTATAAAAAATACTGATATCGCCACCGATGACCATGGCCAAGATAATCATGGCAATGCCGCCGGCTAAACCCACAATGGTCGCTAAATCCATTGCTTCACCCCTTTAAAATTCTTTACAACTATCGACCAAACACAAGCTTTCTTTAACAAAAGGCCCTCCTAAGTGTAGACTAGTGTCCATTAAACGTTGGGCGAGCCTGCAATTATTGCCCTTTGTTCACCCTTGGCCTAACTCTAACGCCAGAGTTAGTAGTTTGGAGCACCCAATGACCGACCAACAACCTCATTTTGAAGAACTGCTCAACCAGCTGGATCAGGTTGTGCAGCAATTGGAACAGGGCAACCTCAGTCTAGACCAATCCCTAACTGCCTACGAGCAGGGCGTACGCCTATCCAAGCACTGCCAGCAATTACTGGATCAGGCTCAGCAACGTATTCAGGTATTACAAAATGACGGCTCAAACGCCTAACCTCGAGCTTGTTAGCCAGCTTAAAGCTTGCGAGCAACAAATGCAGCAAGCACTTAAAGCCTGCCTGCCACCTGTAAACAGCCGCCTGCACCAAGCCTGCGACTACAGCCTAATGGCCGGCGGCAAACGTCTGCGACCTTTTTTGTGTTGCTTAAGCGCCCAGCTATGGCAAGCACCTAGTAATAGCTGGTTGGCACCTGCTTGCGCCATTGAGTTAATTCATACTTATTCTTTGGTGCATGACGATTTACCAGCCATGGATAATGACAGTTTGCGGCGGGGCAAGCCCACCTGCCACATTCAATACGACGAAGCGACCGCCATTCTGGTGGGCGATGGCTTGCAAAGTCTGGCCTTTGAGGTGCTGAGCCAAGCACCGGATCTCAGCGATGGGCAAAAAGTACAGATGATTGGCCTGTTGGCCAAGGCTTCTGGCCTATCGGGCATGGTTCATGGTCAGGCGCTGGACATGGCCGCAGAGCAGCGCCAAGTCAGCCTTACCGAGCTGGAACAACTGCATCTGGCCAAAACCGGGGCTCTTATTCGTGCCGCCCTGCAAATGGGTGCGCTCTGCGGCCATGCCAGCGCTGAACAGCTAGGGTTACTGGATGACTATGGTCAGCAAATAGGGCTACTGTATCAGGTGCGGGACGACATTCTGGATGTCACCAGTGACAGCCAGACCCTAGGCAAACCACAGGGCAGTGATCAACAACGCGGCAAGAGCACCTATGTCAGCCTGCTAGGCTTAGAGGGCGCTCGTGCTCAGGCCGAGACTTTACAACAAAAAGCCCTTGGCCTGCTCAAGACTCTTGGTCTGGAGCAGTCAATGCTGCGACAATTCACTCTTTATCTTGGCGAACGAACCACCTAGGCATGAAAATTTATCACCACCTCCCCAGCGAACGCCCTGAGACCCCCCTGCTTGACAGCATTCAGCTGCCAAATGAGCTTCGCGCCCTGCCCGAAGCCAGCCTTGGCCGCTTAGCCGATGAACTGCGCGCGTTTTTACTCTGGTCGGTGGGCTGCACCGGCGGTCACTTTGGCGCGGGTTTAGGCGTCATTGAACTGACCATTGCCCTGCACTATGTGTTCAACACCCCGGAAGACAGCCTAGTCTGGGATGTAGGTCATCAGGCCTATCCGCACAAAATCCTCACTGGCCGGCGCGAGGCCATGCACAGCATTCGGCAAAAAGACGGCCTAGCCGCCTTCCCATCTCGCTTTGAAAGCCCCTACGACGCTTTCGGCGTCGGCCACAGTTCGACCTCCATTTCCGCCGCCCAGGGCATGGCCATTGCCAATCGCCTGCGTGGCAAGGCAGCCAAGAGCGTGGCCATCATCGGTGATGGCGCACTAACAGCCGGCATGGCCTTTGAGGCCTTAAACCACGCCGGCCATGATCAAACCGACATGCTGATCATTTTGAACGACAACAACATGTCGATCTCGGCCAATGTGGGCGGCCTGCAAAAAACCCTAACCGAAATCTTCACCAGCAAGGCCTACTCGCATCTGCGTGAAAATTCGCTCAAATTGCTCGATGGTCTGCCACCCATGCGCGACCTAGCGCGCAAGGCAGAAGAGCATGTTAAGGGCATGATTTCCCCCGGTTTGCTGTTTGAAGAGTTGGGCGTGCAGTACTTTGGCCCAGTGGATGGCCATGACCTGCCGACCCTAGTGCGCCATTTGCGCCGCCTCAAAGAGCGACCCGGCCCCAAGTTACTGCATCTGGCCACGGTTAAAGGCAAGGGCTTTGCTCCGGCTGAGGCCGAGCCCATTCGTTATCACGCCATCAGCAAAATGGCACCCAAGAACCAAAGCAGCAATGCCTCGCCCAAATATTCCGACATCTTTGGTCAGTGGCTGTGCGACCAAGCTGCGGCCAGCCCGCTGCTAACTGGCATCACCCCCGCCATGTGTGAAGGCTCGGGCATGGTCAACTTTGCCCAACAATTCCCAGACCGTTATTTTGATGTCGCCATTGCCGAGCAGCACGCAATTACTCTGGCCGCTGGCATGGCTTGCCAAGGCTTTAAGCCGGTAGTGGCCATTTACTCCACCTTCTTGCAACGCGGCTATGACCAACTGATTCATGACGTGGCACTGCAAAATCTGGACGTGACCTTTGCCATCGACCGCGCTGGTCTGGTCGGTGAAGACGGCGCTACCCATGCTGGCAGTTTTGACTATAGCTTTTTACGCGCCATCCCTAACATGGTCATCATGGCCCCAAGGGACGAAGCCCAGTGTCGCCTGATGCTGAGCACGGCTTGGCAATACCCAGGCCCGGCTGCGGTTCGCTACCCTCGTGGCCAAGGCCCGGGCAGCAGCCCAGCACGCCATCTAGATGGCTTGGCCATTGGCGAGGCCGAACTGCTGCTGTCCGGTGAAAAAATCGCTCTGCTGGCCTTTGGCAGCATGGTCGTGCCCGGTCTTGAGGTGGCTAAGCGACTGAATGCCACTCTGGTTGACATGCGTTTTGTCAAACCTATAGACAAGTTAATGCTGCAGCAGCTAAGCCAAGAACACTGGCTATTCGTAACCTTGGAAGAGAATGTGATTGCTGGTGGCGCAGGCTCTGCCGTGGCGGAGTTGTGTCATGAACTGCAACTGGAGGTCAAAATCCTCAATCTTGGTCTGCCCGATCAGTTCATCGAGCAGGGCAAGGTGTCCGAGTTGTTGGCCGAGGCCAAGCTGGATGCCCAGGGCATTGAGCAGCAAATTTTGAGCCATCAACTGCTGATGGACAGGCCCGACGCCAGCTAACCTGTTAGGCGCAGCCTAAAAGCTGCCCTCTGCTGTGGAGATTACCATGCTGTGGATACTTCTGATTTTGTTCTTGCTCGGCCTATTGCTGGGCCCACAATGGATGGTAAACAGGCAAATGCGCTTGGGTGATCAAGAGCGCAGCGACCTCAAGGGCACAGGCGGCGAGCTGGCCAAGCATCTGGCCGAACGTTTTGCGCTCGAGGTCGAGATCGAGGGCGGCGCCAGCGGTGACCATTATGATCCCATCGCCAAGGTGGTGCGCCTGCAGGATAAGCACTTCAACGGCCGCACCCTGAGTGCGCTGACTATTGCCGCCCACGAGATGGGCCATGTGATTCAAGACCAGCAGGGCTATCGTCCCTTTCAGCAACGCCAGTTATGGGCCAAAGCCATCATGGTACTGCAGCGCACCAGCGCCATTTTGCTGGCCGGTGGTTCCTTGTTGCTTTGGGTGCCAGGCATGGCCTTTGTCTGGCGCTTGTTGATCATCAGTGCCTTGGTCACGGGCGTGGCCAATATTCTGTTTCGCTTTTTGACCCTGCCAGTGGAATGGCACGCCAGCTATCGTCTGGCGCTGCCCATTTTGGCCGACGGCTACCTACCAGAGGATGACCTACCACAGGCCGAGCGCCTGCTGCGCGCTGCGGCCCTCACCTATCTGGCGGCCGCCCTCGCCAATCTGCTCAATGTCGGCTTCTGGCTCAGGCTGCTGTTGCGGCGCTAGCCATCATCAGCCACCATCAACAACAGGAGCCGGGGTATTGGCTATTCGACACGGCGCAAGTACATCCCTGTAGCCTCGACACCCGCTCCCTGCGGGTGACGGTCTCATAGCCAACACCCCGGCCCCTTTAAGTATCGCTTGGCACTCTAACAGCTAACCCCGCTTGAGATAGGTGCCGGCCTGCAGACTGCGGCGCAAGCTGGCCAGCCAATCATTCTGCTGATCTCGGCTCAGGTCACTGCGCGCCAACTGGCGGCTATAGCTGGCCAACATCTGCTCGGAAGAAAAGTTCACATAGCGCAGCACGGTGTCAACGGTGTCGCCTCTGGTAGCATGCTTGAGCTGCACGCCCTCAGGAGTCAAGAGCACATCAACCGCATCACTGTCACCAAACAGATTGTGCAGATCGCCCAAGATCTCTTGGTAAGCACCCACCATGAAAAAGCCAATCAACAAGGGCTGACCATCCTGCCAAGGCGGCACCGGCAAGCTGGTCTCTAAGCTGTCGCCATCAATGTAGGTATCGATACGACCGTCCGAGTCACAGGTCATGTCCTGAATCACCGCCCGATGGGTAGGCTCTTCATCCAAGCGATGCAGGGGCACCACAGGAAACACTTGATCAATGCCCCAAACATCGGGCAAGGACTGGAACAAGGAGAAGTTAACGAAGTATTTATCCGCCAGCTTGCTGTTGATCTCGTCAAGAATTTCACGGTGCGCGCGCCTGGCGGGCGACAGCTGCGAGCGTAATTGAGTAGCAATGGCGTTGACCATGCCTTCAATGGCAGCGCGCTCCGTCAGTGTGAGGTCACCATGAGTAAAGGCCGCAATGGCCTCGCTTTGGATATAAGCAATGTCATTCCAAACCTCCGAAGACGAGGCAATGTCTTGTTGCAACTCATAATAGGTATTCCAGGCGTCGAGCAACAAACGATGGCTGTCAGCATCCGGTGCTTTTAGGTCGCCCTGATAGGGCGGCTCATGGTCGATGACCTCAGACACCAACACCGCGTGATGCGCAGTGACCGCACGGCCAGATTCGGTGATGATGTTCGGGTGCTCAATGCCCAGCGGGTCGCAGACATTGGCAAAGGCATGCACCACCTGCCATGCGTACTCGTAGGGGGTGTAGTTCATCGAGCAGCTGCTCTGCGAGCGAGCACCTTCGTAGTCCACACCCAGACCACCACCCACATCCACGGTACGGATATTCACGCCCAGCGAATGCAACTCACTGAAGATACGAGCGCATTCCAAAAGGCCGGTGTGAATGTCGCGAATATTGGCGATCTGCGAGCCAAGGTGGAAGTGCAGCAACTGCAATGAATCCATGGCATCGCGCTCTTGCAAGCGGTGCAACAGGTGCAGAATCTCGGCTGCAGTTAGGCCAAACTTGGATTTGTCACCGCCGGTGTCTTCCCATTTGCCCTTGCCGGTGTTGGCTAGGCGAGCACGTACGCCAATGCGCGGCTTAACTTGAAGCTGCTCGGCAATGTCCAGCACCCAATCCAGCTCGCCGGATTTTTCAATCACCAGATAGACCTCATGGCCCAAGCGCTCGGCCAATAAAGCCAAGCGAATGAATTCAGGGTCTTTGTAGCCATTGCAAACGATCACGGTTGGCGCTTTTTCCGCTTGCGCCAGCACTGCCAACAGTTCTGGCTTGCTGCCGGCCTCCAAGCCTAGGCGGCTTTGTCCGGCTTGCAACTGGCCCTGAACAATAGCCTCGACCACTCGGCGCTGCTGGTTAACCTTAATGGGGTAAACCGCATGGTAACCACCACGATAGCCCTGATCCCTTATCGCACGCTGAAAGGAACCAATTAGGCGCTCAACCCGGTCATGAATGATATGTGGAAAGCGCATCAACAACGGCCGTTTTAAGCCCATTTGACTGGCTTGGTGCAAAATGGTTTCCAGAGGATAGAGTTGCTCTGCATCCTTGACACAGAGTCGACCCTGCTGGTCGATCTGGAAGTAACCCTCACTCCACTGTGGCACATTGTAAATTCGGTTGGCCTGCGCCAAGCTCCAAGTCATAATCAACCCCCAGAACAAAAAGGCCTTGAGAATATCTCAAGGCTGGCAACAAAGTGGTTATTCTAATTGATGGAGATGAAAAATGCGTAAAATTATTGCGACAGAATTTGCACCTGCGGCCATTGGCACCTATTCACAGGCAGTGCAAGTGGGTCAGCAACTCTTCCTTTCCGGCCAGATCCCCTTGGTGCCGGAAACCATGGAGTTGATTGAGGGCGACATGCGCGCACAAATCAGTCAGGTATTCCGTAACCTGCGCGCCGTTTGCCAAGCCGCAGGCGGGGATTTGCAGCAGATCGTCAAGCTGAACATCTTCCTCACCGACCTTAGCCACTTTGCCTTGGTGAATGAAATCATGGCCGAATTCTTCCCTCAGCCCTACCCTGCACGTGCCGCCATTCAGGTGTCTGCCCTGCCCAAGGGTGCACAGGTAGAAATGGACGGCGTGGCCTACCTCGACTGATCTCTGGCTTAGGCTTGCTGCACCCGATCACGCCCTTGGGCCTTGGCCTGATACAGGGCCTGATCAGCACGTTGCAGCAAGCTGGCCAGGTTATCGCTGGTCTGCCATTGGGTCACACCAATGCTCAGGGTCAAGGGGCCCGCTCAATGAATTGGCTCAGCGCACGACGATTCCAGATTTTGGTCAATGAGTCGCGCTCAGACAAGAATTTGAGCTGTTCGTTGATGCGTTGCATGCGCCATAACCAAAAGGCCGAGGTTAGAGTCACCACGAGCAGCACCAGTAGGCTGAGATAAAATAGGCGATAGTCAGTGACCTGATCGACACGCACCGAGACATAACGATTATAAATGGTTCGTACTTCGTCTGGCTCCAGACGCGCAATACCAAGATTGAGCAAGGGTAGCCAATGTTCATGCTCATGCAACAGAGCCATACGCAACACATTCTCATAGCCCGGTACACGACCGGCGACCTTTAAATTAAAAAAACCACCATCGGTAATGGCACTGACCGCAATGGCTTGGGAGCGCAGAGTCATGTCGGCCAGACCTTGATTCACGGCCTCAAAGGCTTGCAGTTCAGTATCGACCAACAGAATGTCAATGTGTGGAAAATCGCGCCGTACTCTCTCTTCCACTGCCGTCCCCTTGGGCAGCACCATGACTTTGTAGGCAAAGTCGTTGAGATCCCTGATGTTTTCATGCCTTGCATGAGTCACCAGCACATTGGGGTCAATCAACAAGGGTTTGGAAAAACTAAGCCACCGCTGGCGTGACTCCGTCTCGTTGAGAAAACTCAAAGCCATGCACTCACCGGCACGGGCAAGCGCTAGGCTTTCAGGCCAATCAAGGCTTGGCACCAGCTGCAATTCGATCTCAGCTCGTTCAGCCGCCAAGGCCATGAGATCAGCGGCCATGCCAAGGTGCCGACCCTGCTGGATGATCTCAAAGGGCCACCAATCAGGATCGGCGCAGTAGGTTAGCACCGGCTTGGCCCAAGCCAGGTTGGCCAATAACAGCACGACCAAACATTCACGCAAAACATCTCATAAAAACATTGGCCAAAAGTATTAATGGTTTGAGCTTAGCACAGGCGCGAGAATTGTCCTCCTTGTGAGCTACTTGGCATTTATTCGCAACGCCCCCTGCTAACCTTTTTGCTCTTGATGCACATCAATAACTAGGGGCATTAACAGACTATTGTTAATCTCGGCGCGCAGAGTCACCCCTTGCTTTGGCCTAAACCCTAGGTCAGCCAGCAATCCGCGCCGAGCATTACTGCTATTAATACCAAGCATCACTGCTTTAAATACCAAGCATCGATGCTATCAATAAAAACAGCACCCTGAAGGAGCCAAAGATGACCGTTCGTCTTAGCGAAAAACTCGAATTCATTTACCAAGACATCCTCAAGCGCAACCCTGGCGAACAAGAGTTTCACCAAGCCGTACGCGAAGTCTTGGAAACCATTGGCCCGGTGCTGGTGAAATACCCTGAACTGGCCGAGCAAAAAATCATTGAACGCATCTGCGAGCCAGAGCGACAAATCATTTTCCGTGTGCCCTGGATGGACGACAAGGGCGAAATCCACATCAACCGCGCCTTCCGAGTGCAGTTCAACAGCGCACTTGGCCCCTATAAGGGCGGCATGCGCTTCCATCCATCGGTTTACCTTGGCATTATCAAGTTTCTGGGCTTTGAACAAATTTTCAAAAACGCCCTTACTGGCATGCCCATTGGTGGCGGCAAGGGCGGCAGTGACTTTGACCCCAAAGGTCGCTCGGATGCTGAAATCATGCGCTTCTGCCAAAGCCTGATGACAGAGCTTTATCGTCATTTGGGCGAGTACACCGATGTGCCCGCTGGCGACATTGGCGTAGGCGGCCGTGAAGTTGGCTACCTTTTTGGCCAATATAAGCGCCTAACCAATCGTTATGAGTCAGGCATTTTAACCGGCAAAGGCATTCACTATGGCGGCAGCAGAGCACGCACCGAAGCCACAGGCTATGGCGCGGTCTTCTTTGCTGAAGAAATGCTTAAAGTGCGCCAAGACAGCCTAGAGGGCAAGATAGGCCTGGTGTCAGGTTCTGGTAATGTGGCCATTTACGCCATCGAAAAGTGCCAACAACTGGGTGCTAAGGTCGTGGCCTGCTCCGATTCCAGTGGCGTAATCTATGATGAGCAAGGCATTGATCTGGCCTTACTGAAAGAAATCAAAGAAGTGCGCCGTGAGCGCCTCAGCGCCTATGCCCAAGCCAGGCCTCAGGCCCGTTTTACCAAAGAGGGCAACATCTGGCAGGTTCCTTGTGATTTCGCCCTGCCCTGCGCCACACAGAACGAACTGAATGGTAAAGACGCTCAAACTCTGGTCAATAACGGCTGCAAACTGATCTCCGAAGGCGCCAACATGCCCTGTACCCCCGAGGCCATTCGCATCTTCTTGGAAGCCAAGGTGGCCTACGGCCCTGGTAAAGCAGCCAATGCCGGTGGCGTGGCCACCAGCGCGTTGGAAATGCAGCAAAACGCCAGTCGTGACAGCTGGAGCTTCAACCACACCGAACAGCGCTTGCATGAAATCATGCGCAACATCCACAAAGATTGCTATGAGACGGCGGCCGAATTTGGCGACCCTGGCAACTATGTGGTGGGAGCCAACATCTGTGGCTTCTTAAAAGTCAGTCGCGCCATGCTTAGCATGGGACTGATTTAGACCTAGGTTAGGCAGGACGATATTCGCACTGCCTTAATTGCTCAAGGGTCACATGAGCCAAGCAGTTAAAGTGCGAGGCCGCCAACTTCACAGGGGGTGCAGCCCCCTGAATGTAGGCCTCTTTCCAGCGCAAAACACAGACGCACCAACTGTCACCTGGCTTAAGGCCTGGGAAGTCAAATTCTGGTCTTGGCGTTGACAAGTCATTACCCCTCGCCTTACTGAAAGCCAAAAACTCTGTTGTCATCACTGCACAGACCGTATGCTTGCCTAGGTCTTCAGAACCCGTATGGCAAAAGCCATCACGATAAAATCCCGTCACAGGCTGACAACCGCAAAGTTGCAGCGGCGTGCCAATAACATTAATTGCGTTCATTTCACTGTTCATCATTCGCTTTCTATCTGTGTATTTCTTGTTTCATCCAGCAGTTGACCTAAAACCTCGGCCAATGACTGCGTCAGGACTTGATGTCTGGGGTGCAAAATAGGTACGGCTTCAAAGCGATGAATTTCTACTAACTTTTGTGGCAAAGGGCAGTCCTGATGCTCAATGACTTTAAAACTATAATCACCTACTGTGCTAAGTAAGATATCTACTCTTTTAGCCTCTAACATGCGTAAAGCCACACAGCTGCTGCCAACCTCATAGACCAAGTGCTGAGGATAATCCTGCAGATGCCGCCTCGCAATATCAGTCCCGCGCTGATACACCAAACGCAGCTGTTGCTCTGCAGCCTGAGTTAAATTTTCAATCTGGTGGTCGGCATCCTTAGCCTGCCAAAGATCAACGGTAGAGCCACCAACCACCACTGGCAATCTAATGACTTGCTGACCATCCAACAATTGCAAAGAATATTGATCATGTCGTGCACAGTCTGCATCCAGCAACCCCTGTGCCATTTCTAATTGAGCGCGGGCAACAGGCAGATGCCGCCACTCTAGATCAAAGCCCAATATTTCAAGAGCCTGTCCGTACAGAGCTTGCAACCCCAGGTCAGCAGCTGAGCCTTCTTGCATCCAACAGCCAACCACAAAGGTCTGGGCTCTTGCCTGACCAAGTGCCATTACCAGACTGACTATGATCAAACAGACTAGTTGATTAATAAATCGGGACAAATAAAAAAAATAATCCTTGGGTCTTTGGCAAATTTGCTTGCTGCTGACCATACTTAAGGAACAACTATAATTTTGGGTCATCCTTTTGCTCTACCTGATTATTTTAAACATCATTTTTGCTCTGGTTCTTTACTGGTGGCTCAGACCAAAACCGGTGGCGCATTTTGACAACCTTAGGCATCACAGCCTAAGCAATTTACAGCACACTCGTCTGATTCATCTAACCAGCAAACATCAAAGACTGCAACTCTGGTGCTACACTCAGGGCAAGGGGCGCGTGCTGCTAAATGGCCAGTCCTATTCCTTGCTTAGCCTGATCAAAAAGATCCATCCTCAAGAGCGAGCCGCCTACCTTGCCAATCTACGCCAAGCCTGCAAGCAACCCCTGGTTTGGGACATTCGTTTTCGCTGGCGCTGCCCTGCTGGGCACTATCTATGGTATAGCGAACAGGGCCAGTCTTGGGCAGACGGCCAGCTGGCTGGCGTGGCTCAAGCCGAGCAACAAGTCATCAACGAACAGCCTGTGGATACGCTGCTGTTCAGCCAATCCGATCAGGCCTGCATTATTTTTAACACTCAGGGCAAAATTCTAAAAAAGAACCCTGCCTATGAGCAAATGGAAAATAAACTCACCCGCAGTAATGAGCTGCAAGAGCACTTTACTTGCGATGCCTCGTTTTGGCAGCAATTATCCGATCAGGGCATGGCTCATTGCCTGCAGAAGGATGCAGTGCAGCTTGGCTTTCGCCATCAGTTAGACGCTTGGCCCATGACCGGCAGCGACGATCAGTTTCTGGGCTTGGTACGCAACCCAAGAATGCAGCAACTCAAGGAGCACAATTTTTTAAGCTATAACCACCCTTTAACCGGTCTGCCTAATCGCCAAAGCCTGCATCATCACCTACAGAAGTTAAGCCATGAAAAAGAGTTTCAAGCCGATCGCTTGGCCATCATCATGGTCAACATCGACCACTTCGGTCAGATCAACAGCCTCTATGGTCAATCCGGCGGTGATGAGTTATTGATTCAGGTTGGCAAGCGCTTGGCGACCCTAGGCTCGCCCATCACCCTAGTATGTCACCTCGGGGGCGATGAATTTGCCCTACTGGCCGAGGACTTTCATGACATAGGCAGACTGCGCTTGGTAGGCGAAAACATCCTCAACCTGTCTCGCCAAGATTTCATTCTGGGCAACCGCGCCATCCTGATGACCGCCAGCATTGGCATTGCCACCATCAATCAAGGCCAATTAAGCCACAGTTTGGCACGGGGCCATGACGCCTTAAAAAGTGCCCGTCAAGCCGATGGCAACTGCTTAAGATTGCTACAACAAGACATCAGCGACATTGCCACCAACGCTATTTTATTTGAACAGGATCTGCGTCACGCCATTGCCGACCAGAAACTCGAGCTGATGTTTCAACCTCAGTTTGAGCTTAGCTCGGGCAACATTGTGGGTGCCGAGGCCTTGCTGCGCTGGCCGCACCCGGAAAAGGGCTTGCTCTCTGCCGGTGCCTTCATAGAGATTGCCGAAAACTCAGGCTTGATTCGTGAGCTTGGCCTGCAGGTCATTGAAATGGCCTGCCTCAGCCAATTGGCACTGCACAGCTCAGGTCATGCCTGCCCCATCGCCATCAATCTATCGAGCAAACAGATGGTCGACGATGGCTTACCAGACTACCTCTATGGCCGCATCCAACATTACCAAATACCGGTTCGACTGATCAGCATTGAGCTGACTGAAACCAGCTTGGTGGATAACATGGACAGCACCACTCGCATGCTGGAACGCTTTCAGGAGCTGGAAATCGATGTTTCCCTGGATGACTTCGGCAGCGGCTATGCCAGCTTTAAATACCTAGCGGAGCTGCCCTTTAACTTCCTCAAAATCGACCGCAGCTTTATTAGCCCAATGATCGACAACCCTAGGATGCGCGACCTGGTGTCCATCATGATCGATATGGCGCATTGCATGGAGCTCAGGGTGGTTGCCGAAGGGGTAGAAAACGAGCAGCAGTATCAGGCGTTAAAAGAATTGGAGTGCGATCAGGCGCAAGGTTTCTATTTAGGCCGACCCATGCCACTCAGTGAGCTGATGCTGCAACTGGAGCAGCAACAGCACAACACCACCGTTAGGCCTAGTCAGGCTTTTTTACCACAGTAATAGAGCCAACCCTGCTAGACCAGTCCGTGGTTAAATATTCCTCTTACGCTCCTATTTTCAATACCCCTGACCCAGATCAAGGGCAGATTCGATCCATTGACTAAGATGACAAATAAGCAAGATTCACTGTCGTGAATCAACTCCTTGCGACGCAAATTAACCTAGCAACCCTCCACCTTCATGGGAGTCACATCATGCTGGATGTCATTGAGTTATCGCGGCTGCAGTTCGCGATGACCGCCATGTATCATTTTATTTTCGTTCCTCTAACCTTGGGCCTGGCGGTGATTCTGGCCATCATGGAGTCGGTCTATGTCATGACCGGCAAAGAAATCTACCGCGACATGACCAAGTTTTGGGGCAAGCTGTTCGGCATCAACTTTGCCCTTGGGGTGACCACCGGCATTGCCATGGAATTCCAATTTGGCACCAACTGGTCGTACTACAGCCATTATGTGGGCGATGTCTTTGGCGCGCCCTTGGCCATTGAGGGCCTGATGGCCTTCTTCTTGGAATCCACCTTGGTGGGCATGTTTTTCTTTGGCTGGGAACGCTTCTCTAAGCGCCAGCATCTGGCCATTACTTGGCTGATGGCCTTGGGCACCAATTTATCCGCGCTCTGGATTCTGATTGCCAATGGCTGGATGCAGTACCCAGTGGGTGCGGAGTTCAACTACGAAACCATGCGCATGGAAATGCAAAGCTTTGCCGAGGTGGTGTTCAGCCCGGTGGCTCAGGTCAAGTTCGTGCACACCGTCTCGGCTGGCTACACTACGGGAGCCATGTTCGTGCTGGCCATCTCCAGCTATTACTTGCTCAAAGGCCGTGATCTGCCCTTTGCACGCCGCAGCTTCGCCATTGCCAGCGCCTTTGGTCTGGCCTCGGTGCTGTCGGTCATTGTTCTGGGTGACGAATCCGGCTACGAGCTGGGCGATGTACAGAAGGTCAAACTGGCGGCCATTGAATCCGAATGGGAAACTCAGCCCGCCCCTGCTGCCTTTACGCTGGTGGGCCTACCCAATCAGGCCGAACAGCGCACCGATGCCGCGATCAAGATCCCCTACATGATGGGCCTGATTGCCACCCGCTCGACCACTGAAGAGATCATGGGCCTTAAAGACTTGCTGGTGATTCACGAAGAGCGCATTCGCAGTGGTATGCAAGCGGTTGAGCTGCTTACCGAGCTGCGAGCAGGCAATGACACAGCTGAAAATCGCGCTGCCTTTGATCTGGTCAAAGAAGACCTAGGCTATGGCTGGCTCTTGATGCCCTTTACCGACGACATCCCTAATGCCAGTGAAGAGCAAATCCAACTGGCGGTGCAGAGCAGCATTCCTAAGGTTGCGCCTCTGTTTTGGTCGTTCCGCATCATGGTCGGTTGCGGCTTTATCATGCTGGTGTTGATTGCCTTTGCCTTCTACCACAGCGCCAAGCGCACAGAGCAGATTCCGCCCTGGCTGCTTAAAGCCCTGCTGTTTGGCCTTCCCCTGCCTTGGATCGCCAGTGAAGCCGGTTGGTTCGTTGCCGAATACGGTCGCCAGCCATGGGCCGTGGGTGAACTGCTGCCGACCAGTGTGGCCGCGTCCAGCCTGAGCGTCAGCCAGTTGCTGATCAGCATGGTTGCCATCACCCTGCTTTACACCGTCTTTATTGTTATCGAAATGTGGCTCATGGTGCACTTCACCAAAAAAGGCCCAGCCAGCTTGCACACCGGCAAGTATCATGGCGAAGCCTTGGCCACCACTGAATCCTCCAAGGGGGCCTAAGCATGGAATACGAAGTTCTTAAGTTTATTTGGTGGCTGCTGATCGGCGTGCTGTTCATTGGCTTTGCGGTAACCGATGGCTTTGACATGGGCGTGGGTAGCCTACTCAAGGTATTGGGCAAAACCGACGACGAGCGCCGGGTGATGATCAACAGTGTGGCACCGCACTGGGACGGCAATCAGGTTTGGCTGATTACCGCTGGCGGCGCACTCTTTGCTGCTTGGCCACCTGTCTATGCCACCGCCTTCAGTGGCTTCTATCTGGCGATGATGGTGGTGCTGATGGCGCTGTTCTTGCGCCCCATCGGCTTTGATTACCGCTCCAAGCTCGACAACCCCCAATGGCGTAGCAATTGGGACTGGGCCCTGACCATTGGTTCCAGCGTACCGCCGCTGATCATTGGTGTTGCCTTTGGCAACCTGCTGCTAGGGGTGCCCTTCCACTTCACCGAGATCCTGGCCATCCAGTACACCGGCAGCTTCTTTGCCCTGCTCAATCCCTTTGCCCTGCTCTGCGGTGTACTTAGTCTGCTGATGTTTGTCGGCCAAGGCAGCAGCTATTTGCAGATGAAGACCACGGATCAGCTTCTGGCCCGTGCGCAGCAACTGAGCCAATACCTTGGCTTGATCTGCGCTGCCCTCTTTGTGCTGGCGGGTCTGTGGCTTTGGCTAGCCATTCCGGGCTATGTGGTCACCGGCGGTTTGGACATCAGCGCCAATGCCAGTGCGGTGAACAAGACCGTGGCCATTGAGGCCGGTGCTTGGCTGGCCAACTATGGTCGCTGGCCGCTGTTGCTGCTGATCCCCTTGTTGGGCATTCTGGGTTTCTTGGGCCTGAGCTTTTTCAGCTGGCGCAAAAATGGTTGGGCGGCCTTTATCAGCTCCAGCCTAGCCCTCAGCTCAGTGATCCTTACCATTGGTGTGTCCATGTTTCCCTTTGTGCTGCCGTCCAGCTCCAACCCCAATCACAGCCTTACCATGTGGGATGCCACCTCTACCCAAACCACGCTGATGATCATGTTTGTGGTGGTCTGCATCTTTGTGCCCATTGTGCTGAGTTACACGGCCTGGACCTACTTTAAAATGCGCGGCCGCCTGACCACGGCAGACATACAAAACAACAGCCACTCACTTTACTAACGGGAGCCTGCTTATGTGGTATTTTACTTGGATTCTGGGTGTGCTCTTGGCCTGTAGCCTTGGCATCATTAATGCGCTTTGGCTCGAAGCTCAGGGCTACCCTGACGAAGAAGAATAGCGCAAGCCTTTTGGTGCAGGATGACCTTCATCCTGCACTTTTCTGTTACTAAGATTCCAAAACTTCCAAGCCTGCTGCTTAATCCTTGGCGGCCAGCCCCTTGCATTGCCCAGAGCAAAGCTGAATTTTCTTACTGACTCAATTCAGTACAAATAATGCATGCTCTGGCCGCCGAACCAGCAAAAATTAAGCTATGCTTGTTCAGAGGTATCTGCTTAATGAATGTTGATTTTATCAATCCTTTCGTCGCCAGCATTAGCAACATACTGGTTAGTATGGCGCAGCTCGAATGCCAGCGCGGCAAGCCCTATGTGAAGGCAGACCAAAAAATGCTTGGGTCAGTGACAGGTCTTATCCCCATGGTGGGAGACGATGTGCATGGTTCATTAGCCATCAGTTTCAGCACATCAACCATCGTGCGCATCGCCAGCAATATGCTGGGTGAAGACATCCACGAACTGGACGACAGCTGCCAAGATCTCACGGGTGAAATCACCAACATGCTATCCGGTGGCGCACGCAAGCTACTGTGGCAAAATGGCTATAACTTTGAAATGGCTCAGCCAAAAATCCTGATGGAGCCAGAGCTAGAACACCTAGTCAAAGTGCCGGTGATAGTGATCCCTTTCACCACCGAGCCGGGCGAGTTTTTCATTGAGGTAGCCCTAGGCAAGCGCCTGCCTAAGGCCAAACTGTTGGGCTAAGGAATCCTGAACCCTGCAATACAGGCCAGATAACAATGGCACTATCGCTGGTAATGGCGCCTAGATAGTTATGATCTAGATAGTTATGATCTAGACAGTAACGCCCAGACTAGGCCAGATTCACACAGGTATCGGCGGCAAAGCCCAGCATCAAGTTAAGGTTCTGCACGCAGGCCCCGCTGGCGCCTTTACCCAAGTTATCCAATCGCGCCACCAATAACCAGCGCTCGCCATCGGCATCGGCAATGGCCGTCAGATCACAGTAGTTACTGCCCTGATTGCCCTCGACATGAATGAAGTTACCCTTTTGCAAGTAGGATTGCGGTCGCACCCGCACAAAGCTGTGCTGCTGATAGTAGTCAGCCAGAACCTTTTGCAGATCCAAATCCTGAGCCAACTGGCTGCGATGCAAAGGAATCTGGATCAGCATGCCCTGCTCAACATTGACCACGGCCGGGAAGAAGTTTGGCTTGAGTTGCAAACCCGAGTGAGCCTGAATTTCCTTCAAGTGCTTGTGTTCAAAATTCAAACCATAAAGGGCATAGGCCGACGCATCAGGCTGCTGATAACTGGCAATCATCTGGTTACCACCACCGCTATAACCTGACACCGCATTAATGGAAATAGGGGTTTGGGCCGGTAAAATACCCTGCGCCAACAAGGGCTTGAGCAGCAGAATAGCACCAGTTGCATAGCAACCCGGGTTAGACACCAGCTGTGCCTTGGCAATGGCATCGGCCTGATCAGGTTGCAGCTCAGGCATGCCATAGACCCAGTCTGGCTCAATGCGGTGCGCTGAGCTGGCATCCAGCACACGGCATCCCAATGCCTTGGCTTGGGCGGCGGCCTCTTTGGCGGCTTCATCTGGCAAACAGAGCACGGTCACATCCACACTGGCCATTATCCTGGCCTTGGCCTCTGGGTCTTTACGCAGCTCAGGGTCAATACTAACAATCTCGATGCCAGGATGATCCTGTAAACGCTGACGAATTTGCAAACCCGTAGTGCCGGCTTCGCCATCAATAAAAATTTTGGCCATGTTGATTTCTCCTGCTGTGGATGCTGCCCAAGGTGCGTCATTGTACTCAGCCAGGGAAACAAACACAAAGCAGCCTGCCTGCTGGTTCTTAGGCCTAAAGCTGGCTACAATCGGTTTTTCATTCTTTTCAGGCTAGGCTCATGCTCAACTCACTCAGCGCCACCCCTATGGACCCCATCATCCAGCTGGCCATGGATTGCCGTTTGGATCAACGACCAGACAAAATCGATCTCGGCATTGGCGTTTACAAAGACGAGCACGGGCAAACGCCCATCATGGCCGCGATTAAGAGCGCTGAGCAGCGACTGTGGCAAGAACAACAGAGCAAAAGCTATGTCGGCATGGCCGGTGATGAGCAGTACAACAGCCTGATGAGCCAGCTGTTGCTGGGAGAGCAAAGTCCGGTTCTGGCACGCACAGCAGCCGTGCAAACAGCAGGTGCCAGTGGCGCGCTCAAACTGGTGGCCGATTGCATAAAAAAGGCCGAGCCGGACGCCTGTGTCTGGCTCAGCAACCCTAGCTATGCCAACCATGCGCCCATCATGCGCGCAGCCGGTTTGCGTGTTGCTCACTACCCCTACTTCGACAGCCAAAGCCATCTGGTCGATGAAACCGCCATGCTGGCGCAGGTCGCCCAACTGGGGCCAAAGGATGTCTTGCTGCTGCACGGCTCTTGCCATAACCCAACCGGGGCAGACATCAGCTTTGCTGCCTGGCAAAGGATCACCGAACTCTGCTTGCAAAAGGGCTTCTTGCCCTTTGTTGACATGGCCTATCAGGGCTTTGGTCAGGGCCTAGAGCAAGACGCAGCCGGTTTACGCTATTTGGCTGAGCGCGTGCCCGAGCTGTTTTGTGTCAGCTCCTGCTCGAAGAATTTTGGCCTGTACCGCGAGCGCACCGGTCTGGCCCTGGTACTGACCCAAAGCGCCAGCCAAAGCATGGCGGTGAAAAGCCGATTGATGGAAGCGGCGCGCAGTACCTACACCATGCCACCAGATCATGGCGCCAGCTTGGTGCGCCTGGTACTGAGCGATGCTCAGCTCAAGCAACAATGGTTGGACGAATTGCAACAGATGCAGGCGCGAATTTCGCAGTTACGCCACGGGCTGGCGCAGGCCTTGACCCATGCTGGCTGCCAAAAAGACCTCAACTTCATCACCCAACATCAGGGCATGTTCTCGGTGCTTAGCTTAACCGAGCAGCAGTGTCTGGAGCTGAAAAACCAATTTGGCCTGTACATCGTCAATGGCGGGCGCATCAATGTCGCTGCCATCAATAGCCAACAGCTGGCCCGCATCGGCGAATTGCTAGCGCCCATGTTGGGCTAACAGGAGTACCCCATGGCACGATCCAAAAGTAGCAATCGTTGGCTGGAAGAGCATGTCAATGACCCCTATGTTAAACAGGCCAAAGCCAGCGGCTATCGTTCTCGTGCCAGCTTTAAACTGTTGGAACTCAACACCAAAGACAAACTCATTCGCCCCGGCATGCTGGTCATGGATCTGGGCTCTGCTCCTGGCGGCTGGTCGCAGGTGGCTGCCGATCTGGTGGGCGATAAGGGCTGGGTTTTGGCCTCCGACATTCTGTACATGGACAGTCTAGCCAATGTGGAGTTCATACAGGGCGACTTCACTGAAAATGAAGTCTTTGAACAAATTTTGGCTGCCATGGCAGGGCGGCAAGCGGATGTGATCATTTCCGACATGGCACCCAACATCAGCGGCGTGAATGCCGCCGACCAGGCCAGTTCAATCTATCTGGTGGAACTGGCTCTGGACATGGCCCGTCAAGTGCTCAAACCCAAAGGAAGCTTTTTGGCCAAGGTATTCATGGGTGTGGGCTATGACGACTACATCAAAGAAGTACGCCAAAGCTTCCAGCAGGTGTTGATCCGTAAGCCCGATGCCTCACGCGCACGCTCTCGTGAAGTCTATGTGGTGGGCAAGGGCTTTTTAGGCTAAGGCATTTATTGTTGGCCCTGCTTGCGCCAATGCCAATATTGGCGCACAAAGTCGCCAGCAGGCAGCGCACGCATATCAGGCAAGGATTCCTTTAATTGCTCGTGCGACCAGTCCCACCAGGCCAGATCCATTAGGTCTTGTGCCAAGGAGTCAGCAAAGCGTTGTTTGATCACCCGTGCAGGCGTACCCACTGCCACACCATAGGCGGGCACATCCTTGGTCACCACCGCACCCGAACCCAGTATGGCACCTGTACCTATGGTCACGCCTGGCATGATGACCACCCCATGACCTACCCAAACATCATGCCCCAGTGTCACCGGATGCGCACGACGCCAAGCAAAGAACTCACTGTCGTCGGTTTCCGCCAAACCGAATTGCCGACTGCGGTAGCTGAAGTGATGTTGGCTGGCTCGCCAGCTTGGATGATTGCCCGGCCCCAAGCGGGTAAAGGCGGCAATGGAGCAAAACTTACCAGCCTGAGTATAGGCCATGCTGCTGTCGTGGCAGATGTAGCTATAGTCATCAAGACTGGATTCGAGCAGTAGTGTGCGCTCACCAACTTCGGTGTAGTAACCCAGGTGCGAATCCTTGGCGCGAGCACCAGCTGCGAGATAGGGTTCAGGGCCAAGTTGTTTGTCACTCATCGAATACCTCAAGGACGATAGGCCTGCTGGCCAATGATTTTGCTGCGGATTTTTTTCGACATGAAGTCAATGATGGCCACCATCACCAGAATCATGCAGATGATAAAGGCGGCGTTGTCCCAATTGTTGCCACGCATGGCTTCCGACAATTGCAAGCCAATACCACCGGCACCCACCATGCCCAAAATGGCCGCCGAGCGGGTGTTGGATTCAAAGAAATACAGCACATGGCTAAGCATAATAGGCAACACCTGAGGCAGGATGCCAAAGCGCATGCGCATCAGATGGCCAGCGCCGGACGATTTAACACCCTCAACAGGCTTGTTGTCGGCGTTCTCGATGGCCTCGCTGAACAGCTTCATGAACATGCCGAGGTCACCAATGATGATGGCCAGAATGCCAGCGAACGGGCCCATGCCTACCGCAGCAACAAAAATCAGGGCAAAAATCAGGGTATCGATGCCGCGCACACTGTCGGAGAAGCGGCGGCACAGAAAGCGCACCAGCCAGTTGGGCATGGCATTTTTAGCGGCCATGAAGCCCAAGGGCAAGGCAAACAGCGCGGCAAAGAGGGTGCCCAAGAAGGCCATGGCCAGGGTTTCAGCCAAGGCGTAGAGGTATTCCGGCAACTCGCCGCCCGGACTTGGTGGGATCATCAGCCGGACCAAGAAACCAAGCTTGTCTAAGCCATTCCAAATGCGAACAGGGCTTGCGTCTACCCGCCACAGGGCAAACAGCACCAGAGCAAAGAACAGCAACCATGCACCGTACACCAGAGTGCGATAGCGCAAGCCAGAAGAAAAGAGTTGCGGATGCTGCTGTCGCCATTGAGCGATTTCAGCAGGGGTCATAGCAGAAGCAGACATGTTAGAGACTCCTTAGCTTTTCTTGGCCAATCAGCGAAAAACGAATCTTCTCGCAGATGAAATCAATCAGAGTGACCATCAAGATGATCAGCAA
>SKIB01000048.1 GCA_007116635.1 Saccharospirillaceae bacterium
CTTTGCACATCCAAGGGCATGGGCTGCTGACCCACACGAGCATAAGGAAACCAAATCGGACCCTGGTATGGCATTAGACTTCCTCCGGCAACAGCAGTAGCTCGCTGGCGCGCAGCACTCTGGCTTGCAGATCCATCGGCAGCCGGGGCAGCAAGCCAAGGCAAGGGGCATCAAGGCGTTGCCGCAACACTTGGATCAGAGCCTGAGCCTGAGGTTGATCCGGCTCAAAGTCGGCATTAAGGGCATTGCCCACCCATGCCACCAACTGGCTCCCTTGCCGGCGAATCACTTCAGCGGTCAATAAAGCATGATTGATGGCCCCCAGCTTCATGCCCACCACCAGAATCACCGGCAAGCCCTGCTGAACAACAAAATCACTCAGGCTGTGACTCTCATTGATGGGCACTAGCCAGCCGCCCGCTCCCTCAAGCAGACAAAAATCGGCCTGCTGCTGTGCAAACCATGCCTGCATGGCGTCCAAACTCAGCCTTTGCCCTTGCTGTTGAGCGGCCAAATGCGGCGCAATGGCCGGAGCAAACACCCATGGATTGACCCGTGCATACTCAACCCTTGGCTGACTGCCTTGCTGCAGTAGCAGCGCATCCTCATTCACTAACTGACCGTGCTGCCAACTGGCACCACTGGCGATGGGCTTTAACCCCAGCACACTGGAATAGCGGCCAGCAGCGCGGCGCAACAGGGCGGCGCTGACCAGTGTTTTACCCACCTCGGTATCGGTTCCGGTGACAAAATATCCTTTCATGGTCGTTGTAACTCCAGTAGTGCCCAGCTGTAACTAAGGGGCAGGCCTTGAGGCTCAGCCAGACATTGATAACGACGCTCGGCTTGCCGCCATGCCGCCAGCGACAAGGGCTGCGCCGAGGTTAAGCCCGCACCAACGCCATTGATGGCCTGAGCCAGGGCACGAAAATTTGGATAATGAAAGCGAAAGATGCGTTGCTGCTGACGCATCCGCCAACCAGTTGCAGCCGCAGCCTGCTGGTAGTCCGCAAGCGACATCAGGGGCAAAAAGTGACTCTCAGGCAACTGCCAAGCCCAGCGCCACTGAGCGAGGCTGGCCGGTAACAGGGTAGTAAAGTGCAAGCGCCCAGAAGGCTTAAGTACCCGTGCGGCCTGTTGCAAGAATGCAGGCCAATCTTGGCACCATTGCAGGGCCAAATTCGATACCAGTAACTCTTGGCTTGCGCTGGCCAGAGGTAATTGCTGCAAGTTGGCGCAGAGCCAAGCACTGCTGGCCTTGCTATGGCGCCTGCCCTGCATCAGCATCGACCAAGACAGATCCAAATTCACGATCTGTGCCTGTGGATAACGATTGGCTAATTCAGGCAACAGGCTACCCGGGCCGCAACCCAGGTCGACAACCCCAGCTGCAGAGGGCGGTAACGAAGCCAGTAAGGGCAGTGCCATTTGCCGCTGCGCCCAGGCACGATCTTGATACTGAGCTGCCGCGCGTGAAAAGCGCTGCGCCAGCTGCACCGCCCTAGCCTGTGGCTTCATGAGGCCTCCTTGTTCATGCGGTATCCCCAAGCAGTGCAACCAACTGCTGCGCTAACTGTTGCGGCTGGCTCAATTGGGGGCAATGGCCAACCTCAGGCAGGTAAAGGGCATAGTCAAGGCCTTGGGCCATGAGCGGGTCCTGTGCCCCCAAGAGGAAAAATTCTCGACTGCACAAGGCGGACTGCATACGCAGCTGCGCCAGATCGATCAGCCCCTGTGCCAAGGTGGTTTGACTGGCTGGCGGCTGCGGATACAGGCGCTGCAACTGTTGCCAACACTGCTGGGCATGGGTTTCACCGCGCAATTGCCAACGACAAAAATGCCGCCATGCCGCCAGTGGTTGACGAGCGAAGGCCTGACTAAACTGCGTTAGCTCCGGCTGGCAGAGGCCACCGGGTAACACCAGTTGCTTGGCCATGGACAGGTACAGGCAGCCCCGCACCCTCTTGCCCTTGGCTTCACTGGCCAGCATCAACTGCTGCAGGTAGAGAGCCCCCAAGGACCAGCCTAGGTAATGGGCATCTTCTTGCAGCTGTTCCAGCCACCAAGGCAACCATTGTTCGGGTGCTAATTCAGCCGTGCCACCATAGCCCGGCCATTGCAAACAACTCAGTTGCCAGTGGCTGGGTAATTCTGGCAACAATGCCTGCCAGATGGCACTGTCCATGCCCCAGCCATGGCAGAGTACTAGCTTCATGGCTGGGCCTCCAAGGTCAGGGCCTCGGCCTCCTGTCGTTGCAGGTCATTTAAGGCCTCTAGCAACTGCTCGATTTGCGCTCTGCTGTGCTGCGCACTGATGCTGATGCGTAATCTGGCTTGGTTGGGGCCTACCGTAGGCGGGCGAATGGCAGCCACCAGAATGCCCTGTTTCTCTAGCTGTGCCGCCCAAGCCAAGGCTCTGGCGTTCTGCTGCAGTATCAGGGCCTGAATCGGGCCGCCCACGGCCAATAAGGGCAGGCCGTAATGCTTGGCCCCTTGCCGGAAATGCTGAATATTGGCCTGCAAATCTGCCTGTAATTGCGGCTGCTGTTGAACATAAGCCAGGGCTTGGCGACTGGCATAGGCCATGGCTGGCGACAGCGCCGTGCTGTACACCAGTGGCCGAGCAAGCTGCTGCACCGTCTGTAGCAGCTCGGTAGGGCCCACCACAAAGGCACCGGCACCACCCAGCGCCTTGGCCAAACTCCCCATCACTAAGGGCGCTTGCTGCTGGTCGAGATCAGCACAAATGCCCTTAGCCTGTGCCCCAGTGCAGGCAATGCCATGCGCATCGTCCAATATCAGCAGGGCTTGATGCTGTTGCGTAAGGCGCGCCATCTGCTGTGCAGGCAGCTGATCGCCGTCCATACTAAAGAGTGTTTCACTGACCACCAGTCGCCTTTGTGCAGCCTCGCCTCGAGCCAGCCATTGTTCCAAAATGTCCAAGCGCAAATGCGGGTAACGCCGCCAGTTTTGCGGAGCAAAGGCCAGGCCGTCCACCAAACTGGCATGGCAAGAGTGATCAAGAAAGGTGCGTTGGGAAAATCGGGCGAAGCTTTGCATCAACGCCAGATTAGCGGCATAGCCACTGCTGAACAGCAGGCAGGAATCACGCCCCAACCAAGAGGCCAACTCGGCAGCCAATTGTTGGTGGCTGCTGAAATAGCCCTGCAACATGGGTGAGCTGCCAGCACCTGCCCCATAGCGTCGGGCCCCTTCTGCCAGCGCCAAACGCATGAGGCGACTGCGTGCCAAACCCAAATAATCATTACAGATGAAATCCAATTGCGCACTTGGCCACTGACGAATGTGCATTTGCCGCCAGCTCTGTTGCTGCTGTTTGTCTTGGCGCAACTGCTGCCAATGTGCTTGCCAAGCCTGACTTGCCATGACCGCCTCTTGGTTAAAAAGGCAGAGTGTAGGGGCAGCGGCCTTGGCAAGCTACATCA
>SKIB01000131.1 GCA_007116635.1 Saccharospirillaceae bacterium
CATCTGTTACTGGAAAAAGAGCAGGGTAGGCTAAGCCAACCGGCTTTGCTTATTGTGCCCACCAGTTTGGTGGGTAATTGGCGGCACGAAGCCGAGCGCTTTGCACCAGACCTACGGGTGCTTTGTTTGCAGGGCGACCAGCGCCAGCAGCTCTTTGTTCAGATCCCTGACCATGATTTGGTGATCAGCACCTACCCCTTGTTGGCCCGGGATCAACAACAACTGCAGCAACATCAGTACAGCTGGCTGATTCTTGATGAAGCGCAACAGGTTAAAAACGCACAGAGCAAAACGCGCCAACTTCTGGCCGAGTTTAGCATTGCTCAGCGCCTGGCCCTGACCGGCACGCCGATGGAGAATCACTTAGGCGAGCTGTGGTCGATCATGGACTTGCTGCAGCCTGGCCTGTTAGGCAATCAGCAACAATTTCAACGCCTGTATCGCAAACCCATTGAAAAGGACGGCGATCATGAGCGATTGGTGCGCTTGCGCACGCGGATTAGCCCCTTTATCTTGCGCCGCACCAAGCAGCAGGTGGTGCAAGAGCTGCCGGATAAAACCGAGATTCTCTGCGCACTGGACATGGGCAAACAACAGGCCGCACTCTATGAGACGGTGCGCCTCAGCACCAGTAGCCAGATTCAGCAACTGATGGCCAATAAGGGCCTGGCGCGCAGCAGCATTGAGGTGTTGGATGCCCTGCTTAAATTGCGCCAGGTGTGCTGCGACCCTAGGCTGTTGAAAACGCCCGCTGCCAGTAAAATCACCGAGTCGGCCAAGCTGGAATGGCTGGCTGAGCAGTTGCCCATCATGCTGGACGAAGGTCGCCGGGTGCTGATTTTCTCGCAGTTTACTCAGTACCTTGGCTTGGTCGGGGATCATCTCAAGGCCCAGGGCATTGGCTTTACCAAGCTTACAGGCCAGACCAAGTACCGCCAGCGGGCCATTGAAGAATTTACCTCCGGTCAGGTGCCGGTGTTTTTGATCAGTCTTAAGGCCGGTGGTGTGGGCCTTAACCTTACTCAGGCCGATACCGTGATTCACCTCGATCCATGGTGGAACCCCGCAGCGGAGCAGCAGGCCAGTGATCGCGCTTACCGCATTGGGCAAACCAAGGAGGTGTTCGTCTATAAGCTGGTGATCAGCAACAGCTTGGAAGAGCGCATTCTGCGGCTGCAGGCACAAAAGCAACAGCTGGCCGATCAACTGCACCAGCAGGGCGAAGCCAAGAGCTTGAGCATGCTGCAAGACGATGTGCTGGCTGAATTGCTGCGGCCGTTATAGTCATGCAATGCCTGTACCTATGCGAAAAGCCTTCGCAAGCCCAGGATTTGGCTCAGGTCTTGGGCTGCCGCCAGCGGGCACAGGGCTTTTGGCAAAATGCCGGTGGTCAGCTGAAGATCAGCTGGGCCATTGGCCACTTGCTTGAACAGTACCTGCCGGACGACTATCAAGACGCTTGGAAGCAATGGCAGCTCAGCAGCCTGCCTCTGATTCCCGAGCAGTGGAAGAATAGGGTCAGACCACAGGTCAAGGCCCAATATCAGATCGTCAGTCAGCTGATTAAGGAATGCCAGCAAAGCGGGGGCACTCTGGTGCTGGCCACCGACTATGATCGGGAAGGCGAGGCCATTGGTCGTGAGCTGCTACAGCGCTGTCGCTATCGTGGGCCGGTACAACGACTAAAGCTCAGTGCTCTGGACCCGGTGTCCATCCAGCGGGCACTGGCCAAGCCCTTGGCCGATCAGGACTCTTTGCCGCTGTTTTGGGCGGCGCAAGCGCGCCAACGCGCCGATTGGCTGGTGGGCATGAATTTCAGTCGCCTTTTTACCCTGCTGGCCAAAGAGCTAGGCTTGGCCGACACCTACCATGTGGGGCGCGTGTCTGCGCCAACCATTGCCCTTGTGGTCGAGCGTGAGCGCGAAATCAGTCAATTCGTGGCCAAGGATTATCAGCAGCTAAGCCTGATCCTGGCCGCTGATCAGGGTACTTTTCGTGCCCAGTGGCAGGTGCCTGAGGCCTTGGCCGATGAGCAAGGTCATTGCCAAGATGCGCAGTTTCTGCAGCAGTTGGCTGAGGCGCTGCAGGGTCAGCAGCTTAGGGTGACTGACTTTAGCGAAAAAGAACAACGCCAAGCGCCGCCTTTGCCTCTTGACCTCACCAGCCTGCAACGCTGGGCCGACCAGCAATTGCGCCTCAGTGCCGAGCAAAGCCTGAAGCTGGCCCAAGGCCTATACGATAAGAAGTTGATCAGCTACCCGCGAACCGAGTGCCGCTATTTACCGCAAAGCCAGCGTCAGGATGCGCCCGGGATTTTGGCGCAGTTGCAGCAGCACCCAGTGTTAGCACCCTTGGTGTCCATGGCCAATTTGCAGGCCAAGGCCAACGCCTTTAATGATGGCAAAATGCAGGGCGAGGCGCACCACGGCATCATCCCTACCCTGAGCGCCCCCAACTTTTCCCAGCTGTCGGCCCATGAGCAGCAAATGTGGCTGATCATTGCTAAGCATTACTTGGCGCAGTTCTTTGCCGACAAAGTAGAACTCCAGCAAAAGCTCAGCTTGACAGGCTTGGAGCAGTGCTTCATTGCCAAGGGTAAGAAACTGCTGCAACCCGGCTGGCTAGAGGTGTTGCGCCAGCCAAGACGCCAGAGCGAGCAGCAGACCGAGCAGAGTCTGCCACCCATGACCAAGGGAAGGCTGCTGCCCATTCAACAGGTGCTAGTGGAAGATAAAAAAACTCAGCCGCCGGCCTTTTTTACCGAGGCCAGCCTGCTCAGTGCCATGGAGAACATTGGCCGTTTTGAGAAGAGGCCCGAATACAAGCGCATCCTGAAGGAAACCAGTGGTTTGGGCACGCCAGCCACTCGCCACGAAGCCATCAAGAACGCCCTAGATCGCGGCTATTTACGCAAAGATCAACGCCAACTGCGAGCCACGGCACGCGGCCAGTGCCTTTATGAGTTACTGCCACCCGTGCTGCGCTCTCCGGGTTTGACCGCCAGCTGGGAGCAAAAACTCAAGGAGATCGAACAGCGCCAGTTTTCGCAGCAGGAGTTTGAGCAGGCATTGATTCAATGGTTGTCGCGCTTGGTTGAACAGGGGAAAAGCCAGCAAGCCAAGTTGCTGGCCAGTTACCAGCAAAACCCTTGGATTCAAGCCGCACGCAGCGCTGCCAGTCAACAGAGCGCGAAGTCTGGCGAGTCTGGCCGCCGTTTTCGCAAAGGCAAAACAGGCGCAGGCCGAGGGCGCAAGGCCGCAACAGGCCGAGGAAAGAAAGCCACAACAACCCGTTGAAAGATTGTGTCACCCCGTGGATGAATGCGAACGTCTGGTCAAAGATCATGTCACCTTGCGCGTAGTCGCAGGGTCTAGTATGGTGACTGGCGAA
>SKIB01000022.1 GCA_007116635.1 Saccharospirillaceae bacterium
CAGCCGTCAGGCTGCAACATGCGCTGCGGCTGATGCATCCCCGCTATCTGATCTATGTGGTGCCCAGACCAGAGCAGCAGTTCATCATCGGCGCCAGCGAGATCGAATCCGAGGATCGCTCAGCCATGTCGCTGCGTACCATGTTGGAACTGGGCACCGCGCTCTATAGCATCAATCCTGCCTTTGCTGAGGCCAGGGTGTTACAGCTGGACACCAACTTACGACCGGCCATGTTGCATAACGACCCCATTTTGCGTCATCAGCAAGGGGTCTGGCAGTTAAACGGTCTTTATCGTCATGGCTATCTGCTCGCGCCCGCTTGGCTGCAGCAGTTGGCCGAACTTTTGCCGAGCATTGAGGGCGACTATGAACATCGAATTTAATGGCCAACAACTGAGCCTGCCAGAGCAGGTGCGCACCTTTCATCAATTGCTGCAGTGGCAACAGTTGCCGACCACCGGCATCGCCCTGATTTGTAACCAGCAGTTGGTTCCCAAGAGCCAGCACGCCGATTGGCCCTTGAACCCCGGTGACCAGCTGGAAGTCCTGACCGCAGTGGTGGGTGGCTAATGAGCACAGCAGAACATCAACAGGTCCATTCAGGCCGTCATAAGGCTGAGCTGGATTGCGCACCCTCTCACGGCCAAATCAGCGACAGCATGGACATTGCAAAGCTTTGTCAACAAAGCCCTTTGTGGTTAGGGAGTGCTCACTATCCATCCCCTCTGGTGTTGCGTCAGGCACTGAGCGCCGCGCAAACCGGGGTGGTTACTTTGGGCCTTAGACGCATCAAAGCCGAGCAGGCCGACAGCGGTTTGGTGGACTGGCTCAAAAGCCAAGGGCTGAACATTTTGCCCAACACCGCAGGCTGCCACACGGTACAAGAAGCCGTGCTCTTGGCCCAGGTTGGGCGTGAGCTGTTCGATTGTTCATGGATCAAGCTGGAAATCATCGGCGATGATTACAGTTTGGCTCCGCACATGGGGCGGCTGATTGAGGCCACCGCCTTGCTCAGTGAGCAAGGCTTTGCTGTGCTGCCCTATTGCACCGAGGACCTAGTGCTGTGCCAAGAGCTGGTGGACGCCGGGGCCAAAGCCCTAATGCCTTGGGGCGCACCCATTGGCACCGGCCAGGGGCTGCGCAACCCCAAAGGTCTGTGGGAGCTGCGCCAACGCTTTGCTCATTTGCCCATGCTGGTGGACGCTGGACTTGGCAAGCCCAGTCAGGCCGCTCAGGCCATGGAAATGGGCTATGACGCCGTGCTGCTCAACACCGCCGTGGCCAAGGCGCACGATCCTGTGGCCATGGCCGAAGCCTTTGCTCTGGCAGTGCGAGCAGGGCGACTGGCTTATGGTTCCGGCATGATGGCCGAGCGTGAGCAGGCCAATGCCAGCACCACCCTGCTGGATCGCCCGTTTTGGCAGCAGGCCTAACTTGTATTGTGTAATCCATTGGATTACTATTTGGATTATGTTGATTACTATTACTGAGCTTCCTGAATACATCAGGCGTGCTGATACATTGCTTACAGAGTTTGAGCGAAAGGCTGTCATTGATTATCTCGCAGAGCATCCCTTAGCTGGCGATCTTATGGAAGGCTCAGGTGGAATTCGTAAGCTTCGATGGGGTAGAGGGAGTAAGGGTAAAAGCGGTGGTGTAATAGTAGTTTATTACTACCATGACCAGCGCTTACCTTTGTATCTGCTCACCTTGTTCGGCAAGGGTGAGAGAGCTAATTTGTCTAAGGCTGATAGAAACGCGCTTTCCAAGCTGGTTAAAATTCTTATTCTTAGCGCATTGGAGGTTAAGTATGACTAGTGCATTTGAGAGTATCGCCCAAGGTTTGCAGCAAGCAATCGATCTCAATCAGGGTGGAGATGTGGCGGTGCGAACCCATCGCCCTGAACCAGTCAATGTTGCCCAGATTCGCAACAACCTAGGCATGACACAAATGGAATTTGCGGCAAAATTTTGCATCAGTGTGGCAACTTTGCGGCACTGGGAGCGCGGTGATCGCACACCGCATGGGCCAGCCTTGGCTTTGTTGCATGTGGTTGCTAAAGAGCCACAGGCGGTATTGAGAGCATTGGCTTAAACTGGTCTAGGTTGTTTAACTATTTGATTTGGAGGGAAACCATGGCATTTAAATCCAAAAGATACCATTCACAAGAGTACCAGCTTTTTCGCCTGCATCGCTTTGTGCTGTATAGTGCATTCTATTGGTTTTATCCACTGTTGAGCTTGCTGTTTAGAGAGCCGAATTTTTTCAAAGGTCGGTTAAAATTGGTTTGCATTGCATTGCTGCTGCTAACCCTTGTCAATTTTTTGCTGTTAGTGGTGGATTTGCTGGGTTACGCCTTTGGCTTTAAGTTTTTGTTTGACGATCTCTTTATTGTCGTCTTAGTGTTTCATGAGCTGTTGATGCTGGCTTTGTACTACAGTATTCACCAGCGGTTGTCAGCCATAGACAATGAAAAGCGCAGGTCAAGAAAGCTATCGCCTACCGCTTAATAATCATCGAAATTTGAAAGGAGGGGAAGATGAAAAGCTATATCAAACCCGTTGCTTTGAAGGCTTTGTTGCCTGCTTGTCTATTGCTGCTTGTATCCAGAGTCGAGGTGCTTGAGCTTTCCTTCTCCTCGCCCGCAGTTTTGGCTTTTTTCATTGTCCTTTCAGTGTTAGCGATTCATCAGCAGAGGCAGGGCGAGAAACCGGTAGATAAGACCTAGCAATAGGGTTAAAAAAATCTGGATACAACCTGCAACTGCAGGTATCCAGATTGTTGTAATCCATACTAATATATGGGTTGGTAATGACCGATGAAATAAGGATTAGTTATGGGGTTTAATTATTCTGGTGCAATTAACCTTAAGAATAGGCAGCATTATTCCTTGGCAATTTCGGTTGCATCGGTGTTTACTGTTTTGGTAATCATACTCTCGCTGTATTTTAATGATGGCAGTTCACGGCTTACTATTCTTGTAGTGATATTGCCCATTGTATTTTTTGCAGTCGCCTTGTTGGTGGCAAATAAAACCAGCTTGATTGCCACTGTTAAGGATGATTGTATAATCATTAAGGGTCGGCAATATCAGCGCCCGCAGCTGACCAATATCATACATAACGAACAGCGTATGCAACTGGAATTTTCCGACGGCGCTATGCTAATGATTGATCCAAAAATCCTCGGACAGGATCACTTTACAGCGTTCAGGGACTTTGTGGAGAATCAGTTTTAGTAGTTGCACTGATTGTGGCGCTGTTTGCAATGAACAGCGCAATGCACAACAGCATTCTGCCCACTCTAAGCTGCGATTAGCCTCAATTCAGTTATTCATAATGGCCATCTCAGCCTGTTTGTTACATTAGCAAC
>SKIB01000121.1 GCA_007116635.1 Saccharospirillaceae bacterium
ATAGAGCTGCAGCACCAACATGGGTGCCATGACCACCAAGGCCAGCAGACCAAAGCCATCGGTCAAGGGATGACGACCGACCAAGGCACTGGCTAGGTTCACGCCCAGAGCCGCAATCAAGGGGGCGCTGACGATGTTAACCACCAAGCCGCCAGCATCAAAGGCCAAGGCCAGCAACTGCGGCGGTGCCAGCATGGTCACGGCAATCACCAAGGCATAGCCCAGCAGCAGATACCAGAGAATGTTATGCCCCAGCACGATGCGCAACATGCCCAACATCAGTACCAAACCCACGGCCAAGGCCACCAGCAAACGCAGTGGCCAGGGTTGAATCTGGCCCTGACTGGCCTGCGCTGCATGAGTTGCCATGTTCATCAGCCCCGGATGAGCAATCATGGCGGCAAAGCCCAAGCAAAAAGCAAAGAACAATAATTGCTTGCGCGCGCCACGCATGGCAAAGCTGCGAGCCAATGAGCGACCAAGGGGAAAGATACTGTAATGCAAACCCTGTAAAAACAGAGCGATGCCCAGAGTCAGCAGACCAACACCAAGCAGGATGGGCGGCCAGTCAGGCGGAAGCCGACCAATGACTAGCCACTGAAAGAACAACAAAATCACAATAATGGGCAGCAGACTGCGCCAAGCCTGCATCAGCCCCCTACCCAAAGCACGCCAAACCAACAAGATCGCCTCCTAGGTAAAACACCCTTAGGCTGATCCTGCCCTTAGGCTGCTCCTGTTAGTATAGCCGCCCGCAGCCAAGTAGCCGGATTAAGACTGCAGAGGGTCGTTAAATTGCCAAGCATCCAAGGCGTCACGCGCCAAGCGCCTGCCCAGTTCGATCATGGGCTGAGCACGATGAAACTCATGCGTACCGCAGATGTTCTTGGGCACCTGAATCAAGAGGTCTGGCGGATAACCGGCGATCTTGTACTCGGCCAAGGCAGCCTGAGTGATGTCGAAGCTTTGCAGAATCATGTCCATCTTGCCCCAATCACCCGGATTGGTACTGTCGGCCACTGTTTGAGCCGGCTCGGCACGCAACCAGGGCGCTAAACGCTCCAGCACATCACCCGCCTTGGCGCTCAGAGCCAAGCGCCAATCATTGAGCGTGCCAGCCTGCTCGCCACCACCCGTGCCAAAATAGTCTGGCATTAGGTCTTGCAAACTTTGGTCGCTGGGCTTGGCGGTGACATTAACAGCAAAGATGTAGTCCGAGTGCGCCGCCACCACCGGCATGATGGGCACAGGGTTGAGCACGCCACCGTCCACCAAGTAGCGACTGCCGTAGCGCACCGGCTGAAACACCCCAGGGATGGCAATGCTGGCGTGAATGGCACTGAGCAGATCACCCCGCTGAAACCAAAGCTCTTTTTGCGCCTTGAGATCCGTGGCCACAGCAGTAAAGGGCACCGGCAAATCTTCAATGCGGGTGCCAGCAGGAATGAACTCACGCAGCTTGGCAAGCAAGCGGTCGCCCTTGATGACACCAGCACCAGACCAGCTAAAGTCCACCAAGCGCATGATGTCCATGTAGTCCAGATCCGACACCCAAGCGGCGTAGTCCTCCAAGCGACCCAAGGCATGGAGCGCACCCAGCAAGGCACCAATGGAACAGCCGGAAATGGCATCAATTTGATAACCCCGAGCCTCCAGCTCACGGATCACGCCGATATGGGCATAGCCTCTGGCGCCACCACTGCCCAGCACCAATGAAATTCGCTTACCCTGATGCCGGCTTGGCTGATGTTCGGCCATGTTGTGCTCCTTGGTGATTACACTGAGACCAGACTAGAGCAAAGCCAAGAGAAGCTCAAGCAGAGAGGTAAAGCAGTCATGCTGCCCGCAGTATCAGGATCTTTCGCATAGGGCAACAATCCACAAAAACAGCTCAAGGAGTGGGCTGGAAACTAGGATCGAGGGGTGTCGGCGGCCAGGGATGGACGCCGCCAAGCGGTCAGGAAGACGAACAGCGTCCCCTAGGGGCTAGTTACCAGGCCAACGACTGGGCGGGATACGGCAGTCCTGTTATGGCGCGAGGAGATCCTGCGACTTCGCGCAGGATGGAGGGGGCTGTGACTATTGTTGTTGATCCAATTCTTCAAAACGATTAGCAAAGATGATGGTTGCAGCCCAATGCTCTAGGGTTTCCATTGAGGCTTGGTTGATGATGTGCTGCTGAGCTTCAGTGAGTGCGCCAAATCTGACACTTCTGGGTCGCGCATGGAAAAGTGCCACAATGCTTTGTCCTTCGGTGCTTGCGCGCGAAAGAAGTCATGTGCCAGCAAGAAAATACCAATCACTGGATTCAAGCTGGGGTAATTATCGCCTTTTTCTAACTGGTTACTGAGCAGCCGGGCTAAACGGTGATGGGTGTTTCTCGGTAGCGGATGGCGTTAATAAGTTCAATTAGCAGCTCGGGCTCGTCAGCGAACAGGCGCTTGAAAACATAATCGTTGCGAGGGTCGAGCAGGTCGGTTTGTTTGCGGTTGGCGAGTTTTTGCTTGATGTCGTCCATGGTGGCGTCCTTTTTCTTCCGTGTTTAGGGTGCGTCATTGCAGGAACTAGTTTAGTGCGGCTTGGTGGATTTTCAAGATTGTTAAATCGACGGTTATCCTTCATACCCCTGCGTCTCCCTGCGCGTAGTCGCAAGGTCTTTTGAAATGGGTGGTTAGCCACGGAAGAGATCCTACGCGCAGTCGCAGGATCTCCTAAAACATATTGGTGGATAAAATACGCACAAATGTTTGCGCTACATCCCCGCTGGCGCGGGGAACACCTTGTACAGTTTGCAGCAGTTTGCTCAATCCACTGCTTGGGCGTGAGGGCGATGCTGTTCAGGCTTGCCTGTTTTTTTAACCCGTCGAATTCGACGGGTTAAAAATTCGGGTTGTTGAGCTGCTCCCATATCCCCAGAAACTCGATAGCATTCCGGTTCCGTAACCAATTGCCTATGATCACGCCAGCCCCCCCCTCTGGCAGTTGAATCTTATTAAGCAAATCCAGCAACTCCTTGCCCAGCAACGGTAATTGCGGCCGAAGCCACCTAGGAGTGGGTCAAAATTAATGGTCAGAAGTGGGTCATTTTAGTTGGCCATTAACAGCAGTGAACAGATCCAAGCCGCTAACGGAGTGGCGCTGGATTTTCTAGGCTGCCTGTGTGGCAGTGAACGGCGCAGGCAAGTGGAAAAAGAGCCAGAAAAATTTCTAAGCTGCCTGTGTGGCAGTAAACAGGGCTGCGCTAATGTTCAAGTGCCCTAGTTCTTTCTAAGCTGCCTGTGTGGCAGTAAACAAGCCAAGCTGTTAAGTGTAGACAAGTTTAAATTTCTAAGCTGCCTGTGTGGCAGTAAACAAAACGATCAAG
>SKIB01000008.1 GCA_007116635.1 Saccharospirillaceae bacterium
AATGACAACGACCAACCGACTTACCAACCCCAAGGGTTGTACCCTGCGCACCTGCCTGCAACTGGCAACAGTACTGGGACTCGACGAACTGTCCATTTGTAACTCCAAATAATTAAAACGCACAAATTATATAGCCACGCCAATAATAAACCAAGCCTTATTTGCTCTTAATTTAGTGTTCAATCCCATAGCTTTCAATACTAGCGCCCTTTCGCTGTCGTAACCAGATTGTCATATAATGGCTGCCGTACTATTATTTATATGACCTATTAGTTAGTTGGCAATAAACGACCCTGGCAAGTCACCCTGCGCCAAGTCCTGCCACCCTACACCTGAACCAGTCATCCTACGCGCAGTCGCAGGATCTACTCGCTGACTTCACGGGCTGCGCCGCCCTGCTGCAGGTGCTGGCTGGAGATATTGCAGTGGTGTTTCTGGAATGGGTGAAAAACCAGCCCAAGGAGTGGGCTGTGAACTGGGCGGGAAACGGAAGTCCCGCATCCAACTAAGAGACCCTGCAACTGCGCGCAGGGTGACACTGGGACGCGGATGTCACAGGGAACCGGGGTGACAGGGCGCGTGACTTCACTATACTGTTGATACAGCAGGGGTTGCCGTTAGGGATGCCACTGAGATTACGTTTTTAATTTGGACACCAACATTAGGACACCAAGCACAGATGCGCCTTCACCATCTTGGCCGCAGTCTTTGGCTGCAATTTCACGGCCACCGCCCAAGCCTGATCTGCTTTCAACTGAGCTTTTTGCTCATCAGCCTTAGCTTGCTCAGCCCAGCCAGCCTAGCGCTGGCCAATGCGCTGATTGGTCTGCAAGGCATGCCCGCGGTTGGTAATAACGAACTGCTCAGCTTTGCCCTTAGCCCCCTAGGCCTGCTTTGGCTGGTCATCAGTGGCAGTCTGGCGGCGCTGCTGATTTTTCTACAGCATGCTGGCACCCTGTACATTTGCCAGCAAAACAGCAGCCTCAGCAGAGCCAAACCCTGGCAAACCAGCTTTAATGCCCTGCACCAGCTGCTCAAGCAAGCCCGCCCACTACTCAAACTGGCGCTCAGTTTGGTAAGCCTGCACCTAGCATCACTCTTGGTTTGGGGCCTGCCCCTCATTGCCCTGTACCACCATTTGCTTGGCCATTACGATCTTTATTTTGTCGTGCAACTGGGGCCTGACAACAGCAGGCTGTTTTTAAGCCTTGCCCTGCCCTGGCTTATCCTAGCTGGGCTCTGGCATCTTTGGCTGTATCAGGCTTGCTACCTTTCCTTGGCTTGCTGCCAACTGGAAGGTCATGCCCCTTGGGCAGCCATCGCTCGCAGCTGGCGTTTGCGTCGTGGCCGCAGCAAGAAAATGCTGACTGCCATTATCAGTCTGGCCTTGATCAGCCTCAGCTTGCCCATCCTCAACACCCTGAGCTTTCAATGGCTGGGCAGCCTAAGCTTCGAGCTCTTTGGCCAGCATTACTGGGCCTTACAAACCGCCCTGCTGTTATTAACGCTTTGCTACCTGAGCATGGCCTTAGTACTCAGCCTAGCGGGCACCTGCTTTAATGGCCTGCTGATGTTCAATCTGCATCGGGTGCTGACGGGTCGTGCCCAGTGCCCAAGCCAAAGGGCAGAGGCCCATGCTGCTGGCAAGCTATTGTTCGCCGAACTGCTGCTGTTGTTGGTGGCCGGGCTGCAGTTGATTTGGCTTTGGCCGGATGCGCCCAGTGAAACCAAGCCACAGATCGTCGCCCATCGAGGCAGCTCCTTGGCCGCGCCTGAGAACTCCATGAGCGCCATTCAACTGGCCATTGAGCAAGGTAGTGATTGGATTGAGCTGGATGTACGCGCCACCCGCGATCAACAGCTGGTGCTGCTGCATGACCGTGATCTGCTGCGTCTGGCTGGAGAAAGGCGGGCGGTGTGGCAAATGACACTGGCCGAGCTGCAACAGCTGGACCTAGGCTCTTGGTTCAGCCCTGAGTTTGCTGGCGAGCCCATTGTGACTCTTGAACAGGCCGTGGCTGCGCTCAATGGCAGAGCGCTACTTTATTTGGAGATCAAGCCAGCTGCCGCCAGCCCCGAATTGCCGCAACTGGTGGTGGACGAACTGCGACGTCTGGATTTCATGGATCAAACCTTGATCATTTCTCTTTACCCTGCAGTCTTGGAAGAGGTACGCCAGCTGGCACCTGAGGCGCGCACAGGCTTGATCGTGCACAGCATGGTGGGCGACTTTTTGCGGCTGGATGTGGATGTGTTGGCGGTACGGGCCGCCATTGCCAGCCCTTTATTGCTCAGCCAGGCACGCAGTCAGGGCAAAGAATTGCATGTTTGGACAGTCAACGAGGCCGAGCAAATGGCCAATTTTATTGATCTGGGCGTGGATGCTATCATCACCGATGACCCAAAACTCTTAGCCGAGCTACTGGAGCAACGCGCCGAACTCAGCCCGGCCATGCGCCGATTACTGGCCTGGCGATTTTGGCTTTGGTAATCCCAGCTAGCTGAGCGGCAAATTTGTAGGGCTTGGTGCACTCAGCCCAAACCAAGTGCCCGAGGGGGTTGTGGTATTCGCTATTCGACACGGCGCAAGTACATCCTTGTAGCCTCGACACCCGCTCCCTGCGGGTGACGGTCTCATAGCAAACACCACAACCCCCAGCGAATTGCAATGACCAGAATGTGTCAACAACAGGAGCCAGCCAATGTCTTTAGAACAAGCCGCAGACGAAATCAAACTGGCGGTGGATTTGATCGCCCTACTGGAAGCCAATCAACTGCCCAATCGCACCGTGCTCAAGGCCTTAGCGATCGTAACCCGAGATTACCAGCGTAAACTGGCGGCCGAACCACAGAGCAGCACAGAATCAGGAGCCAGCTCATGAATGAGATGCCTAACATCAGTCTGTATGAGGCGGGCCTACTGCTGACCATGGAACAGCCCATGGAACGTTGGCAGCACAGCCTAGTGGTTCAGGGCGAGCGGATTCTGGCCTTGTTGCCCTGGCAGCAGGCTCGCGAGCAATACCCGCAAGCCAAGATTCACGACCTGCGCCAACTTTGCCTGATGCCCGGCATGGTCAATGCCCATGGCCATGCCGCCATGGTGCTACTGCGCGGCTTTGCCGACGACCTACCGTTGCAACAATGGCTGACTCAGGCCATCTGGCCACTGGAGGCCAAGCATGTTAGCCCTGATTTCGTCTATCAGGGCAGCCAATTGGCCATCGCTGAAATGCTGCTGTCGGGCACCACCTGCTACAGCGACAATTACTTCTTCCCTGAATCTGGCATTCAGGCGGCGCTGGACAGCGGCATTCGCGCGCAGTTTAATTTCCCGCTGCTCGACTTTGCCAATGCCTGGTCAAAGGACGCACTCGACGCCCTGCACAAAGGCCAGAGCCTGATCCAGCAATACCAGCAGCACCCACAGATTCGCGTCATCTATGGTCCACATGCGCCCTACACCCTGAGCGATGCCAGCCTGCGAGCCCTGCAAAGCGCCCGCCAAGAATTGCCTGGCGCCTTGCAGATTCATTTGCATGAGACCGAGCAAGAAGTACAGGACTCCTTGGCTGAGCACGGTTGCCGCCCGATAGAGCGCCTTGCACGCTTTGGCTTGATCGACAGCCACAGCCAATTGGTACACATGTGCGCCCTCAATGAGCAAGACATTCAGCAAGTGGCCGAAAGTGGCGCCTCGGTGATTCACTGCCCCGAATCGAACCTCAAACTGGCCTCTGGCTTTTGCCCAGTGGGCAAACTGCTGCAAGCCGGGGTTGGCCTTGCCTTAGGCACCGATGGTGCCGCCTCAAACAATGATCTTGATCTTTGGGGCGAGATGAAAACCGCCGCCCTGCTGGCCAAGGCCGTGGCCCAAGACGCTCAAGCCCTACCCGCCAGTCGCGCACTGCAAATGGCAACCCTAGGCGGAGCCAAGGCTCTAGGCTGGCAGGCGCAAATCGGCTCGCTCGCGCCTGGCAAGCTGGCCGATTTCATTGCTCTGGATTATCAAAATTGGCAGCTACAACCCCTGTATCAGCCCTGCTCGCAGCTGGTGTATGCAGGCCATAAGGGTCTGGTGCGTCATGTTTGGCTAGCAGGCCAGCAACGGGTGCGTGATCAGCAACTTTGCAATTTTGATCTTAATGCATTACAACAGCAAACCATGAGCTGGCGGGCACGTATCGCTAATTGATAGCCCATCCCTAATTTGGAGCCTTAATATGAACATCGATCAGAGCGAACTGGATAAATTCGAAGCCTTGGCCTCGCGCTGGTGGGACCCTGAAAGTGAATTCAAGCCCCTGCATCAAATCAACCCCCTGCGGGCCAACTGGATCGACGAACTGGCTCCGGTGGCCGGACTTGAGGTCTTGGATGTGGGCTGCGGTGGCGGCTTACTCAGTGAAGCCCTTAGTCATCGTGGTGCCAAGATGATGGGCATCGACATGGGTGAAAAGCCCCTAGGTGTGGCGCAATTGCATGCCCAGCAGTCAGGCCTGAACATTGAGTATCAGCGCATCACGGCTGAGGAGCTGGCCGAGCAACATCCCGAGCGTTTTGATCGCGTTTGCTGCTTGGAGATGTTGGAACATGTGCCCGACCCTGGCTCGGTGGTGGCCGCTTGCGCCAAGATGACCAAGCCCGGCGGCTGGTTGTTTTTCTCGACCATCAACCGCAACCCCAAGAGCTATTTGTTTGCCATCATTGGTGCCGAATATGTGCTGCGCCTGTTGCCGCGTGGCACTCACGATTGGCAAAAATTCATTCGCCCCAGCGAGCTGACCGGCTACTGCCGTCAAGCTGGCCTTGAGGTGAAAAAGATCAAGGGCATGACCTACAATCCCATCACCCAGATCTACAAGCTGGTGGATAAGGATGTGTCAGTAAACTACATTCTGGCGGTGCAAAAACCACTATGACACCAGACAGGGCAAACCCCCACAGGGTAAACAAAGCCAGAGCCGTGCTCTTTGACTTGGACGGCACCCTGATCGATTCCAGTCAGGGCTTTGCCACCGCCATCAATGCCTTGCTGGCGGAAATGAACCTCCCTGAGGTGAGCCTTGAGCGCATCCGTGAAGAGGTATCCATGGGGGCTCGGGCACTGCTTAAACAATACCTGCCTCAGTATCAAGAGCAGGATTACCAAGCCCTGCGCCAGCGCTTTTTGGCTCACTTTGTGCCCGTGGTTGGCGAGCAGTTTGAGCCCTACCCAGGCGTAAGCCAGTGCATGCATTGGCTGCATCAGGCTAAAATCCCTTGGGGCATTGTCACCAACAAGCCATTCTGCCTAACAGAGCCCACTCTGGCGCGCTTGGATTGGCAAGGCCGCCAAGCCTTGGTTTGTCCTGATCATGTGCTTCAGGCCAAACCCAGTGGTGAGGGCCTGTTATTGGCCTGCCAACAACTGGGGCTAGAGCCCCATCAAGTGGCCTACCTGGGTGATCACCAGATCGATGTGCTGGCCGCGCGAGAAGCAGGCTGCCAAGCCTGGGCCACGGCCTGGGGCCTGCGCCCGGCCAGCGAACAACCCGAACACTGGCAAGCAGACGCCATCTGCCCCACCAGCGACCAATTACAATCCTTTCTCGCGGAGCGAATTGCATGAGCCTAGCATGGCAACACTTTCAACCTGCCTCGGACACCTTCCAAGGTAACATCATGATGGTCACTGGCGCAGGCCGAGGCATTGGCCGTGAGCTGAGCCTAACCCTGGCCCGCCACGGTGCCAGGGTCATTCTTTGTGGCCGCACGCAAAAGCATCTGGAAAGCCTGTACGACCAAATCATGGCCGAGCAATTACCTGAGCCTCTGATACTGCCACTGGACTTAAATAAACTGAGCCAAGCCGAGTGTGATCAGGTCAGTCAGGCCATTGAGCAGCAATTTGGTCATTTGGATGCCTTAATCCATAACGCCAGCGAACTTGGCCCCCTAACCTCGCTCAGCAACTACCCCATCAGCACCTATGACCAGCTGATGCAGGTGAATGTGCGAGCGGCACTGATGCTCACTCAAGGCCTGATGCCCTTGCTACTACAGGCAAAATCTGGCCGCTTGCTGTTCACCAGCTCCAGTGTTGGCCGCCAAGGTCGCGCCTTTTGGGGCGGCTACAGCATCAGCAAGTTCGCCACTGAGGGCATGATGCAGATCTTTGCCGATGAGCTGGAGAACATCAGTCAGGTGCGGGTCATGGCCATCAATCCAGGCGCTACCCGTACCGAAATGCGCGCCCGCGCCTACCCGGCGGAGAATCCTGGGCAGCTTAAAACCCCTAGCGAGCTGATGCCTTGCTATCTCTATGCCTTGTCTGCCGCTGGCAGCCAGTGGCACGGACAAACTATTGACGCCCAGCCGCGTTAACTGAGCGGTGAAATTCGTCAATTTTTCGACCAGACTTTAGATATGCGCCAGTTCTTGGCGCTTTTTAGCTCCCTTTGGGCCAAAAAACCACCTTTCAACATTGGCATAGGCTTTGCAGAGGTACTGACAAATCATCAGCCTCCAAGGGTCAAGCCATGGAACAGTCATTCAGCAATACCGATTCCAATAATGAACTGCGTTTAATTCGCGGTGGCCTGTCATTCGAACCCGGCCATAACAACCTGCTGGATCTGGCCAACCAGATAACCATTAGCTTGCAAACCACTCTGGTGGTGGACAAACAAATCAAACTTAGCTTTGACGCCATTCGCAGCTTCTTTGAGCTGGATGGCATGCATTATCAGCACGAAGCCGAACACCTAAGAATCCGTATTGGCCGCATGAGCAAACACAGCTGCAAATACCAACTGTCGAGTCAGGGCGAGGACTATGGCCAGATCACCTTTGCCCGCGCCAAGCGTTGGGCCGAAGAGGACTTGCTGGCGATTGAAAAAATCCTTGAGCGCCTGGTGTGGCCGCTGCGCAATGCGCTTAGCTACCAAAAAGCCATGAACCACGCCATGTTCGACCATCTCACCGGGGTTGGCAACCGTTTGGCGTTGGAAACTCATTTGGAGCGTGAAATCAGTTTTGCCGAACGCTACAAAACCGATCTGACTCTGGTGATGCTGGATGTTGACCACTTCAAGCGGGTTAATGACCTGCATGGCCACGACAAGGGCGATGAGGTGTTGATCGAACTGGCGCAGCGTCTGGATTCTAGCCTGCGCCGCACCGATGCCCTGTTCCGCTTTGGCGGTGAAGAATTTACCTTGATCATGCCACGCACTCAGATCGCCAGTGGCCGCTTTGTGGCCGAGCGCCTGCTGCGCACCATCAACAGCCAACCCATTGCCGGCCTACCCATCACCATCAGCATGGGTTTGAGCCAATGGCACAGCCAACAAAGCCCGCGTGAACTGCTGCGCTGCGCCGACAGTGCCCTTTATGACGCCAAACACCATGGCCGCAACTGCGTCCGTGCCGGCTGACAGTCTAGTTCACCCAGCGCGGATCTCTTTCATCCTGCGCGCAGCTCTGTCATCCTGCGCGCAGACGCAGGGTCCACAAAATAAGCAGCGCGCTGCGAATGCTCGCCAGAGGCCACAAGGCAGAACCTGCAGCAGGGCGGCGCAGCCCGAGAGGTCAGCAAGGAGATCCTGCGACTTCGCGCAGGATGACAAGCTAACACTTCCAAGCCAGCAAATGAAAACAGTGTTAACTTTTTTCCAGCAGAGCGAATCTAGCAGGTATAGACTGAGCGTATCAGACCCAAGTCTTACAACCCTAAGGATTGTTTATGTCACTGCTCATCCGCCTTTTCCGCCAAGTACTGCTGCCCATTGCCATTTTAGCCCTCGGCATACTCAGCATGCGTTTGGTGATTGCCTCAGGCCCAGACACCGGCCTAGGCCAAACCACTCCAGCAGATGAACGCCCCATTGTGGCTCACGTCCAGCCACAGCCCGGCAGCCACCAACCGCAATTGATGGTCTGGGCCGAGGTGCAGGCCGCACAGCAAGCCGATCTCGGCAGCCCGTCTGGCCAGCGCATCACTCAGGTCTTTGTTGACCTTGGCCAGCAAGTGCAGGCAGGTCAGCTGCTCATTCAACTGGATGACCGAGGCCTTTTGGCACAGCAGCAAGGCTTGGCAGCACAAAAAACCGGCCTAGAAGCGCAACTGGCCAGCGCCGAGCAGCGCTTTCGCAGTGACCGCGAATTACTGAGCCTAGAGCGCAGCCTGACCGAGGCAGCAGAGAACGAACTCAAGCGCCAACAAACCCTGGCCCAGCGTAACCTAAGCACCGCCGCGCAGCTCGAACAGGCCGAGAATGCCCTAGCACAACGCCAACTGAGTCTGGCCCAGCGCCAATTGGCGGTGAACAACCAAGCCAACGAACGGGCGCAACTGCAAGCCCAGTTGCAACAGCTTGAAGCCCAGCAGCAACAGCTGCAATTACAGCTGGAAGACCTGCAGATTCGCAGCCCCATCAATGGTCGAGTCAGCCGCTTGGAGGCTCGGCTTGGCGAACGCGCCAGCGGCAATCTGGCTCGCGTGCAGAGCGAGCAAATGGAACTGCAGGCCTGGGTGGCTGCGCATCGACTCACTGGCCAGCCCCGCAGTGCACGCACCCTGACTGGCCAACTACTAAGCGAGCAACTGCAATTGGGCAGCGAACTGCGCAGCGGCGCACTGGAACTGCGACTACAAACCCAGCATCAAGGCTTGATCCCTGGTCAGCAGCAGGCCATTTTGCTGGATTTACCAGCAGTAGACGCCCTATTACTGCCCGAATCCAGCCTCTACCCAGGTGAGATGGTGTTTGTGGTGAAGGATGGCCGTTTGCAAGCCCAGCGCGTTGAGCTTAAAGGCCGTTTGTGGCAGCAGGGTCAGCCCTTTGTGCTTCTGGCCGATCAGGCCGAGCTGCGCCACCCCATTCTGGTCACCCGCATCAATGAGGCCAGCACCGGCCTTGCGGTTAAGCTGGAGGGCGTAGCTCATGCTAACTAATTCCGGCATCATTGCCTCCTTTGCTCGCCACCGCTTGGTGGCCAATTTACTGATGTTCCTAGTGATCATCATGGGCCTCATTGGTTTGGATCGTCTAAACACTCGCTTCCTTCCCATTTTTGACCTGCCGGTGCTGGTACTCACCGCCACCTGGAACGGGGCCTCGGCGGCCGATGTGCAGAACGACTACGCCATTCCCTTGGAAGACGCTCTACTAGGCTTGGAAGAAATCGACTCACTCAATGTCACCAGCCGTGAAGGCCTGCTGAGCATGACCATCACCCTCAGCAGCAGGGTCAGCGCGCAAGAGGGATTGGATGCGGTCAATGCCGCCATTGCGCCTGTCAGCCGCCCTCAGGGCAGCGACGCGCCCGAGGTGGTGCAGTTTAACTTTCCTCAGCCCGTGGCCGATGTGCTGATCTATGGTGACCTAAGCCTTGAGCAACTGCTACGCCTCGCGCAAAAAGCCGAACGCAGCCTGGCAGGCGTGGGCCTGACTCAGGTCGAGATCGAGGGCATACCTGAGCCCAGCATTAATCTGCAATTGCCACTGCAGCAACTGCTGGAGCTCAATCGCAGTGCCGACCAACTGTCCAGACAGCTGAGCGCCCAAAACCTCAACAGCCCATTGGGCAATTCGGGCGGTGAATTTAATCGTCAAGTACGCTTATTAGGCGAGCAGCAGGCTGGCAGCATGGGTGAACTGATCATCAGCCAAGAGCCGCGTTTGCTAGTGGGTGATCTGGCACGAGAAGAGTTAGTGTATTCAGACCAACAACCAATGCTGTTTTTTCAAGGACAGCCAGCGGTACGCCTGAGCATCAGCCAAAGCAATAACGACGACACCCTGGCCACGGCAGATGTACTGAATGAGTGGCAACAAGCCTTTGCTGAGGAACTGCCCAGTACCGCACAGATGCACCTGTACAACGAAAACTGGCGCTTTGTTGAATCCAGGGTCAACATCCTGCTGGAAAGCGGCCTGGGCGGCATCATTCTGGTGCTGATCGTACTGTTCATCTTTCTTAACCATCGTCTGGCCTTCTGGGTGGCAGCCGGCATTCCGGTGGCCTTCTTGGGCACGCTGTTCTTTTTGGAGCTGATTGGTCAAACCATTAACCTGATTTCGATGCTTGGCTTTTTGGTGGCTTTGGGCATCATCGTCGACGACGCCATTGTGGTGTCGGAGGAGGCTTGGCAGCGGATGCAAAAGGGCCAAGACGCGGAAACCGCAGCCATAGGCGCAGCGCAGCGCATGTTCCCTGCGGTATTAGCATCCTCCTTAACCACCATTGCTGCCTTTTTGCCCCTGTTACTGGTCAGCGGTCAGGCCGGCAACTTCGCACAGCCCATCCCCATTGTGGTGATCATGGCCATTTTAGCTTCATTGATTGAGTGTTTCTTAATCTTGCCTGGCCACTTGGCGCATAGCCTGAAAAAGACTAAGGCTACCAAGCCTAATCCTGTGCGCGCCTTTGTGGATGGTAATATTGAGCGCCTTCGCCAAGGCCCAATTCGCAATTTGGTACGCCTGTGCCTGAATAACAAGGCTAGCGCACTGTCACTGGCATTGGTGAGCTTTATTCTCGCCATTGCCCTGCTGATTGGCGGCCATGTGCGCTTTGTGTTCTTCCCAGACATCGAAGTACCACAAATGGAACTCTTAGTAGAGTTCAGCCCTGGCACGCCAGAGCCTGAGATTCGCCAGTACATGGACCAAGCCATTATTGGCCTGCGTCAATTAGAGCAGGAAAGCGGCGAAGACTTCATCACCACTCTGGTGGTGGTGCTGCAAGACGGCGCACCCGAACGGGCGCGGCTGTTCATTGAGCTGGACGGCAGCAAGGAAAAACCTCTCAACAATGTCCAGATCATCAGCCGTTGGCGCGAGTTGGTGCCTCAGCCGGTGGGCCTGATCAGTCAACGCTTTGTTGAAGCACAAGCTGGCCCGGGCACCCGTGGCTTAGAAATGCGGCTGCAGGCTGATAGCTTGGAAGAGCTGAATCAGGCCAGCGACTGGTTGCAACAACAGCTGCGTGCTGATGGCAGATTTGTAGAGGTGCGTGATAATCAACCAAGGGGCGACGACTGGTGGCAGGTGCGCCCCAATGCACAGGCTCAGGCCGCAGGATTGAGTGCCCAAGAGCTGAGTGGCCAATTGCGCGCCCTTATTCAAGGCAGCATCATTAGCGATGTGCGCCTGTTTGATGAGAACCGCCGCATTCGCTTGCAGATCGAAGAGGCAGCTGATCACTGGTTAATGCTTGAAGCCCTGCCCATTTGGCTGCCCAATGGCGAGGTTAGACCGCTATCAGCTGTGGCAGATTTAGAACTCACACGCGGTCAAAGCCAGCTCAACCGCTTAAATGGTGTGCTGACTACGGTAGTGAGTGCGCGAACAGTGAGTGCAGAACTCAGTTTAAACCAACTCTCTGGTGAACTAGCAGACAACCTATTGCCAGAAGTAAATGAGCGTTTTAATGTGTCAGCGGTACTGGGCGGTGATCAAGAATCGCAAGCCGACTTCGTGCGTGATGTGCAGATCGGCACCTTTGTCGGCCTGGCAATCATCTTTGGTGTGCTGGCGCTGGTGTTTGAGTCCTGGCGCTGGCCTTGGGCGGTGATCGCCATCATTCCCTTTGGTGTGGCTGGGGCCATTTATGGCCATTGGCTGCTGGGTTTGGACTTCTCCATTCTCAGCGTTTACGGCATCTTTGGCTTGGCAGGTATCGTGATCAACAACTCCATTGTCTTGGTCACACGCTACAGCGACCTGCGCAAAGAAGGCATGGAAATCAACCAGGCCATGGAAGAAGCCGCCGTGCAGCGCTTCCGCGCCATGCTGCTGACCACCACCACAACGGTACTGGGCTTAACCCCCTTGCTGCTGGAAACCAGCTTTGATGCCCTGTTCTTGATCCCACTGGCGGCAGGCATCGCCTCTGGCTTGATCTACGCCACGGTACTGGTGATCTTTGTGGTGCCGACCCTGATTGTGACCATCGAACGCTTCCACCCGCTGCAAAGCTTGGCCAGCCTGCTTGGCCGCCTCACTGGGCGTCGTCAAGGCTCAGAGGCCTAGGCGGTTTGTTGAAGTCGTTTGCTGAGGCCAGGTGTGACAGTTCTGGCCTTCGGCACTAAATTTTGGTCTTCAGCACTAATTTCAGGCCTTCAACACCAAGGGATTTGCC
>SKIB01000139.1 GCA_007116635.1 Saccharospirillaceae bacterium
CCAACACCCCCTCCAAGGAGGACTAAAGCATGAATGTCGCCGAGCTGTTTGATCAGGCGGGCCAGCAACCCGTGCGCGAGCTGCGCTTGGTGCTGGGCGACCAGCTCAATGAGCAGCACTCATGGTGGCAAGGCCTTGAGCCGGATGTGCTGTACTTGATCGCCGAACTGGGCCAAGAAATGCGCTATGTGCGCCATCATCGGCAAAAAATGCTGGCCTTTATGTTGGCCATGCAGCGCTTTGCTGAGCAGCAACGGGCCAAGGGACATCGCGTGCTCTGGCTTAGCCTGGAGCAGACCAAAGCCTTTGCCGACCTTCCCGAGCTGCTTAGGGCCTTGCTGCAGCACACTCAGGCCCAGTCCTTTGCGTTTCAACAGCCAGACGAGTATCGCCTAAGTGAGCAGTTGCGCGCCTTTTGCCAAGCGCAAAGCATTCCCTGTGCTGAATTCGACAGCGAGCATTTTTTGACCCCAAGGGACGCCCATCGTCATTACCCTCATAGCAGAATGGAGTTTTTTTATCGTGCCCTGCGTAAGCAGCATGGCGTGCTGATGCAAGAGGGTAAGCCCGAGGGCGGCCAGTGGAACTATGACCATGACAATCGGGGCAATTGGCCCAAGGGCCAGCCGGTGCCCGAGCCCTTGCTCTTTGCCAATGATGCCCGTGCGGCCGATCAGCGCTTGCAGCAGGCAGGAGTGCCCAGCCTGGGTCAGGCCGAGCCCCAGGCACTGCTATGGCCAGTGGACCGCCAACAGGGTTTGGCGCTGTTGCAGTACTTTATTGCGCAGCTGTTGCCGCACTTTGGTGCCCTGCAAGACGCCATGACGCCAGAAGGCTGGAGCCTGTATCACAGTCGGCTGTCCTTGGCCCTGAATCTTAAGCTTCTGCAACCATTAGAGGTGATTCGTGCCGTGGAGCAGGCTTGGCGTGATCAGCCTGAGCGCTACCCCTTGGCCAGTGTAGAGGGCTTCATTCGGCAAATCCTCGGCTGGCGCGAATTTGTACGTCTGGTCTATTGGCAGCGCATGCCAGACTATGGGCAGCACAATCACTTGCAGGCCGAGCGGCCCTTGCCGGAGTTTTATTGGCATGGGCAAACCAAGATGGCCTGCATGGCGCATGCCATTGGCCAATCCTTAGAGCACGCCTATGCCCATCACATCCAGCGGCTGATGATCACCGGCAACTTTGCTCTGTTGGCGGGCATCCATCCGGATCAGGTCGAGGCCTGGTATCTGGGCATCTACATCGATGCTATTGAATGGGTGGAAATGCCCAACACCAGAGGCATGAGTCAGTTTGCTGATGGCGGCATAATGGCCAGCAAACCCTACTGCAGCAGTGGTGCTTACATTCAGCGCATGGGTCGTTATTGCCAAGATTGCCACTATCAGGTTAAGAAGGCAGTGGGTGAGGGCAGTTGCCCCTTTAACAGCCTGTATTGGCACTTTGCTGCTCGTCATCAGGCGCAATTGGCCAGCAATCCGCGCATGGCCTTGGTGTACAAGAATTGGCAGCGCAAATCCGCCAGCGAACAACAGCAGCTCCTGGCTCAGGCCGAGCAGTACTTGGCCAAAATTGAGCAGCTTTAGGTGCTGGCTTGTGTTTGATTAGGCAATGAGCTACCAGGGTTTTGCTTGCAGGGCTTAGCTGGCACTGGTGTTAGTGACTGCAAACTCACCCACCAGCATCTCGCGTTTGCTGCCAAATCCCGGCGCTTTACGCATGGCAAAACCTGCCTGTTGTAAGCCTCGGCGCACAAAGCCAGCAGCAGTGAAGGTGGCCAGACTGGTGCCGGGCTTGCAGAGCCTGGCCATGGCATCAAACAGATCCTGTTGCCACATGTCAGGATTGCGAGCAGGGGCAAAGCCATCCAAACACCAGGCATCCACTTCATGACCCTGCTGTTGCCAGTGGTCAAGGGCAGTCTGGGCATCCATCAGTGACAGCACAACCTGCACTCTGGGATGCAATTGCAGCCGGTAGTGGCCTGCCTTGGCACTGGGCCACTGGCTCTGCAGGGCTTGGCACAGAGCAGCGAGTTCCGGCCAATGGTGGTGCGCGCGCTGCAAGTCCTTTTGGCGCAGCGGGAATTTTTCACAGCTAAGCCAGCACAGCTGAGCGCTGGGGGGCGCAGCCTTGAGAAAAAGCTGCGCCGCCAGTAAGGCGTTAAGGCCAGTGCCAAATCCGGTTTCCGCAATCAGCCATTCTTGGCTGCAATCTTGGCTGCATTGCCTAAAGCGTTCGGCTAGGCGATTCTGCTCTAAGAACACATAGCGACTTTCGGCCAGACCCTGCTGCTTGCTGAAATAGGGATCGTCAAAGGCCGTGGCTACAGGGGTATCCTCTAGCCACTCGACCTCGGCATGGCCTATTTCTAAATGCTCAAGCTGCGAATGACCTGCTTCTGGTTGCTTAGGCTGGTTGCCGTGCATGGAATCAACAGGCCTCAGACTAGATGGCGTCTTCACCTGTCTCATTGGTACGAATACGAATGACCTGCTCTAGGTTGGTGACGAAAATTTTACCGTCGCCGATTTTGCCAGTGGCCGCAGCCTTGGTGATGGCTTCAATCACCGGCTCAACCATGCTGTCACCTAGCGCCACTTCGATTTTGACCTTGGGCAGAAAATCGACCACATATTCCGCACCACGGTACAGCTCGGTGTGGCCTTTTTGCCGACCAAAGCCCTTAACCTCGGTGACCGTGATGCCCTGTACCCCTAAATCCGACAGGGCTTCACGCACGTCGTCCAGTTTGAATGGTTTGATGATTGCCGTTACCAGTTTCATAAGCGCCTCCACAAAAGATGCAAATAGCATAGCCTGTTGCGTGCAAGATTACACCCCAGAACCTTGGCTTTGTCGGATGCGCCAGGCTAACCATTGATCCAGCGCCACGGCCAGTAGTACAGCCACAAGGCTGATCAATAATCGGCCACTGGGTTGCTGGTTCAGCAGTATCAGCGCCAACAACAGGCCAAAGGGTGGCACCAGGTAATTACTAAAGGCAGCAAAGGTGGCCCCGGCTCGGCGAATCAGGCTGGTAAAGAGCACATAGACCAAGCCTGTAGACAGGGTGCCCAAGACCAAGAGCGCACTGGTCGATGCCCAGCCTGGCCATTGCCAATGTTGCCAAAACCAAGGCAGCAATAGGCTAAGTTGCAGTGCACCAGTGAAAATGATGTTGCGCGCCGCCAGCAAGGGGCTGTCGATCACCCAAAGTCGGATCAAAACTGCGCCAAGCGCAAAGCAGGCGGCGGCAG
>SKIB01000136.1 GCA_007116635.1 Saccharospirillaceae bacterium
CTGGTCTAATTCAGGACTACCGTGTTCCGCCCAGTCCGCGCCTTGGACTGGTTCTAGGCTATTGTGATCTTGTATTTGTGCCAATGATCCTGCGCTAAGTCGCAGGGTCTTGTGATGTTTCGTTACTATTTAAGAGAGCCACAAACAATACTCCAGCCATCCCTGTGACCAGCGGGTGCTGGCTTGTGGCCGTCGGCGGCGTCAGGAGCACAGGGATGTGCGGATGCGAATGCCCATGGATGGCGCAAGCGCTGTTGGTGGTCTGTCACCCTGCGCGTAGTCGCAGGGTCCATAAACGAAGCAGCGCGCCGCGAATGCTCGCCAGAGGCCACAAGGCAGCAGCCGAAGCAGGGCAGGCGCAGACTGTGTAGCCAGTGAGGAGAGCCTGCGACTAGGCGCAGGATAACTGCTCGGTCGCAGCATAACTACGGGCGCAGTAAGCCTAGCTGCGCCGCATGATGGAGAGGTTGTTGGCGAGTTATTTTTTCTTGTGGCGGCTTTGCCACAGAACCTCTTTTCCGCCTTCAAGACGAGCCGTAACCCTGCTCAGAACGAACAGCAGATCGGAAAGGCGATTCAGGTATTGCACCGCCACCTCAGAGACAGGGCGGCTGGCGCGACGGTTTAAGCCGACCAGCACCCGCTCAGCGCGGCGGCACACCGTGCGCGCCAGATGCAGGTGCGCTGTGGCTGGGTCGCCGCCGGGCAAGATGAAATCTGCTAACGGAGGCAGGTCTTGGTTGTACTGATCAATGGCGGCCTCAAGGTCTTGCACCAGATCTTCACGCATTAAGGAATAGCCAGGCATGCTCAGCTCGCCACCCAGATCGAACAGGTCGTGCTGAATTTGTGCCAAGAGGGCATCCAAAGTCGCTTGCTGGCCAGTGTGCAGGCGTACCAAGCCAATGCAGGCATTAAGCTCATCCACATCGCCCATGGCCTCGACCCGCAGGTCATCCTTGCTCACTCGGTCGTTGCTGCCAAGGCCAGTGGTGCCCTGATCGCCAGTGCGGGTGTATATTTTGCTGAGTCGATTGCCCATCTGTTGCTCCTCAATAATAGGGGGGGAGTTCAAAGGTTGAAGGATTAAATCAAAGGTCTACGACCTGAATACAGTCCTGGCTTAGTGGTCGGCCAAGAAAAAAGCTGCCCAGGCGGGCAAAACGCTCCGGACCGTCGGTGACCAAAAAGCGTTGTTGACCTGGACTCTGAGCCTGACTACGTAGCCCATGTTTGATCAGCTGTTGCTTTACTTCACTGGCCACGGCCTGAGCCGAGTCAATCAGTTGCACCGACTCGCCCAAGACATTGCCAATGGCTTGTTTGAGTAGTGGGAAGTGGGTGCAGCCCAGTACCAGGGTATCAGGCCAATTGCTCTGATGTTTAGGGAATATGGGCAGTAAATAGTGTTCAATGACCCGCTCCACCAGCGGGCCTTGCACCCAGCCGTCTTCGGCCAGGGCGACGAACAAGGAGCAGGCCTGGCTGCTGAGTTGCAGTTCAGGGTCTTTGGCCAAGAGTGCTTGATCGTAGGCTTTGCCCTGCACCGTACCCTCGGTAGCAATGACGCCGATGTGGCGCTTTTGGCTGGTGATACTGGCCAGCTGGGCGCCGGGTTCGATTACGCCGATCACCGGCAGAGGCGCATAAAGGGCTTGCAAGTGTTCCAGGGCATTGGCGGTGGCGGTGTTACAGGCAATGACCAGCATTTTAATGCCTTGATTAACCAGCGCATTACTGGCTTGCTGCGCGTATTGGCGCACCGAGGCGGCGGTCTTTGTGCCATAGGGCACCCGCGCAGAGTCGCCCAAATAGATAAGCTGTTCGTTGGGCAGGCTTTGGGCAATGGCGTTAAAGACCGTAAGGCCACCCACGCCCGAATCAAAAATACCAATGGCGGCCTCAGACATGCCTTACCTCAACAAGCAGAAGATGGAAACTGGCTGCTGGGCAAAGGGGAATAGGGTTCCACCTGCTGCCAAAGCTGTGCCAAAGTGGGGCAGTGTATGCCCAGTCGGGCTGCCAATTCAAGCCAGGGCGGTAGAATAAAACCCAGCTCGGTTGGCCGCTTGGCCAAGAAATCTTGCAGGCTGCTGGAGTGATTGTTGGCCGTGGCCTGACAGAGCGCCTGAACTTGGGTTGCCAGCGCTCCTGCCAAGGGCAGCTTTAAGTGGCTCACCAGAGGCTCAAGTTCAGCGCACAGGGCTTGCAGTTGTGCTAGGTGCTGCTCCAGTAACTGGCCGTTACGACAGCCATGCACCAGGGTTAAGGGATTAATACAGGCATTGAGCGCCAGTTTTTGCCATTGTTGCTGCTCAATGGGCTCACTCAGTTGCCAGTTCAGTAGTGGCAGCAGGGGTGCCAAACGCTGCGGCTCCAGCTTACCCTGAATGCTGCCCACCAGGCCTTGGCCTAGGGTCACGCCCTGACTGATGCCCTGGCTATCACGCCAAGCAGCGGCGGTACTAATGACTAAGCCGATCTGACCTGCCAGATACTGCAAAAAAGATTCAAAGCCCTTGCCATTGGCCACCACCAGGCACAGGCTGTCAGAGTGCAGGTGTGGAGCAAGGCTTAGAGCTAGGCTGGGTAAATCGTAAGCCTTAACGCAAATCAGGGCTTGGTCAATCCGAGGGTAGGGCGTGGTTCGACCAATGAGCTGGCCTTGCAGCTCAGGGCTAAGATGCCGATGCAGCCATTGGCCAAGGGCTCCAGCGCCCAAAACATGCCATTTGTTCATGATATGCCGATAAATTGGATTGAATTTCCGCTATTATGCCCAATATCAAATTTGAGACAACGAACGAGGAGGCTGTATGCCGCTGTTAATTTTTCCTTTGGCATATCTAGTCATGGAAGTAGTGGTGCTGGTGCTGATGGCCCAGTGGCTGGGTTTCGGTATGACGCTATTGTTATTTTTTGGCAGCTCGATCCTGGGTGTGGCCTTGCTTAAGCGGGCGATGGGTCTGGCTCCGCAGCGCTGGTTTAGTGAGTTGCAACGCCAAGGCATGGCTGCTCAAGGCAATGCTGCGATGCAGCCGGTATTAATAGCGATTATGTTGATTTTACCCGGATTTGTGACCGACTTTCTCGCTTTGGCTCTGGCTTTGCGTGCTTGGCTGCGGCCATTGCCCAAGACCAGTGGTCCACAGACCTTTGACGCCGATTACCGTGAAGAGCGCTCAGGCCCGGTAGTGATTGAGGCAGAGTTTCGCCGTGAAGACGAACCCAGTGACGATGAAAAAAAGTAAAAAATTTTTGTGACCCACTCTTGAAAGCCGGATGGCTGTCCCCATTTAGCATGTGTCGCCGGGGAACCGGCAATTTTCATCAACATCAATATGTAAACATTCGGGAGACCGACAAATGAAACTTCGTCCATTGCATGACCGTGTAGTGCTGCGCCGTAAGGAGCAAGAAGAAACCACAGCCGGTGGCATTCTGCTGCCAGGTTCTGCCAAAGAAAAGCCATCTCAGGGTGAAGTCGTGGCCGTTGGTACTGGCAAGGTGCTGGACAATGGTGATGTGCGTCCTATGGGTGTGGCGGTAGGTGATACCGTGGTATTTGGTCAGTACGCAGGTTCAACCGTTAAGATCGACGGTGAAGAGTTGCTGATCATGAGCGAAAGCGAAATTTTTGGTGTTATTGAAAAATAATTTCCCCCGAGAGAGGATTCTGAATCATGGCTAAAGACGTATTATTTGGCGACAAAGCCCGCGTAAAAATGCAAAAAGGCGTTAACCTTCTGGCCGATGCCGTTAAGGTTACCCTAGGCCCTAAAGGCCGTAACGTAGTGCTGGAAAAATCTTTCGGTGCGCCCACTGTGACTAAAGACGGTGTGTCCGTGGCCAAAGAGATCGAACTGAAAGACAAGTTCGAGAACATGGGCGCGCATATGGTTAAAGAAGTAGCCTCGCAGGCCAACGATCAGGCCGGTGACGGTACTACCACTGCCACTGTATTGGCCCAGTCTTTCGTTAATGAAGGCCTGAAGTCAGTAGCCGCTGGCATGAACCCAATGGATCTTAAGCGCGGCATCGACAAGGCCGTAGTGGCCGTGGTTGAAGAGCTGCGTCAGCTGGCTAAGCCATGCGAAGACAGCAAGGCCATTGCTCAGGTGGGTACTATCTCTGCCAACGCCGATGCAAATATTGGTCAACTGATCGCCAAGGCCATGGAAAAAGTAGGTAAAGAAGGTGTGATCACGGTCGAAGAAGGCTCAGGCTTTGTTGATGAGCTGGACGTGGTTGAGGGTATGCAGTTTGACCGTGGTTATCTGTCACCTTATTTCATCAATAACCAAGAAACCATGACCGCAGAAATGGAAAACCCATACATCCTGTTGGTCGACAAAAAAGTTTCTAACATCCGCGATTTGATTCCGGTATTGGAAGCCGTGGCTAAGGCAGGTCGTCCGCTAGTGATCATTGCTGAAGACCTAGAAGGCGAGGCTTTGGCTACCTTGGTGGTTAACAACATGCGCGGCATTGTTAAAGTGGCAGCAGCCAAGGCCCCAGGCTTTGGTGATCGTCGCAAGGCCATGTTGCAAGACATCGCTATCCTGACTGGCGCTACCGTGATCTCTGAAGAAATCGGTCTGAGCCTGGAAGGCACTACCCTTGAGCACCTGGGTACTGCTAAGCGCGTTAACATGACCAAAGAAAACACCGTGATTGTTGATGGTGCAGGCGAAAAAGCCAGTATCGATGCTCGTGTTGAGCAAATCCGTGCTGAAATCGAAAACAGCAGCAGCGATTACGACAAAGAAAAACTGCAAGAGCGCGTGGCCAAACTGGCTGGCGGTGTGGCAGTACTGAAAGTAGGCGCGCCTACCGAAGTAGAAATGAAAGAGAAGAAAGCCCGCGTTGACGATGCCCTGCACGCAACCCGTGCTGCGGTTGAAGAAGGCGTGGTTGCTGGTGGCGGTGTGGCCCTGGTTCGTGCCCTGTCAAACGTTACTGCCCTTAAAGGCGACAACGAAGATCAGAACGTGGGCATTGCTTTGGCTCTGCGCGCCATGGAAGCGCCACTGCGTCAGATCGTAACTAATGCCGGTGACGAAGCTTCTGTGGTGTTGGACAAAGTAAAAGCCGGTTCTGGCAACTTTGGTTACAATGCTGCTACCAGTGAGTACGGTGATATGGTTGAGTTTGGTATCCTGGACCCTGCTAAGGTAACCCGTACCGCACTGCAGGCCGCAGCCTCTGTGGCTGGTCTGATGATCACCACCGAGTGCATGGTGGCAGAGCATCCAGAAGAAAAACCAGCTGCTCCAGCAATGGATCCTGGTATGGGCGGCATGGGTGGCATGGGCATGATGTAATGCCTGGCCAAAGTATGAAGCTTTGGTAAAATAGCCATTGGGGCAGTCGCTAATGCGAACTGCCCCTTTTTATTTTCTGGTGAAATGTGGTTAGATGCCTGAAAACAATAGGATTTTTTGTATGGGTGTGAAGACCTACAGTGCAGTCTTTGTCTTAGGCCTGATTATAGGCTCCATTATTTGGTTGCCAGCTTCCTTGGTGTTGCGTTGGGTTGACCTGCCGCAAGAAGTACAGATCTCTCAGGTTGAGGGCACTCTTTGGCAGGGCAGAGCCCAGCTTAATCTGTTGCAGCAGCCTGTAAGCCTTTCTTGGCAATTGCAGGGCTTGAATCAACTTGGGCGATGGGATCTGGCACTGCTGGCGCCGGGCCTTAATCTTGGTGGGCTGTTGGACGCTCGGCAGTTGTCCCTGATTGATTGGAATGGTCGCATTCAGGCGGGTTTCATCAATTCATTATTGGCTCAAACCGAGATGACTCAAGGCACGGTCGTTAATGGTGAACTGGAGTTGCGCGGCCTATGGCTAATTAGTAATTGGCAACTACAGCCAACCCTGGCTTCAGGGCGTATCATTAGCACAGCCGATAGCTTGACTCACACTTTCTTTGGCATGCCGCAAACACTCAATATTCCTATGGTTGAGTTTTATTTGTCTGCACCAGAACAAGAACAGGGTTTTAGGTTGCAGATGGTCGATAGTGAATTAGACTTATTGTTAAATGCACAGCTCTATCAGGATCGCAGCTTTGACTATCAGGTGTATCGTCAACTCCCTGAGTCGGTTGGTGTACCTGTTTCCGGTTCGGGTGCGGTGGTGGCTTCGGTAGAGCGTGGAGAGCCTTTGTTTTGATGATAGCAAGATTTAACCCTATTGTTTGGGCCAAAGGCCTGATGCTAGCTGTGGCATTGTTAGCCGTGTTGTTTGCCGGCTTGCTTTTGTCTCGTGTGGTTTGGCAGGTGGCTTCTGGGCCTAATAGTATTAGTGTGCCTCCCATCTCGCAGACACAGGCCAATAACAATGGTCAGCTAGCTCGGCTGGCAACTGATATTGCTGATCGATCCATTTTGGGTGTGGTTCCGGTTCAGCGCCCAGAGCCAGTGCCTGAACCTAGCCCGGAGCCTCGGCCGGAACCACCTCCTGTTAGTCCTTTAACCTTTGATCTTGTGGGTGTTATGGCGTCTTCTGATCCAGAAAGCGGCTCGGCTATTATTTCAAGATCCCAGGGGGCTCCAGGTGAGAATTTCAAGGTTGGCGACAACGTTTACGGTCAGGCGGTATTGGTAGAAGTGCATAACCGCTTTGTGGTTTTTGAACGTAATGGCCAGCGTGAACAGCTTGAGTTTGACCCTAGAAGAGCAGGTGGTACGGCGGGGCTTGCCCCCTCGATTACCGACATAGCAGGCTCGGGTATGGCATCCGTCGGAATGTACAATCAGCCCACACCTGAGGGCGAACTAAGTTCTTCTCGTAGTGGTGGTATGCGTGGCACTCCTACAGCGTCAACACCAGGGTCGGGTCGAGGCCCAAGCGGTACTGCTGGCTCACCACTGGCGGGTAACAGTGGCTCTTCAAGCTCTGAAAGCTCAGAAACAACCAGTACTGGCTCAGGTGGCAATGCTGATCCTATGCGCGAGTTTGCTGAGAACCTGATCGAGCAGGCTCGGCGAAATCCGCAGTCCTTATTGTCTGGTTATGGTATCAGTGCCACTTCTGAGGGGTACCGCATTGGTAACAACGCCCGTTTAATTATCATGACTACCGATTTGCGTGCCGGTGATTTAATCACTGAAATCAACGGCATGAGGGTTGGTAATGTTGAGCAAGACCAAGCCCGCTTGGATGAATTCATGGCTGGTGGTACCTTTGGCATCACAGTGCAACGAGATAACGACATCTTGCAGATGTCAGTTCGTATACCCAGTCTGTTTTAACGAGGACATTGCGTGAAAAAAATAATATTAGCCATCACACTCACTTTTTTTCTCTCGGTTCAGGCCTTTGCTGAACAAACCTGGACCATGAACATTCGTGACGGTGAACTGCGTGCCTTGGTAAATCAGGTTGCGGAAATTACCGGCAAGACCTTCATTGTCGAGCCTCGGGTTACTGGGCGGATTACCGTTATTTCCGATGTGCCCATGGACAAGGACCAAATTTGGGACCTGTTTCAAGAAGTGCTGATGGTGCATGGTTTTACTACGGTTGAACGCAATGGCATTGTTCGAGTAATGAACGTTAACGAAGTGCGGCAAACCGATGGCCCGGTATTCTTTGAAGGCACTGAGCCGACACAGGAGCTGATTACTCGGATTTTTGAGGTGCGTAATACCTCAGCACAAGAATTAACCGCCATTTTACGCCCCTTGGTGGCTCGTTATGGTCATTTAGGCCCAGTGACCAACACCAATGCTTTGATTGTTTCCGACCATGCGGCCAACATTGAGCGTATCGCGCAAATCATCGAAGCCATTGACCGCACTGGCGATGACATCATCGAAGTGGTGCAGCTCGAACAAGCCTGGGTTGGTAATGTGATTCGTTTATTGGAGTCCTTACTGGCCAGTGAGGTGGGCTCTCAGGGGCGTGGCTTCTCTCGTTTGCAGTTGGTGGCCGATGAGCGTTCTAATCGCATTATTCTCAAGGGCGAAATACAGTCCATCATGCGAGCTAAGGAGCTGATTCGCACCCTAGACGTGCCTGCACCTGCGGCTTCAAGCTCGCGAGTGATCTTTTTAAATCATGCTGATGCCGAGATCATGGCCAATAACCTCACTGGCATTGCTGGCACAGTGCTGCGCGAGCAAACCGAAGAGGGCGCACCCCAGCAATCCGATGTGACCATTCTGGCTGATACCGATCTTAATGCACTGGTGGTTCGCGCCGATCCTCAGGTTATTAATGAGCTGGAAGGCATTATCGCTCAGCTGGACATTCCTCGTTCCCAGGTGTTGATTGAGGCGGCCATTGTTGAGGTGTCAATGGACAGTACTGACCGCGTGGGTGTGCAATTGGGTGTGGGTCCTGGAAGTAATACGAATATTCCTGTGGCTGCCACTAATTTCGGTGAGGGTGGTAAGAGTATCGCTAATGTGGTTACCGAAGCCTTGGCTCTAAACCCCTCTGCTTTAGTATCAGGTGTTAATGTTGGTGCAGCCATACAGGATGAATTCACCTTTGCTGCCCTTGTTCAAGCCTTGCAAGGCAATACCAACTCCAACCTGTTATCCACGCCTAGCGTAATGACCCTCAACAACAAAGAAGCCTACCTGTTGGTTGGCTCTAACGTACCCTTCCGTACCACAGGCACAGACGCCAGTGGTAATCCCTTCTCTAGCCTGAGCCGTCAGGATGTGGGTACAGTGCTTAAGGTCACGCCTCGAATCCAAAACGACCTTTCAGTACGCTTGGATGTTGATCTGACTGTTGAAGATGTGGCCAATGCGGTGGAAGGTGGAGTGACTACCAATAAGCGAGAAATTCGCACCGAGGTGTTGGTTGATGATCAAGAGACCATCGTGCTGGGTGGGCTGGTACGCGACAACTACCGCCAAGTGGTGAGCAAGGTGCCTGTATTGGGTGATCTACCTGTTATTGGTGCCCTATTCCGTGCTCGGTCTGAAGAGTCCAGTAAAACCAACCTAATGCTGTTCATCAAGCCAACCGTTGTTAATTATGACGCCACCAGTGTCAGTGCTATCTCCAGTAGGCAGTATGGCAAGGTCTGGCAACTGAACTTCGATGGCCGTGACATGACTAACAACCCACCAAGGTTTGAAGAAATATTTTCTTTTTGATCTTTTATAGCTGACGCCTTAACAGGGTGTCAGCCTTGATGCTGCTGCCTTGGGCTATACTAAAAAGAATGGTGTTGGACCATTCTTTTTTTTTGGAGGCCGCATGCGCATTGCACTGGTAAAAGAGAACAAAAATCACGAATACCGCGTTGCCTTATTGCCTGAGCAGGTAGCACTGTTGCACCAAGCAGGGCATCTGATTGAGGTCGAGTCCGCAGCAGGGCAGGGCATTGGCATCAGTGACCAAGAATATGAGCAAGCCGGTGCCAGCATTGTACCCAGCCATGAGCGGCATCGTCTGTGGCAGCAGGCTGAACTGATCCTTAAAGTCAAAGAGCCCAGCCTTGAAGAGGCCAGTTGGCTGCATGGCGAGCAAATACTATTCACCTACCTGCACCTAGCACCTCTACCAGAGCTGACCCAAGCGCTACTGAGCTCAGGCGTAACCGCCCTAGCTTATGAAACCCTAAGTACAGATGATGGCTATTTGCCCTTGTTAGCGCCCATGAGCATCATTGCTGGGCGCTTGGCAGCACAGGTGGGGGCGCAGTACTTGCAGTCTCAGTACGGTGGCAGTGGCCAGCTGCTGGCCTCGGTGATGGATTTGCCCCCCGCCAGAGTGGATGTGCTGGGTGCCGGTGTGGTTGGCAGCCAGGCTGCCTTGGTTGCGGCTGGTATGGGCGCAGAAGTGCACCTATGGGACATCAGCCAAAAAGCATTGGATCGTGTCGCCAGCCGAGGCATGAACGCCAAATTGCATCTGCTGCAGTGCGAGCTTGACCCGCAATCCTTAAGCAATACCTCCCTGCTGATTGGTGCGGTATTGGTGCCAGGCGGCAGCGCGCCCAAACTCATTAAGCCGGCCCACCTTGAAGCCATGCCCGCCAAGAGCGTCTTTGTTGATGTGGCCATTGATCAGGGCGGCTGCAGCACCAGCAGTCGAGTCACCAGCCATGACCAACCCACCTATTGGCAACATGGCGTGCAGCATTACTGTGTGGCCAACATGCCAGGCATTGTCGCCAGTACTGCCAGCAAAGCACTCAGCGCCGCCACCTTCCCCTATGTGCAGCAGTTGGCTGAGCAGGGCATGGCTGCATTAGCACAACCAGAACTGCAGCGCGCCCTTAACATCCACCAAGGGCACTGCTACCAAGCCGAAGTAGCCAAGGCACAGGGTTTGGCATTGAAGACTTGGGCTGATTGATGACCCAAGGGGCAGACAAAATAATTCAAACTCTTTTTGGGGAACTGATTGATGTTTGACCTGTGTTGCGTTTCAGGAGATAAGGATGTAACAAGCATGCAACGCTGTTGTAACGCTCATGCAGCACAGATAAGGTTTTTTGCTCCCAAACAGCCAATTACCAGGCTCGTTAAACTGGCATTGTTATTGCTGTGTTACTTTCCTAAACCAATAGGAGTATCATCATGCAATACAGTGAAAAATTTTTAGCCCTGGCCAACAATGCCATCGAACAAGTTGAGAGTGTTGAAGTAGAGGCCATTGCTGCACTGGTCAATCAGGGTGCTCAGCTAGTTGATATCCGTGACCGCCCAGAGCACAACAAAGACCATATTCCTGGATCAATAAACATCAGCCGAGGTACTTTGGAGATGTTGGTTGAGAGTAAGTTGGCAGATCTAAACCAAACCATTCTATGCTACTGCAACGCCAACAATCGTGGAGCCTTGAGCACCTTGGCACTCAAGCAGATGGGTTACAAAAATGCCAAGTTCATTGCCGGTGGGCTGGGGGCTTATCGAGAGCGAGTTGAGCCCAAGCCCTAACACGGGCCGTGATGTGTCATTAATGTACGAATGCATAAAGGCAAAAAGGGTTCTGTCATGGCCAACATTGGTGATCGTGGCGATGGGTTCGCCATAGAGCAGCACGTTGAGCGTAGAGACCTGATTAGTCATCGTCGCCCTCCTCAAGCTGATATGCAGGGGGGATTGGCTCGGCTTCATCGTTGATGCCGATAATGCCTTGGCCAGCTCGAATGATCGACTTAATGGCAGGCACGGACTTTTTAGGTGCAACGAATAACTCTAGGTCGAGTACACGGGCGAGTGCAATCAGACTGGACACTCTTAGATCGACGCTACCAGACTCGATTTTCGATATGTGGCTTTGAGGCAGGCCCGAACGCGCACTCAGCTCTCTCTGGCTAAAGCCCTTGCGTATCCGAGCTTCGCGAAGACTTTCTAGTATTTGCTCTGTTACGTAGCTCACGTTGATATGCCTTAATGAATCGTCTAAGGAAATTGATATGCTTAAAGCTATCACCTAGAGCCATAAATCCGGTTTGATTAGTTATTGTGTATCAATTTATATGTTTGATGTGTAGTTGCAGATAAAAAAGCAGCACGCACAAGGGTAGTTCGGGCAGCCCGATCTGGCGGAACTGTGTCTCAACAAGGTAGTAGGGCATGGCTCTTTGTTGCTGGCAGCAAGGGTGCGCAAGCCAGAGCACCTTGATTTTAACCAAGGCTTATCACGAGTGCCTGAGTATAGGTGCTGAATAGTCATGGCTACAAAGTGTATATGCTTGACATATGCTTGTTGTGTTTTGTGCTGCCCTATGTAGGCGGTATGCTTTTTTGGAGGTTGAAATGAAAAAAGCAGCATTATTCATCAATGGTCGCAGTCAGGCGGTGCGAATCCCAAAGGAATTTGAGTTCTCAGGCGTTGCTGAAGTCGAAATTAGTCGTGAAGGCGATGCTCTTATATTGCGGCCAGCGCGAAAAACTTGGACAAGTTTTGCTGATGCTCCTTTGGCTGATGCCGATTTCATGGTTGACCGCTCTGATGTTATTGAAGATGGGC
>SKIB01000094.1 GCA_007116635.1 Saccharospirillaceae bacterium
AGGCTCTGGCCAAGTTCGCCCTCGATCACCAGAGTCTCCAGCAGCAGTTGACCGCCGGGTTTAAGGCATTGGCGCAGCTCCTCAAGGTGGTCGAGCGGCGAGCGGCGGTGGTAGAGCACCCCCATGGACAGCACGGTGTCAAATACCGCTTCCAAGGGCATTTGCTCCAGCGCCAGGGGCAGTACGCCCACCTGAGGGTCTTGAATGTAGTTCTGGCTGAGCCAGAACTGGGCAACAGGTAGCTTGCCAGGGTCAATGCCCAGCACCAAACTGGCACCGGCAGCACGCAGCCGCCAGCAGTGATAGCCATTGGCGCAGCCAACATCCAGCACACGATGGCCGCGCAGGTCGCCTAGGTGCGGTGCTAAGCGATCCCATTTGAAGTCCGAGCGCCACTCGCTATCAATCTCGATGTCGAAAAATTGCCAGGGGCCTTTGCGCCAGGGCATCAGCTGCTTCAGGCACTGTGCCAAGTCATGCTGCTCGGTTTGGCTGAGCTGGCCCTGTATCCTAATGGCGCTGCGGTTTAACTGGTAGCCGTTAGCCTCAACCTTGGGCGCTTGATCCAGAGCGCTAAGCCAGCGCGGCAGGTTGCCGTCCTTGCTGTGATACCAATGCTGATCCAAGAGCGGGATCAGGGCTTGGGCAAAGCCTTTGAGGCCTTGTTGTTCGAGGCTGTGCAAAATGGGAGCGAACATGATTATTTAATGGCCAGTAAGGAAACAAAATTAAGATTGCGATACCACAGCAGCACCTTGGAAAAACCAGCCGCCAGCAGTCGTTGCTGATGGCTGTCAAGGGTTTCAGGGATCAGCACTCGTTCAATGGCTTGGCGTTTTTGGCTGATTTCCAGGTCGCTGTAGCCATTGGCGCGTTTAAAGTCGTGATGCAGTTCGGTCATCAGCTGCTGCTCCATTGGGTCGGTGAAGCAAATTTTTTCACTCAGTAACAGAGCACCACCGGGCAAGCAGGCCTGAGCCAAACGGCTAAGTAGGTCAGGTCGATGCTCAGGCGCAATGAACTGCAGGGTCAGGTTCAGCACCATAAAGGAGCAGGGTTGGTAGTCGTACTGGCAGATGTCAGCCAGCTCTAAACTCAGTTCGATGCTGCTGTCTTGCATTTCAAGGTATTGGCGGGCACGATCCAGCATGGCGGCGCTGTTGTCCAAACCGACAATGCGGCAGTTGCTGGCCACCAAATGCTGGCGCATGGCCAGACTGGAGGCACCCAGTGAGCAACCCAGGTCATAAATTAGGCTGTTGTCCTGAGCAAAACGCTTGGCCAATAAGCCGGTATTGGCAATGATCTGGCTGTAGCCAGGAACCGAGCGTTTGATCATGTCGGGAAAGACTTGTACCACGGGTTCGTCAAAGCGGAACTGGCTCAGTTCGGCCTGAGGGTGGGCGTATAGCTGATCGGGTTGATGCATGGCAAGACCTTGGCAATTGTCGCAAAAGATTATATCAGAACTTGGCCTTATGGGTTGCTTTTGCCTACACTTGCTACAACAGCCATTACTAAGGTGTGACTATGGAAGAGCTGGTGATTACCCCGACGTCGCGTTTTGATTATGCTTGGCATCAAGAATTCATGCAGGCGGTGGAGCAGGCCATGGCCATGCCGCAAGGCGAGGTGCGAATCGATATGCAATCCGTGGAATATCTAGACAGCTCAGCCATTGGCATGCTGGTGTTACTCTACAAGCGTACATTGCGCCAGGGCTTGGTGCTGAGCATCATTAATGCTCAGGGCTTTGCGCTTGACCTGCTAAAATCTGCCAGTATTGAGCAAATCTATGAACTCAACCCCTGAGCTGCGCCAGCCAGAACATATTTTAATTGTCGAGGACGATCTCTTTGCCCAGCAACTGTATTTGGCTTTTTTTCAGCGTTTTCCGGTGCAAACTCAGGTGGTGGGTTCGGTGCAGGAGTTGTTGCAATTTTTGGCACAAAGGTCTGGTGTCAGCTTTGATTTGATCATTTTGGATCAAGAGTTGCCGGATGGTCTGGGCATTGAGCAACTAAGCAGTTTGCGTGTTCATTCCCCTCAAGCCGCGGTGTTGATGATCAGTGGCCGAGACGAGCCTGATTTTTTTGTGATGGCCTTTAATCAGGGCGTTGACGATTACGCGGTCAAACCCGTGAATCTGGAGCTTTTATGGATTAAAGCCATTAATGCCTTTCGCCGTAACTGCATGCAGCGGCAGATCCTGTTACAGCAGCAAGAGCTGAATCAGTGGTACCAGGCTCAGCAGCAAGAGTTGCAGCTTACCGAACACCTGTATCAACACTTTGTCAGTGAAATCCATCATCCCTTTGCCGGTCTGCATACCCTGTTAAAACCCAGCGCGGTGTTCAGTGGTGACCTGATTCTGGCCAATAAATGCCCCAAGGGCATGCATTATTTGTTATTGGCGGATGCCACCGGGCATGGGCTGTCGGCTGCAGTGTCGTTAATGCCCATTATGGAGCAATTTCATCAGGGGGTAAGTCGCAGCCTGCCGCTTCCCAACTTGGTACAGGCCATGAATACCCAGTTGCATCGCAGCTTGCCAGCCGATCGTTTTGTGGCCATTCTCATGATCCGGCTGGACCCAGTTCGCCAGCGATTACAGGCCTGGAATGGGGGCATGCCTGCTGGCTACCTGCTGTCCGATCAGGGCAGGATGATGGTTAAGATTGAGTCCAACAGCATGGCCTTAGGCATCTTGCCGCCGGATCGAATTCGTTTGCAGCCGCAGCATTTTGATGCCAGCCAATTCGCAAGCCTATTCTTTGCCAGTGATGGCCTGTTAGAAACGCCCATGAGTAATGGTCAATATGCCACTGTTGAGCAGTTGTTGCCCTTCTTTTCTGAGTCGCCTGCCTTGGCCATCGAAAAACTAGGGGACTGGATGACAGAGCAAATATTTCCCCGCGCGGATGACGATGTGAGCTGTGTGCTCTTGGATCTTGCGCAGCTGTGCCACCGCCATCAGCCAGCTCATGCCACAACGCAGCAAGACCAAGATGCAGGCATGAGCAACTTACCCTCGGTGAAGTCAGGCTTGGTGCGCAGTCATCGTTTGGCCATCAGTGGTCTGGAGCTGCGCTCTTTTGACCTGCGCGCTCATTTAGAGCTCAGCCTTGCGGGCATAGAGCTGGATGACGCACTGCGCCAGAGGGTCCATCTTGCCGCTCAAGAACTTTTTCTCAACGCCTTGGAACACGGCATTCTTCAACTCGACTCCCGTTTGAAGGAAACTCATGGTTTCAATCATTATTATGAGTTGCGCGAGCAGGGCTTAAATCAATTGCAGGCCATTGACCAGATCGTTATTGAGCTGATCTGGTTGCCTGAGCATTATTTGCAACTATCAATGTCAGACTCTGGCTCTGGTTTTCCATGGCAAGGCAGAACGGCAGTGCCTGTCAATTCTTGCTATGGTCGAGGCCTGGAGCTGGCTGAAAAGTTGGTTGATGAACTATCTTTTAATGGCGCGGGCAACCGAGTGACTCTGCGCTGGTCGTTGTCTGCACAGGACGAGGTGAACAGATGAAAGCACATTGGTACCCAACTGACGATTTGCCATCTTTTGAGCAGCAGCTTATGTCCTTGGCGCAGGATGGCAGGGTTAGAACCATCTTGGTTTTTGCCTGTGATCAGAACGGCTGGTTGAAGGCGGATTTGGATCCGGTTCTACAAGCCATAGACAAACCAGTGTTAGGCGGGGTTTTTCCTCAGGTGATTCATGAGGGTGTTAGCCATGAAAAGGGCTGTTTGGTAGTTGCCCTGCCTTTTGCCGTCAAGCATGGGCTGATCACGGGACTGAGTGATCCCGATGCAGACTATGATCAGCAGCTGATGGAGCAAATGGAAACCCTAATCGACACCACAGTGAGCCAGCAAAGCCTGATGGTTTGGGTGGATGGCCTCAGTAGCCGCATTGGCTCCCTGATTGAATCCATTTTTTATACCCTAGGCCTGAGTTTCAACCTTTTTGGTGGCGGTGCAGGGTCTCTTAGCTTTGAGCAAAAGCCCTGCCTGTTTGATAACAATGGCATGGTAATGGATGCCGCCCTGATCATTTCGTTGCCCATTGCCACGGCCATGGGCGTTTCTCATGGTTGGCAAGCGGTATCCGAGCCCTTGCAGGTTACCTCGGCAGAGGCCAATACCGTTAAAACACTGAACTGGCGTCCTGCCTTTGATGTTTATAAAGAGCTGGTGGATTCCATGACTGGCCAAAGCCTCACACCAGAGGCATTTTTTGACACCGCCAAGGCCTATCCCTTTGGTCTTTCACGAATCGGCTCTGAGATAGTGGTGCGTGACCCTTTAAAGGTCACCCAGGAGGGGCACATGCTTTGTGTGGGCGAGGTGCCAGAAGGCAGCTTCGTCAAAATTTTGCATGGCACCCATCAAAGCTTGATTGCTGCCGCGGCGGAAACCAAGGCTCTAGCCCTTGAGAATCAAAAGCACGACGATCAGATACAGCTGGCCTTTCTGGTGAACTGCATCTCAAGAGTGCTCTTTCATGGCGAACATCTGTCTGAGGAACTAGCAGCCGTATTGATGGATCAACCCAGCATTGGCGTCATGACCCTGGGTGAGATCGCCAATAATGGCGAGGATTTTATTGAGTTCTACAACAAGACCATGGTCATGGCGCTGATGATGCGCTATCAGGAAAGCTAGTATGGCGCGCATCACTTCGTCTGAGGCGGAGGTGCTGTATCAGGTGGCTTTGACCATAGGCTCTAGTCTCGACCTGCAGCAAATGCTTAGGGACTCTTGCGTGGCCTTGATCCGTGGCCTGCATGCCTATGGTGTTCAGGTATGGCAGTATGAAATGGAAAGCCCACTGGGTGATCTTGGCTGGCATCAGGTCTTCGCCATGCCCAAGACCTTGGCTCAGTTGCAGTTGGCGAATTATGACCCCGAACTGCCTTCGGATCAGGCCAGTTTTGCCCACTGGCAGGAGACCTTACCCCAGACGGTGGAGCATGATGACAAGCATCTCTATTGGTTCCATCTGCCGCAATTTGGGGTGTTGTTACTGGTGGATAAGGGCGAGCCATTGCCTAGGGCCATGCTGTTGAACCTGCAACTGCTGATGAATAAGCTGGCTCATGCGGCTCAGGCATGTTTGTATGATCAACGCTTGCGCGCACAGTATCAGGAGTTGAAGTCGTCCAGTAAAGCTAAGAGCGCCTTTTTGGCCACGGTTAGCCATGAGTTTCGCACTCCCTTGAACGCCATTCTAGGCTTTTCCGATTTGTTGGCTCATGGCAATTTAGCTCGCGAACAACAGCAACAGCTAGCCAATGTACAAAAAGCAGCCAAGGGTCTGTTGGTGATGGTGGATGAGATCCTAGATTTCAGCAAGCTGTCCAAGAAGCAGTTGGCTCTGGAGCCTACGGCCTTTAATTTGCAGGATTTTTGCCATGATCTTATCGAACTGTTTAAGCCCTTAGCTCAGCGTAAGGGGCTGGATCTACAGCTGCTCATTACTTGCGAATCCGAAACCGATTTTTTGGCCGACCAGCAAAGGCTGGCGCAAATCCTGAAGAATTTACTTGGCAATGCCATTAAGTTCACCCCGCGGGGCTATGTGTTGCTCAAGGTAGAATTGATAGAACAGGATGATGCTCAGGATCGCTCCTTGCTGGCTTTTGCTGTTGAAGACAGCGGTATTGGCATGAGTCCTGAGCAACAGGCCGCCGTATTTTTGCCCTTTCATCAGGCAGACAGTTCGATTAGCAGGCGTTTTGGCGGCACAGGCCTTGGTTTGAGCATCAGTCAGGATTTGGCTGGGCTGATGAACACACGAATTCATCTGGAGTCCAGTCCTGACCATGGCAGCCGTTTCCATTTTCGGCTTTGGTTGCCAAGGTCGGCCCCGCAGCAGCGGCCCGCAACGCCAGAACCTGTTGCTGGTCAGTCGGATGCTGCCTTCTGGTTTGGTAAGACCATCCTGGTGGTTGAGGACGCTGAATTAAACCAGCTGGTGATTAGCCAATACCTGCAGCAAATGGGTATTGAGGTAGAGATCGCGGCAGACGGCTTCGCTGCCTTGGCTTACCTGCAACACCACAGGGTTGACCTGATTTTTATGGATTTGCACATGCCGGGCATTGATGGCTTGGAAACAACCGAGCGCATCCGTGCCCTGCCGGATTGGCCTGATACCCCCATTGTGGCCCTCACTGCAGCCGTGTCCATTGAGGACCGCCAAGCCTGTATGGCGGTAGGCATGAAGGACTTTCTGGCCAAGCCTCTTGACCCGCAAAGGTTAGCGAGCCTACTGCTCAACTATTTAGGGCCAGCGGACCAAGGCTATATGCCATGCCCTGAGCCAGCACCCATCCAGCCTCCTGCAGTTGACAAGGACTATATGTCACAGCCCATGCTCGAGAGGCAGGTGCTGGAGCAGCTACGCAAACAGCTTGGTGACGCGGCCCTAACAACCCTGCTGGCCTCCTTGGAGCGAACCATGCAGCAGCAGCTGCCTGAAATGCAGCGTTTGCTCAGTGTGGGTGACATAGTTTCCTTGCAGCGCTTGGCTCACAGTTTGAAAAGTACGGCGGCAACCCTTGGTGGCATGCGAGTGTCCACTCTGGCTAAGTTGATCGAGCAAGCCTGCAAAGAACAGGCCCGCCCACAACGACTTGCCTTTTTGCTGGATGAATTACAGCAGGCCTGGCAACAGCTCAGTGTTCAACTATTTAAGTAAGTAGCAAAGTATGCAAAGCGCCAACGAGTTCGAATATCGTCCTGAACACTTCCAACAGATCAAAGCCAAGGTCTATCAGTTGGCCGGGATTAAACTGTCGGATACTAAGGATTCCATGGTTTATAGTCGTTTGGCTCGGCGGCTTAGGGCCTTAAAGCTCACCAGCTTTGACCAGTATTTGCACTACTTGGATAGCCATTTGCAGCAAGAACAGCAAGAGTTCATCAACTCGCTGACCACCAATCTCACCTCTTTTTTCCGCGAAGCCCATCATTTTGATCATTTGGCGCAGTACCTAAAGACCTATCCGGGTGAAAAACGCATCTGGTGTGCGGCCGCCAGCACGGGTGAAGAACCCTATTCCATTGCCATGACCGTGGCTGAACATTACGGTCGTTTTGACTACCCGGTCAAGATCATCGCCTCGGACATCGACAGTCAGGTCTTAACCAAGGCTAAACAGGCTGTTTATAGCATAGACCGCCTAGAAAACATGTCGGCTGCTCGGCTCAAGCAATTTTTTTGGCGCGGTAAGGGCAAGATGCAGGGTCAGGCAAGGGTGGTGCCGGAATTGAGTAACATGGTTGAGTTCCAAACCATCAATCTGTTGCATGAATGGCCGCATAAAAAGCCCTTCGACATCATTTTTTGCCGTAATGTGATGATTTATTTTGACCGCCCCACCCAATTGCGCTTGCTGGAACGCATGGCCAAGATCGTTAAGCCGGGGGCCTATTATTTTGCCGGTCACTCTGAAAACCTAGCCATGGCTCGGCACCTGATGCTACCAGTGGGGAAAACTGTGTACCGCTTCGTCAATTAACCAAGACAGGGCTCAAGGAACAGGTTGTCAAACTTGGCTGGATGGCTCAGCTGTTCTGGTTCAGCTGTTTTATCTCGACTTGACCAGCCATGGCCTTGGCTTGGTCTAATTGCTTAATTCTTCCTCTAATTGCTGGGCCCTTGGGCTGCTCCCACCTGATTTTTATCGCCTTTGATGAATCCACTGCCAAGGCTTAGTGGTTGGCTGTTTTTGCTTACGGTCAAGATCAAGAAAGTTGCTTTTTTGCAAAAAAAACCAAAGCAGCGCACAAAATTTGGTCTAGGCTGAAGAAGTAAACAGTTTCTAGGAAGGTTTTCTATGAGCAAACACATCCTGATCGTGGACGATTCGGTATCTGTGCGGCAGATGGTGGAAATGACATTAAAGTCAGCCCGCTATTTGGTTACCGCAGCAAAAGACGGTCAAGAGGCCTTTGATAGCTGCAAAACCAAACAGTTTGATTTTGTATTAACTGACCAAAACATGCCTCGCATGGATGGACTGACCCTGATCAAATCGCTGCGTTCATTGCCTAGCTATCAAAAAACACCCATTGTGGTGCTGACCACTGAGGCCAGCGACGCCATGAAAGCTCAAGGCCGTGCGGCCGGTGCTACTGGCTGGATGGTCAAGCCCTTTGATCCTAACCAGTTGCTCAAAATTGTAGCCACGGTTCTTAAGTAGGGAGGTTGCTATGTCCATCGACATGAGTCAGTTCCATCAGGTGTTTATTGAAGAAAGTAACGAACACCTTGATACCATGGAGCATCTCTTGCTGGAGCTGGATTTGCAGCAACCAGACCAAGAGGCCCTGCATAGTATTTTCCGTGCAGCTCACTCCATCAAAGGCGGGAGCGGCATCTTTGGCTTCGATGCGCTGACCAGCATGACTCATGTGATGGAAAATATGCTGGATAAGGCCCGCCAGGGCCAGTATCAGCTGGCCAAAGACGACATCGACCTCCTTTTGCGTTCGGTGGATCTGCTGCGCTTGCTCCTGACTCAGTATCAGGCGCAGGAAACACCAGACTGGCAGGCGGTCGAGCAGGGCACTGAAGCCTTGGAAGCCCGTTTAAATGTCAGTCAATCCGAGCCGGATCAAGGCTTTGGCTTGTTCAGCAAGCCCGAACTTTCCCAGCCAGAAGCTTTTGGTTTTTTTGAGCCTCTTGAGCCTGAGCAGGCTGGTGCAACAGCAACCCAGACCGAAACCGAGCAAGATCAGGGCTTTGGCTTTTTTGATGCAGTGGATGATGCCCCGAGCGAACACCAGCAGGCCGAAGCATCTTCAGTAGAAGCAGCTTTAGGTGAAGCTTCTCAGCCGGAGGAGGGCTCACAGGGTGCTGCTCGGCATGCGCTGGAAAGCCAGATTAATGACCTCTTGTGTGAAGACCTTACTCCCACTGAGGCGGACCCGAATGCTCCAGCCAGTAAGGCGTCGCCAGTCTCAGCTGAGACTAACCAAGCTCAGACAGTTGCCAACAGTCCTCAACCAAGGGCTAGTGCTGCTGTCGTGCCGCCAACCCAGCCATCTGCTAAGCGCGTACCAGAGGCTAAAACAGGCAGCAGTAAACCAAGCTCCGGTATCAAAGCCACCACTGAGAATAAGGTCAAAATTAAACCCAGCTCAGAATCGGTTGAGGCATCTTCGATTCGTGTGGATACCCACAAGGTGGATTCCTTGGTCAACCTCGTGGGCGAGCTGGTGATCACTCAGTCCATGCTGGCGGTGCTGGGTAAGGAACTGCAAGGCCCAATGGCCGAGCGTTTACAAACCGCTTTAGCAGAGTTGGAGCGCAACACCCGTGAAATCCAAGAGGGGGTGATGTCGATTCGCATGTTGCCCATGAGTTTTGTGTTCAACCGCTTTCCCCGCGTGGTGCGTGATCTGGCGGATAAGCTGGAGAAGCAGGTGGATCTGGTGATCGAAGGTGGGCAGACCGAAATCGATAAAAGCCTGATCGAAAAGTTGGTCGACCCCTTAACCCATTTGGTGCGTAACAGCATTGATCATGGCATTGAAACCCCTGAAGAGCGTCGGCAACAGGGTAAGAATCTAAGAGGAAAAATCACCCTGTCGGCTCGTCAACAAAGTGGCAACATCGTCATTAGCATTCGTGATGATGGCGCAGGCCTGAATGCCGAGCGGATTTTAGCCAAGGCCGCAGAGCAAGGCATTGCCCTGCCAGATAACCCAACCGATTCTCAGATTTGGAATCTGATCTTTGCCCCAGGTTTTTCAACTGCTGCTGAGGTGACGGATGTTTCTGGGCGTGGCGTGGGCATGGATGTGGTGCGGCGTAACATTCAGTCCTTGGGCGGCCGAGTCGAGATTGAAAGTCAGCAAGGTCAAGGTAGTGAAATTATTATTAATCTGCCTTTAACCTTAGCCATTCTTGATGGCATGGCGCTCAGTGTTTCACAGCAAACCTTTATCTTACCTCTGGTCAACATTGTTGAGTCTATACAACCTAGTCAAGAGCAGCTTAAGCATATAGCAAATGATCAATTGCTATGGCTGCGCGATTCCTACTGGCCCATTGTGCCCCTGTACCAAGTAATGAATTTGCCCGACGCCATTGAAGATCCGGCCAAGGGAATTTTAGTGTTAATCGAAAGCAGTAAGAGCAAATTTGCCATTTTGGTGGACGATCTACTTGGCCAACAACAAGTGGTGATCAAAAGCCTAGAGCAAAACTACCGCCGAGTGCCGGGCGTGGCCGGTGCCACCATCATGGGTGATGGCAGTGTGGCTTTGATTCTGGATGTGGAGTCCTTGGCTCAGAAGGCAAATCAAACGGTCCATCCTAAGGAGGTCGCATGAGTAACAACCCAACATTGGCTGCCAATGTGGCAGAGTCCGAGTTTTTAACCTTCACCCTGGGTGATGAGCAGTATGGTCTCAACATCATGTCGGTGAAAGAAATTCGCGGCTACGAAGCCGTCACCCGCATCGCTAATGCCCCGGAGTTCATCAAGGGTGTGATCAACCTGCGCGGTGAAATTGTGCCCATCGTCGATTTGCGCATCAAGTTTAAGGTTGGCAAGGCTACCTATGATGATTTCACCATCGTCATTGTCTTGCAGGTAAAACAGCGCATGGTAGGCATAGTGGTGGATGCCGTGTCTGATGTACTGAAGTTGCAAAACCAGGAGATCAGGCCCGCTCCAGAATTTGGTGTGGCTTTTGATAGTAAGTATTTGCTTGGCTTGGCAGCCCTGGAGGATCGCATGGTGATCTTGGTAGATATTGAAGAATTGATTACCCGTAATGAGCTTGCGCTCTTTGATGAGCAAGCCATGGCGAAAATGATTTAAAAAGTCCTCAAGGAGAATGCTATGTTTGCCAAAATGAAGGTGGTGACACGCTTAGCACTGGGCTTTGGCCTGGTCATTGCCCTGATGCTGTTTGTTGCCCTGTTGAGCATTAACCGCATGGGCCAGTTAAACGCGACCATTGATCGCATTGAATATCAAATGTGGCCTAGGACGGTACTGGCCAATCAGATATTGGATGGTGTTAATTTGGTAGCTTTGGAGTTGCGGGACATGGCAAACCCCATGACAACACCTAGCGAACGGCGTGAGCTGGCCAACAATTATGTCACCCAGGGTGCACAGATATCTCAGGCTTACGCAGAGCTTGATGCACTTTTGGTTACCGATCAGGGGCGACGATTATTTCAAGACATGTTGGCCGTCCGTTCAACCTATGTTGACCAACGCACTCAGGTGGTCAATTTGTTGAATGCCGGTCGTGAATCCGAGGCGCAGCTATTTATTTTACAAAACATTATGCAAACGCAGCGAGCTTATGAAAACGCCATCACGGCCATGATTGATTATCAAGGGAGATTACTGGTGGATGAGGGCGCGGCTGGTTTGGCGCTTTACCAACAGGCAAGAGTGAATTTGATTTTGTCCTTGGTCATTGCGGTAGTGGTTGCCCTCTTTGCGGCCTTCATCATTGCTCGTAGCCTAAGCCGTGCCCTGGGTGCAGAGCCGGATGACCTAAAAGAGTATGCCTTGGCATTGGCCGAAGGGCGATTGAACCTGAAGTTTCCAAAAAATGTGACCGAAAACAGTGTGTTGGACGCCGTCAAGCAAACCTCGGATGGCCTGAATCAGATGATACGTCAAATCAAGGAAGCCGTGGCAGCCATCACCTCGGCCAGTTCGGAAATCGCTAAGGGCAATACCGATCTATCAAGTCGCACTGAGGAGCAGGCCTCTAGCCTTGAAGAAACGGCTTCCAGCATGGAAGAGCTAACCGCCACGGTGCGGACCAACAGTGACAACGCCCGCCAAGCCAATGCCTTAGCAGAGCAGTCTACTACCTTGGCGGGTGAGGGTGGCCAGTTGATCAAAGATGTGGTCACCACCATGGATGCCATCAATGATGCTTCCAGCCGAATTGCCGACATCATTGGTGTGATTGACGGCATTGCTTTCCAAACCAACATCTTGGCGCTTAACGCTGCTGTGGAAGCGGCCAGAGCGGGTGAGCAGGGTCGCGGCTTTGCAGTGGTGGCATCCGAGGTCAGAACCCTAGCTCAGCGTAGTGCCAATGCGGCCAAGGACATCAAGAACCTTATTTCGGACTCGGTCTCCAAGGTCAGTGCCGGCAGTGATCTGGTGAATAAATCGGGCCAGTCCATGAATGAGATCGTGACCTCCATTCGTAAGGTCAATGACATCATGGCAGAGATCGCCGCAGCCAGCATTCAACAAACCACTGGCATTGAAGAGGTCTCGCGCGCCGTGGTGCAGATGGATGAAATGACGCAACAGAATGCCGCCCTAGTTGAAGAGGCTGCTGCATCGGCAGAAAGTCTAATGGCTCAGGCCAATGAGTTGAACGAGCGGGTGTCGACCTTCCAGCTAGCTGAAGAGCATGGCATCAAGGAACGCCCCAAGGCCACGGTATCAACCATGCCGAGCTCAACGACCATGCCAAGTTCAACAGCCAGGGTGAAAAGCGCGGGTTCGCAACATGGCAGTCAGTCTCAGGCTAATGCAGTAACGGCTAAGCCTGCAGCCAAAAAAGTGGTGAATGCCAAGCAGCAGCCATCTTCTAGTCAAGATGAGTGGGAGTCCTTTTGATTTTGGCTGCTGGCTAGCACATGGCAAACATATTGGTGGATCCACATTGGGCAACTCACATCTATTTTGATCGTGAGTTGCAGCGTAAAACCATTAAGGTGCAGCCAGGGGAGTTCTTTGCTGCAGATAACGACTGCTTGATCGCCACCATCCTAGGTTCCTGCGTTTCGGTGTGTTTGACTGATCACAGTCGTAAGGTATCAGGGATGAATCACATCATGCTGCCCGAGCCTGCAGAAAATTTACTGTCTCCCTCGGCGCGCTATGGTAGCTATGCCATGGATGTACTGATCAACAGTCTGCTGCGGCTGGGCGCTCAGCGCTCGCATTTGCAGGCTAAAATTTTTGGTGGGGGCAATGTCATGCATTCGACCCTAAGCCATCAAGTGGGGGAAAGAAATGTGGACTTTGTGTTGCAATACCTAGAACGAGAGGAAATTCCAATCGTGGCGCAGAATGTATTGGGCAACTTTCCACGCAAAATTTATCTGTTTGCTGCCACAGGTGAGGTAAAGATGAAAAAACTTGGTAATTGGCAGCAAACCAAGGTGGCAGCAGTCGAAACCTCATTTCAACAGCAGCTGGACTCTACCTGTCTTACCGGGCAAGCCGAGCTGTTTAAGGAGTAATTCATGGCCATTCGTGTATTAGTGGTTGATGATTCGGCCTTAATTCGCTCCTTATTGGGCGAGATCATTCGTCAAGAAAAGGACATGGTACTGATTGGCACAGCAGCAGATGCGTTTCAAGCCAAATCTTTGGTTCAACAGCACCGCCCTGATGTCATCACTCTGGATGTCGAGATGCCCAAGGTGGATGGTCTGACCTTTCTTGATCGTTTGATGAAGGCCCAGCCAACGCCTGTGCTGATGATTTCCACCCTCACCGAAAAGGGGGCTGCCGTGACCCTCAAAGCCCTCGAGCTGGGTGCGGTGGATTACATTGCCAAGCCCAAAATCGATGTCAGCAAGGGCATTGAACACTACCGGCAATTGATCTGTGAAAAAATCCGCATTGCTGCCAAGGCCAAGGTAGGTCAGCGGCCAGTAGTGGCTAAGGCACAAAGTAAATTTCAATATCAAACCACAGAGAAAGTCATCGCCATTGGTGCCTCAACCGGCGGCACCGAAGCCATACGCGAACTGTTGCAATCTTTGCCAGCGGACATGCCAGGTATGGTCATCACTCAGCACATGCCGGCCGGTTTTACCGCCACCTTTGCTGCGCGTCTTAATCAGTGCACGCCCTTTAATGTCACTGAGGCTAAGGGCGGCGAGCGTCTGGTTCCGGGTAGGGTGTTTATCGCTCCTGGTAGTCTGCATCTGCGGATTGTGCGCTCGGGTGCGGACTATGTGACTCAGGTGGTGGATGGCCCCCTAGTTAGCGGCCATAAGCCTTCAGTGGATGAGCTGTTTTATTCCGTTGCCGAGCAGGCTGGCGCCAATGCCTTGGGGGTGATTCTCACCGGCATGGGTAAGGACGGAGCCCAGGGCATGCTGGTTATGCAGCAAGCAGGAGCCATGACCTTAGCGCAAGATGAGCAGAGCTCGCTCATCTATGGTATGCCTAAAGAAGCGCTTAAACTTGGCGGAGTCAACCAGGTCTGTTCATTGGCCAGCATGGGCCAGTCGATGCTAGATGCCTTGGTGAAAATGGGTAAAGGCCATCGTATATGAGCTCAACCGCTCTGCTCTATGAATTGCAGCGCTTGCTGGCGGCAAGTCCGTTGCAAATGGTTTGGGTGCTGAGCATTCAGCGTCAGGGTTGGCGGGTGCAGTCGGGTGTGAGTAAAGAACTAGGCTTTTTGCCTTCCGGTCTTATTTTACCTCGTTCTGTGCAACATCAATTGTTAATCATGCCTTGTGACAACTGGCAGGATACACCGAGCAACCTATGGTACTGGTGTGTTCGCCGCCGCTGGCCTTGTCAGGCACGAATTCACTTGTTGGAGTTGCCACAACTCTTTGAATCTTATTTGTTGTTCTTTGCTAGTAGCGATCAGCCATGGCAAGGGTTTTTGACTCCGGATATGGCCAGCAGAATAGCGGATCTGTTGTGGCAACAAAAGCAAGGCATTTTGCCTGAATTGCCGCCCCTAAGGCAGAGCATCATTAATCCCATGGATGTCGCTGAGCAGGATCAACAAGGCTTCCCCCATCACCTGATGATGCAGTTGCAATCCGAGCGCTTGTGGCCCCAGTTGTTGGCGCAAGAATCCTGCCCTTGGTTGATCTTTGATACTGATTTGCATCTGCTGCATGCCAATCATGCTGCTAAGACCATTTTAGGTAAGCCACCTTTAGGCTTTGCTCTGCCACGCTTTGGTATTGCTCAGCCTCTCTGGCAAGCTTGTACCGCCGAGGGACAAGCCCTGAGCGAAGCAGACTTGCCCATGGCAGAGGTATTGCGTACCGCCAAACCCGTTGCCGCCAAGGAAATCAGCATTCGCAACTGGCAGGGAAAAACGCAGTGGCTTACGCTGGCCGCCCTGCCCGTGCTCAATGAAGGCCAGATTCGCTGGCTGGTGGTGCATTTGCAAGACATCAGCCCATGGCGTTTGCAATTACAGCACCTGCAGCAGCAAATGAGCCATGTTACTCAGTTATTTGATCAACTGCCCGACTTGATTTTCATCATTAATCAATCAGGCCAGATGCTGCATTTTAACCAGGCAACCCTTAATGCCTTGGGTCTGACTCGCTCAGAGATACTGTATCAGCCCATCAGCAGCATTGTGTGTCAAGACCTAGAAAATCTGATTGCCGAGCATCAAACTCTTAGAGTGACCACCTATTTTGACCAACGCAGTTATGAAATGACGGTGGCAAGAATTGCTGCCGATACTGAGCTGTACTGGTGCCGTTTATTTGATCTGACAGACATTGAATCCCGCCAACAGCAGTTGCTGCAGGCTCAAAGGTTAGCGGCCACTGGGGAAATGACCAGCGGGCTGGCGCATGACTTAAACAACATGCTGGGCGTGGCGCGAGGCTATGCTGAGATGCTGTCATCGGTTCAGAGCGAAGAGCAGCAACAAGCGCGCTTGGCACAGCGTATGCTGGGCGCTATTGATCGTGCGACGCATTTGATTAGCAATTTGCTGAACTTTGCCTCCAATAAGCCTCGGGCCAGACGTAGCATCCATTGGCCGCAGTTCTTTGCCAACCTAGAGCCAATGTTGCAGAATCTGTTAGGCAGTGGCATCGAGCTGGACATCTCTTTGGCTCAGGATTTGCCAGATCTGATGCTTGAAGAGCAAGAGTTGGAAAATGCTCTGATCAATCTGCTGCTCAATAGCAAGCACGCCTTGGCGCATTGCTCAGCCCCTAGGGTGGAAATTAGCCTGACTCGCCTCAGTCTGTTGGACGATTCGCTGCCCATACGAGAACGCCAGCCTAAGGATTACCTACAAATACTGGTACAGGACAATGGTCATGGCATGGATGAAGAAACTCAGGCCAAGGTATTTGAACCCTTCTATACAACCAAGGGGCAGCTGGGCAGTGGCCTTGGCTTGTCGCAGCTTTACGGCTTTGTGCGTCGTCATCAGGGTCAGGTGCAACTGACCTCTGCGCCAGATCAGGGAGCCTGCTTTAGGCTGCTCTTTCCTTTGCAGGCCACTAGGCAATCCGCAACTAGGCTTCAAGGGGTAGCCAACAACAGTGTTAGTCGTTTGCTCATTGTTGATGACGATCAGGCATTGCTCGACATGTTAGCCAAGCAATTACCTGAGGATAAAGTTCTCATGGCCAGCTCTGGTCAACAGGCTGAGCAAATACTGGCACAGCAAGGCATAGAATTGGTGTTGTTGGACATCAATTTGGGCCAAGAGAATGGACTTAGTTTGGCGAAAAAGTGGCATAAAGAATACCCAGGGCTACAGTTTGCCTTCATGTCTGCCTTGACGGACCAGTGTCGGGTTGAGCAACTTGGCGATCTGACCCCGCGAACCCTGCTTTCCAAACCAATATTGGTTGAGGAAATTCGTGCATGGTTGAAACTTGATCTATAGTTAAAGCAAAGCCAATTCTAGGAGCTGATCATGGCCGAGTCCTCCACCATACTTTATTTTGAAGACGACAAAATGCAGGGCGAAATGCTCGCTGATTACTTTCTTTCTATGGGCATAGAGGTGGATTTGCGTCCTGCTTGGCCTGAAGGCGGTACCCAAGAGTTGCAGCAATACTTTAAAACTCCGCCAGTGATGGTGCTGATTGACATCCGCTTACCTAAGGTAAATGGTTATGAGGTTTGTCGACAATTGCGCGAGGAACTTATTCCAGAAAGCGTGCCCATTATGTTTGTCTCTGGTCTGGTTGAAGCAGACGACATGCTCAAGGCCTATGAGGCAGGTGCGGACGATTATCTAACCAAGCCCATTCGCCTGCATGAATTGGCGGTCAAATTTCAGCAGTTAACTGAGCGTAAACAGCAGGTGGCACAAACCAGCGAGCAGGTCAGCATGGCCATGAAGATGGCCTTTGATGCCATGAAGGCCAGCTCGGAATTAGGGCGCATCATTCGCTTTCATGAGGGCCTGCAGTTGGTCAGCTCTGAGTCTGATATTGCCAAGATGTGTTTTGAAGTGTTAACAGAGTTTGAGGTAACTTCTAGCCTTGTGTTCTTTGGCAAGGGCAAGCCTTCGATCTTCAGCGCCGAGAAGAAAAACTCGCCCTTGGCCTTGGAATCCATGCTGGCAGCGCGGGAAAAGGGCCGGATTTACAGTTGGAAACGCTTCACTTTCTTTAATTATCAACACTTCAGTCTGCTGGTGCATGACATGCCCATCGAAGACGAAGAGCGTTATGGCATCTTGAAAGATCAACTCTGCCTGTTACTCAATGGCTTGGACGCCAGAATCGAGGCCATTTGGGTGGCCAAGGAAAACCAGCACAAGTCCATTCAAATGGGCGTGATTGCTCAAACCATGGGTGCCATGTTGATGGAAATGGACGAGCAGGGCATCAGTATGGCCAAAGAATTTGAGTCACTAATGCTGGATCTAGAGCAGAATGTTTCCATCTGTTTAGCTGAGTTCAACCTGATGGAAAACGAAGAGCGCAGCCTGATGGCCGAGATAATGCAAGCGGTCAATAAGTCGACGGAAATTTTTGAGCACAGCCTGAAGAAAGAAAAAGAATATCAGTCTGTGGTCACTAGCCTGCTTAAAGAGCTGAGTAATAGCATGATTTCCGACGAGCTGTCAGCGGTATTGGCCAAACAAGAGGCAAACTAGGCAGAGGCCCAGGCTAGGGATAGGGCTTGGGCACTGCTGTCATTGCTGCACCCATTATTTCTGTACTATTACAGCCTGATAACAGGTGCTTACCTGAACTCTTTGGTTCAGCTCGTAGCGCTCTTGTTGGGTGGTAATGACTTTGAACAGCATGCCCTGTTGCTCAATCAGGTAAAAATAGTCATGGCCTCGAAACTCCCTGTTGATCACCACACCGGGTGCATCAGGTTGGGCTTGCAAACAGAGCTGCTCAGGGCGCAAGGATAGGGTAACCTGACCCTCGACTGGCTGGTTCAGGGCGATAGGGCCTAGGGCTGTTTGTGCAATTCCATTTTTAGCGGTGGCAAAAATTAGGTTGGTGTGTCCTAAGAACTCAGCAACAAAGGCCGTCTGGGGTCGTAAGTAGATGTCCTCAGGAGTGCCCAGTTGTTCCAACTTACCGTTTTGCATTACACCAATATGATCAGCAAAAGAAAGTGCCTCGGCTTGGTCGTGGGTGACTAAGATGGCTGTGGCACCATTGGCCTTGAGCAATCTGCGTACTTCGTCCCGTGTTGACTCGCGCAGAGCGGCATCCAAATTAGAAAAGGGCTCATCCAGCAGCACCAGTTTGGGTTCAGCGGCCAGTGTTCTGGCTAGGGCCACCCGTTGTTGTTGCCCACCTGAAAGTTCCTGTGGCATACGTTTACCAAGGCCGCCAAGACCAACCAGTTCCAGCCAGTATTCAGCCTTTTTCACCCGATCTGCTCGTGAGATGTGCTTCATGGCGTAAATGAGGTTGTCTTGTAGGTTCCAGTGAGGAAAAAGAGCATAGTCTTGGAATACCATGCCAATTTTGCGCTGCTGTGTACTCAGGCCTAGGATGCTTTGCTGTTGAATCAGGATATCTCCTGCATCTGGCTGCTCAAAACCGGCAATCATACGTAAAGTGGTGGTTTTACCGCAGCCACTTGGGCCTAGTAGGGCTAAGATCTCTCCTTGTTCGACCTGCATGTTCAGCTGTGAAACAGCTGCCTTATCCTGATGCGCAAAGTATTTGGTGAGCTGTTCAATGCGTAAAAGTGTCGACATAGGTTACCTAGTACTGGATTTATCTTCATGGGCCAAAATTAGGCCAATGAACATGCTAGAAAATAAAATGATGGCTAGTGCATAGGGAGCGGCTTCAGCTAACTGACCTTCCACAGTAAAGGTAAAGACGCGTACGGCAAGGGTATGGTAACCGCTTGGCGCTAATAGGGTGGCGATGGGCAACTCCTTCATGCACAAAACCAGAACCAGAGCAAAGCCTGCCAAGATGGAACGACGAATGTTGGGCAGCACTACACGGACGAAAGTGGTGAAATTAGAGTGCCCTAAGGCATGAGAGGCCTCCTCAATGTTAATTCGGCTTTGTAAGAGGCTGGTGCGTATGGGACCAATGGCTAAGGCCATGCCAGCCATTGCCCAAGTAAGGATTAAAATGAATAGACTTTGATAAAACGGCGTGCGAATGGAGAAAAACACCATGGCCAGAGCCAGGGTTAGGGGCGGCAAGGTGTAGCCAATGTAACTTAATCGCTCCAGCAACTGACTGTGCCAGCTAGGGTAACGTACGCTCAAATAAGCCACAGGTAAAGCAAACAGGGCTGCCAGAGCCGCTGCTGGCACCGCGGCCTGAGCTGACTGCCAGAAGGTTTTAGGCACCATCATTAATTGCGACCACTCAGGGGGTGACAGGCCGAGCCAGTAAAAAATAATCAGCAGTGGCAGGCCAATGGCAGCTAAGAGAACAAGGGCTACAAAAGTGGCGGCAGGAATCATGGCCCAACCAAGGGTCACCAAGGGCGGCTCTTTGCTGAGGCCAGAACCAACCTTGGCAAAGAAGCGATTGCGCAGCAGTAGGTATTCGCCAAGGAGTAAAAAGACAGTAATGCTGATTAATACCAATGATAGCCAGGCTGCATAGGTGCGATCAAAAGAGCTGGTGAAAATGGCATAACTAAAGGCTTCGTAGCGCATGAGGGCCACGGCGCCAAAGTCGCCTATGGTATAGAGCACAATGACCAATTGGCCAGCCAGAAAAGCGGGCAACAGATGGGGTAACTTTAGCCTAAGAAAAATGCTCAGGCCTGAACGCCCAAGGCTACGCGCAGCCTCGTCCTGACTGTGGTCGTAGCCAAGAAAGGTGGCGCGTAGGTTCAACAGTAAATAAGGAAAGGTATAGAGGCTGAGTGCTAGAACGGCACCCCAATAGCCATTGATGCGGGCCAAGGGTGTGCCAAACATCTGGGCAAAAAAACCAAATTGGCCACTGAGGCCGAGAATGGCATAGGCCATGACATAACCAGGGATGGCCAGGGGCATGACGCAGAGTAGCAGTAGCCATCTGTGATGCCGAAGTTGGCTATAGCTGAACAGCCAAGCCAGGGGTAGGGCGATTAGGGTGGTAAGAGCCATGACCCCCAGAGACAGCTTAAAGGTGTTGCTCAGCAGCATCAGGGTGCGCGGGCGCACTAACAGATTGGCGATGCTAGGCAAGTCGATGCTAAAGGCTCTAAGGCCCAAATAGTACAGAGGCACCAGCATGACAAAGCCGGCCAATAAGGCCGGCAAAAGCAGGTACCAAGGTGGGGTACGTCGCAACAAGGCTTTACTCTTAGATTAAACCAACTTTGCGTAGCAGCTCAAGGGTGCCAGGCAGATCGTAAAGATCGTCTAGGTTAACCTCTGGGCTGGCACCAAGCAAGGTATCCGTGTTGCCTAACACTGGATTGGCAATGACTTGGTTGCTAATTGGGTGCTCATTCACAACACTGGTGAAATATTGTTGTGCCGCAGGAGAAACCAAAAATTCAACAAATTTCAGGGCTGCTTCTTGATTGTTGCTGCGCTCCAGAATACCAACCCCAGCGACGTTCAATAAATTGCCAATGTCGCCATTGGCAAAGAAGGTTTGGCGAGCAGGGAAGTCGGCATTACGCGCAATGAATCGTGGCAGGTAGTAGTTGTTTACCAACCCGAAATCCGCATCGCCATTGCCTACACCCTCAACAATGGTAGTGTTGTTGCGAAATACTACGGGCTGGTTGGCAGCCATGTCACGTAGCCATTGCTCAGTGGTTTCTTCACCATGGGTGACACGCATGGCGGTGACAAAGGCTTGAAAGCCACCATTGGTTGGTGCCCAGCCGACCCGACCTTTATATTTTTCGTCGGTAAGGTCAAAGACACTGCTTGGCATTTCGCTTTGGTCTACCCGTTCGGTTGAATGAACCAACACTCGAGAACGACCTGAGGTGGCAACCCATTGGCGGTTTTGCGAGCTAAAAATTTCAGGGATGTCTGTAAAGAGAGACTCTGGCAGTTCAGCCAATACACCCGCATAGGCAAGGCTGCCCATGGCGCCAGCATCCTGGCCCCAATAAATATCGGCAGGGCTGCGCTGGCCTTCTTCGAGGATTAGGCTGGCCAGCTGCGCGGTATCGCCGTAGCGCACGGTTACCTTTAAGCCAGTGTTTTGTTCAAACTGCTGCACCAAGGGCGCAACAAAGGACTCGCCACGGCCTGAATAGATGGTTAGGTCAGCTGCCTGTACGATCCCGGTTAGGCTAAGGCCAGCAATCAGAGCGCTGATGATACTTTTGCGCATGAGGTTCTCCTGTTGATTGTAAATGACAATGATTTTCTCTTTTAGTCGGGCATACTATAGGTGCATTTAATCTTAATGTAAATAGGAACGAATAGCACTTGCTTTTGAAGGGGCATAAAAAAAGCCGCTTATGCGACTTTTAATCTGAAATTATGTTCTAAAGCATGGTGCCCGGAGGCGGAATCGAACCACCGACACGAGGATTTTCAATCCTCTGCTCTACCAACTGAGCTATCCGGGCTTGTCTTGTACTAAATGGTGCCCGGAGGCGGAATCGAACCACCGACACGAGGATTTTCAATCCTCTGCTCTACCAACTGAGCTATCCGGGCATCTGTACCTGACAGGTGCGCAATTAAACCTATTTTTCATGGCTTCGTCAAGCGGTTTTTCATTTCTTGCCGTTTTTCAATGACTTAGGCTGCTTTTTGTCCCTAGAATGCTGACCCCGACCTAGACCCTTTGCTCGCCTTATGGGGCAGCCCTAGTAGAGTTGGCAGAGGCTGTGCCAGCTTTGTTTATCCAAACCCAGGTGCCGATACTGCGCCAAGAGCAGCTCTGCGGTGGCTAGGGCATCGCTGCAGGCATGATGGGGGCGGTAACTTGGCAGGCCATAGCGCTGTCGGCAGGGGTCTAGCCGTAAAGATCTGGACCCAGGACGCCACCACTCTTGCCAGCGCTGCTGCCAATTCTGTTTGACCAGTCTGCGTTCGATTGCCATGGTATCGATCATGGGCAGTTGAAGCCCTTGGTCGAAGATGCTCAGGCTAGCAGCATTAATAAAGTTCTGCTCAATGGGTCGGTAATGAACCACCACCACCTTGCCTGATAGAGCCTTGAGCAGCTCGGTCATGGCCTGCTCCAAGCTAATGCCGCTCTGAGCCTGACTATCGGTGATGCCATGGATGATGACATTTTCTTCAGCCAGAGGCCTTTGGTTGCGGATCAGCCATTGTTTGGCTTGATCGGTGGCCAAGTGATCCATGCGGAAGGGCACTATGCCGATGGCCAATATTTGATCCTGCTGAGCATTAAGACCCGTGGTTTCAAAGTCCAGAGCCACTAAGGGAATCTGTGTCAAACCAAGGTCTTTAGCTGGCAGCCCTTGTTGGTACAGTTGTTGGCAGGCTTTGGCCTGTTGCAGCCTTGCTTGGCTTTGATAATAGAGCGGCCAGTCTTGGATTTCATGGCTTGCAACCAAGGCATGACTTGGCTTGTTGGGGTCAGACAGGTCTTGCCGGGATAGATACATGCTGTTTCTGCTTATTTGCGATTGGGTTGATAGCGAAAGCTCAGAAACTTCTGTGCATTGCTAAGCACTTGAAAGGCATCCTTGAGGCTTTTTCGTTCAATGCTGTTGAGCTCTTCGGGGATAATGGCGTTGCTCAATCGCCTATGTTGCTCGCAGTCATTGGCCTGCTTGCGTGCGCGAATTAACGCAATGAACTCTAGGGCGGCGCTGAGGTTGTCGACCGTATTCTTAGGCAGCCAGCCCTTGGCGCTTAACTCTTCAAGCCGAGCAAAACTGTTGATGGCCTTGCAGCCGCAGGCAAGTGCGTGTACGCGAATCAGGTCGGTGAGGGGGGCAGTGCCACGGCTCTTGATGTTGATGCTCGGTTTTTCTTGCCCGTCTCGATCAAGGACAAAATCACGGAAAAAGCCCAGCGGAGGTGTGCGAGCCATGGCATTGTGCGCCATGGCAGCTAAGAACCTTGGTTGTTGAGGCGCTAGGGTCGCAATCAGATCCTGCAGCGGTTGAGCCAGTTGGCCATCGCCATAGACCGAATTGAGATCAAAAAAGATGCTGGCGTCTAATAATCTCTTTTCCGTGGGCTTTAACATCCAGGTCTGAAACAGCGTTAACCATTGGCTCTGTGTCAGGCGAAAGTCTGGATTACTGGCCATGATCTTGCCCGTGCAATAGCTGTAGCCGCAGGCATGCAGGCCATCGGCCAATTGCTGGCCAAATTGTGCAAAGTAAGCCCCGTGTTGTTTGGGCTGAAACTCATCGTGCAGGATCAAAGCATTGTCTTGATCCGTGAGTAAAAACTGTTCTTGTCTGGCCATAGAGCCCAGTGCCAGAACCGCAAAGGGGATGGGGGCAGGGCCCAGCTGCTGTTCGATCAGAGTGCAGAGCTGCTGTTTGAAGCTTTGACCGATGATGGCCATGGCTTGACCAATCATTTGCGCGCTGGCGTCTTCAGCCACCAGTTTGCAAAAGCTGGCGCGCACCTGCTTGCTGAGGATTGTTAGCTGCTCAAGACTGTCTGCTTGTTGGATCTGTTGCACTACGAACAGCGTGGATCTGGATTCGTATTTCAGCAGGTCGGACTGGCTAAGCATGCCGACCAGTTGCTGGCGGTGGCTAACGGGTAGGTGGTGTATCTGTGCTTCCAGCATTAACATCAGTGCGCGATACAGGGGCTGGTCGGCTTCAATGCTGATCACCTGATCGCTCATGATGTCCGCCACTGGTGTTTCAGGGCTTTGGCCGGTGGCGAGAATCTTACTGCGCAAGTCTTTGTCGGTTAGGATGCCGACAAGGCTGCCCTGCTCACCGGCTTGCAGCAGGTATTTATCATCGCTTTGCTCGACCACCAGCAGGGCGCTCACATGCTGTTCAGTCATCTGTTGGGCGGCTTGTTGTACTCTGGCTTGTGAGCGGATCAGTTGCAATTCAGTGCTCATGATCTGCCGCACCGGCAGAGTCATGTTGCTTCCTTGGGTTCTATCTTTGGGTCTTGACCTGTCCTCGACTTCGACAAATTCGGCAAAGCTCGGCCATTGATCAAACAGCTGCCAAAAGAGCGCTTTAGGCAGGCAGTAGAGCAGACTGTCTTCAATGGCGCTGGCAGGGTAACGAACCCTGCCCTGAATCAAGAGTCCGAGTTGGCCAAAAATCTCCCCCTCGCCCATGCGATTAAACAGGCTGCCCGTTGGCCGAGTCAGTTCCACTGCCCCTGAGCGCACGTAATACAGAAAGTGTATCGGCTCATTGGCTGAAAGAATGATGTCGCCAGCGCGAAAGTAGCGAATCTCAATCTGGCTGGCAATCTGCTCAAGGGTGCTGCGGTCGAGTTCTTTGAAGGGGCTGTGCAGCCCTAGGTGATCCAAAATAGCAATCTGTTCAATTTCCACCTGGACCTCCTAGGGTTGTTCTTACTTATTTAGCCTTGGGTTCAGAGATCAAGCCCACCACTAGACTATAGCAGGCCAGTAGCATGATGATGGTAAACGGCAGGCCGGTCGACACCGCCATGGCCTGCAGTGCGGCCAAGCCGCCGCCAAGAATCAGGGCAATGGCCACCAGACCTTCAAAGGTACACCAGAACACTCGTTGCACCTTGGGTGCATCTACCTTGCCGCCTGCGGCTATGGTGTCGATTACCAAGGAGCCGGAGTCCGAGGAGGTGACAAAGAAGATGATTACCAAAATGATGGCTAAAGCCGATGCCAGCTGAGCCAAAGGCATGATGTCGAGCATGGCAAACAGCTGTAAGGGTAGGTCCGCAGTAGCAGCAGCCTGATAATCCAGACTCAAGACCTGCTCAATGGCGGTGGTGCCAAAGGCGGTCATCCATAGCACGCAGACGCTGGATGGAATCAGCAGTACGCAAATGATGAACTCCCGTACCGAACGACCACGGGACACCCGAGCGATGAACATGCCAACGAAGGGTGACCAGCTGATCCACCAAGCCCAGTAAAAGGCAGTCCAGCCCTGAGCAAAGTTGCTGTCTTCACGGCCAATAGGGCTGGAAAGAGCTGGTAGTTGCTGCACATAGGCCCAGAGGTTCTGCCAAAAGCCAGTCAGGATTGCTAGGGTTGGGCCAGCAATGATGATGAACAGTAATAAGGCCGTAGCCAGTATCATGTTTACTTCGGACAGGCGCTTGACCCCTGCGTGCAGGCCGGCCAGCACCGACACCAGCGCAATGGCGGTGATGCCAATCACCAGTAAGACTTGGGTTAGGTTACCTGCGGGCAGACCAAAGAGGTAATTAAAGCCAGCTGCAGCCTGAGAGGCACCTATGCCCAGCGAGGTTGCAAGGCCAAACAGGGTGGCAAAGATGGCCAGAATATCAATGATGTGGCCCGGCCAGCCCCAGATGCGTTCACCAAAGATGGGGTAGAAGATCGATCTCACCGTGAGCGGCAAGCCTTTATTAAAGGAAAAGATGGCCAGACCAAGAGCCATAATGGCGTAAATGGCCCAGGGGTGAAGGCCCCAGTGGAAGATGGTGGCTGCCATACCTAAACGGATGGCCGCCTCGGCATCGCCAGCAGCAGCGCCAAGGGGTGCCCAGTCGGTGCGCAGACCGCCTTCCATTGAAGTGCCACCAAAGGCGGCAGTAAAGTGGCTTAGGGGCTCGGATACGCCATAAAACATCAGGCCGATGCCCATGCCAGCGGCAAACAGCATGGCAAACCAGCCAAGGTAGCTGAAATCAGGTGTGGCCTCTGTGCCGCCAATGCGAACACGACCCAAGGGAGAGATCATGATGCCTAGGCAAAGCAGAACAAAGACATTGCCAGCGCTCAAAAAGAACCAATCAAGATTGCTGGTTAGGGTGTTGCGCAGGTTAACAAAGAAGGCCTGAGCAGGCTGTTGAAAAATCAGGGTTAGAATGACAAACAGAATAACGCTGATGCCAGAAATCAGGAATACTCTGTTATGGATGTCTAGGCCAAAGGGGCCAATCTTCAGGGCGATGTTGTCTTGGCCCACTTGGTAGTCGGTGTCGATGGCATTGACCTTGCCATCAGGTCGCATCAGATCCTCATGTTCTGACATAGAGCTCTCCTCGAATTGATTTACGCTCCAAGTGTAGCAGATTGTTTTTGTTACCAAAAAATTAGTTTAGCTGCCTAAGGTCATCCAAACTCAGCAGACCTGCCATTTGTTTGAGCTGGAGTTGTAATATAAGGTAATCAAAACGGGCGTTAGCCAGGTCTTGCTCGGCAGCAAAGCTGTTACTTTGAGCTTGCAATACATCCACTAAGGTTTGAGTGCCAACTTCTTGGCCGGTTTGCGTGGCTTCAAGAGCGCTTTGTCGTGAGCGCAGTAACTGTTCTTGGGCTCTTATGTTGGCTTGGCTGGTGGCCAATTGATCCACCATTAAGGCAATTTGGTCGGCCAGCTGTTTTTGCTGTTGTTCTTGGCGCAAACGAGCATTTTCTGCTCGCAATTGGTTCTGGGTTATGTCTGCACTGGTCTGGAAACCAGTAAACAGTGGGACGCTAGCATTAACGCTGAATGAGGTGCTACCAGAATTAATGGTTTCTAGGTCATTAAACCTATTAACAACCGATTGACTGTAGCTTAGGCTGGTCCCTACAGAGGGGAGGCGCTGAGCACGACTGGCTTCCAGTTGCAGATCTTGGCTGCGAACGCTCTGCTGGCTGATTTGCATGCTAGGGCTTTGCAGCATAGCCAATTGCAGGCTGGTGGTGGTTAGCTGTTCTCGGTCTGGCAGCTGGGTGCTTACTAGGGGGGCGACCTCAACTTCTTGGCCTACCAGGGTGGTTAATGATCGTTGACTACTATTGAGTTGGCTTTGAGCCTGAATCACCCGTACCTGATTGCTGTCAAAAATGGCTTGTGCCTGCTCGACATCGGTACGAGCAACCAGACCCACAGCAAATTTTTCGCGAGTCTGCTCTAGTTGACGTTCAATAGCGCGTTGCTCGCGTTCAGCAAGCTGTAAACCTGTTTGTGCGCGCAGTACGGCAATGGCCGCTTCGGCCACTTCCAGCATCAGTTGTTGTTCGGCGGCCTTGGTTTGTAGCTGGCTAATTTGGCTGTTGGCTTCCACCGCACGATAGCCGCTGATGGCGCGTTGATCATAGATCACCTGATTGAGGTTAATGCCTGCATTGAGACGGCTTTCGCTAAAGTCGATGCTCAAATCTTCTCCTGAAGCGGATAAACCAGCATTGGCACTGACGCTTGGCAGCAAACGACCAAAGGCGCTGCGCAGGTTTTCTTGGCTAATCAACTCTTCGTTACGGTTGATTTGCATGTCGGGGCTGTTGCTGTTGGCCAGTTGGAACAGGTTGGCCACGGGGGTGTTGCTGAAGCTCAGGCCGCTGATCAGGGCGATGCTGAGTGCCAAGGGTAGGCGGTAACCGCGCATAAAAATCTCCAGAGTAAACATTGATGACATTACTAATGCATTATAGAACTGGCTTGCCAGTGCACAAGGAATTAAGGGCATTCCTTCATTGCGGTCTGGCAAAGCAAAAAATTCTCGGCCTTGGCGCGAACTGCAGTAGAATCTGGCATAATAGGCATGTTATTCGCTGCTTGGAGTCGGTATGGATCAGTCAAACCAGATGCAATTTGAAGTGCTGCAGCAGGAGCCGGGTTATCAGGGCTTTTTCCAGTTGCAGCGCTTACAACTGCGCCATCAGCTGTTTGCTGGGGGCTGGAGCTCAGTAATGGGTCGTGAACTGGTCAAGCGCAAGGCTGCAGTGGTGGTCTTGGTGGCTGACCCTGAAGCGCAGAGTATTTTAATGTTGGAGCAATTTCGCGTCGGGGCCATGCACACTGGTAATCCTTGGCTTAAAGAGTTAGTGGCCGGCTTGATTGAACCGGGCGAGTCTCCAGAGCAGGTGGCAAGACGTGAAGCCATGGAAGAAGCAGGGGTAGAGCTGAATTCTGACCTGCAACTGATTCATCATTATTTGCCCAGTCCGGGTGGCAGTGATGAAGAAATTTTCCTCTTTGTCACCAAGTCCGATCTGAGTCAGGTCGGCGGTATCCATGGTGTGCCCAGCGAGCATGAAGACATACGCGCCCTGGTCGTGCCCCTGAATCAGGCTTGGCAATGGTTGGATAAAGGCCAGATCAATAATGCCGCCAGTATTATTGCTTTGCAATGGCTGCGCCTTAACCCTGAGTGGCTGTCGTCATGAAGGCCATGTGGCAAGAAAGGCAACGAGTACGACGTTATTTGCCCAGCTTGGCCGAGCAAGGGGCTCTAGCGGAGATGAATTATCGTCGTTTGCAGCGTTTGTACGCCGGTCAGTATGTGCCCGTTCTGCAAATTGAGATGCAGGATTCGTATGGAAAGCGTGCGCTGATGGAGTTGCAGCATCAAAGCAGTTCACGTTATACCCAAACCCTAAGTATGATATTGTTGCTAGACGGCTTGCCTGCGCCCATGAATCAGGTCGAGTTGTGGTTGCGCCTGTATGAGGATGCAGGCTGTGCTGAAGTGGTTAAGCCGGTCTCAGGCAAGCAGTTGCAACCCTATTATTGTCAGCCAAATGAGCAAATGCTGGCCATGGATGAAAAAACTCAACTAAACTTGTTTTTAGCCGATTGGTTGCAGTATTGTTTGTGTCATGGCATAAAACGAGACTATCTAGGCGCAACAGGCTAGCTAGCCTTGCATGCTAGCAGTCCTAGACGCAAACAGAGCCTAATAAAAATTGGTGAAGCCAATGCAAGCTACCGAAACACCCATTAGGGTCATACAGCTTACCGATCCACACCTCTTTGCAACGGCTGAAGGGCGACTGCTTGGTATGAAGACTCGTGACAGTTTTAATGCTTGTTTAAGCCAAGCGCTTGAAAATCATGGTCTGCCTGATTTCTTTCTCGCCACTGGCGACATCAGTCAGGATCATAAAGCCGAAAGCTATCAGTACTTCCTTGAGCAGATGCGTTCCAAAGCCCCGACCTATTGGTTGGCTGGCAATCATGATGATTGGCCGTTGATGCAGCAATTGGCCCAGGGAACCGAGGCGGCTCATAGTGTGATCGATCAAGGCAGCTGGCGCATCATTATGCTCAACAGCTCAGTGCCTAAGCGAGTACATGGTCGTATCAGTGACGCCGAATTTGTCTTGTTGCGCCAAGCGCTGGATTGCAGTGCCAGTCATATTTTAGTTTGTTGCCACCATCACCCGGTTAATATGGGTGCCGACTGGCTGGACCAAATTGGTATCGAAAATGGTCAGCAGTTATTGGCTTGCCTCGAGGCCGACACTAGGGTCAAGATGTTGCTCTGGGGTCATGTGCATCAAGCCTTTGATCAACAGCAGCAAGGCATTCATCTGGCTTGCACACCCTCGACCTGTATTCAGTTTTTACCCAAAAGTCCTGGCTTTGCTTTGGATGAACTGGGCCCAGGTTGGCGCTATTTAGAACTCTATGCCGATGGCAGTATTCATACCGAGGTGCGTCGCTTACCCGCCTCGCTTTTTGATTTGGATACACAGGCCACGGGCTACTGATGCGTAATCCCTGGCTCTATATTCACGGCTTTAATTCCAGTAGCGGTTCGCATAAAGCGCAACTGCTTAAGGAATATTGTCAGTCTCAGGGGCTTGAGTTGCACTGCCCCGATCTGTCCTATGACCCTCAGCTTGCTGAACAGCAATTGCAGCAGTATTCTACTGCCGGGCTGATCATTGGTTCCAGCTTGGGCGGTTTTTATGCCCTGTTGCTGGCTAGCCAGTGGCAGTGCCCAGTGGTACTGATAAATCCCGCGCTCTGGCCAGACCAACAACTCGCCCCCTTGGTTGGCCCGCAACAGAACTACTACAGTGGCCAGCAGTGGCAACTATTACCTGAGCATCTGGTTACTTGGCAGCAGCAGCGTAGCCGTCTGGATTGGCACTATGGGCAGCAACTGTTATTGCTGCAAACAGGGGACCAGGTCATACCCTTTGCCCCCAGTGTGGCAGCCTTGCCTAAAGCCAGAGTGATCATCGAGCAGGGTGGGGACCACGGTTTTCAAGGTTTAGAACGATATTATCCTCTTTTAGAGCAGTTGGCAGATGACACAAAGCTATAATACTCAGGCCATTGAGGTGCTGACTGGCTTGGATCCAGTCAAACGCCGCCCTGGCATGTACACCGACACCAGCAGACCTAACCACCTGGCCCAGGAAGTGATCGACAACTCGGTCGATGAGGCCTTGGCCGGTCATGCCAAAGAAATCAGCATCACCCTGCTGGCCGATGGCGGCCTTGTGGTGCAAGACGATGGCCGAGGCATGCCGGTCGATATTCACCCCGAGCATGGCGTCAGTGGTGTGGAGCTGATCCTCACCAAGCTGCATGCCGGGGGTAAATTCTCTGGTGATAACTATCAGTTCAGTGGTGGCTTGCATGGGGTAGGGGTGTCGGTGGTCAATGCCCTGTCAACGCGACTGGAAGTGAAGGTCAAGCGCGACGGCCAGCTCTATCAGCTGGCCTGTGAGCACGGTTTGGTGGTTGAGCCGCTGCAGGTCGTGGGTACGGTGGGCAAGAAGAACACTGGCACCAAGGTCAGCTTTTGGCCTGACCCGCAGTACTTTGATGTGCCGCGCATTCAGGTGGCGCGCCTGAAGCACCTGCTGCGCGCTAAGGCCATTTTGTGTTCTGGTCTGCGCATTCGTTTTGTGGATCAAGCGAAAAACGAAAGCGAGGAATGGTTCTACCAAGACGGCCTGGCCGATTACCTTGGCAGTTCGGCTCAGGACTGGCCAAGAATGCCGGAAAGTCCCTTCGTTGGCAGTTTTACTGCCAGCACCGAAGCGGTGGACTGGGCCTTACTCTGGCTGCCTGAGGGTGGTGAGTTGCTGGAAGAATCCTATGTCAACCTGATTCCTACCGCTCAGGGCGGCACTCATGTCAATGGTCTGCGCACCGGTTTGCTAGAGGCGATGCGGGATTTTTGTGAGCTGCGCTCCTTGCTGCCGCGAGGCATCAAACTCAGCAGTGACGACATCTGTCAGCGCCTTAGCTATGTGGTCAGTGCGCGGATGCGCGAGCCGCAGTTTAGTGGTCAAACCAAAGAACGGCTCACCTCGCGGCAAATGGCAGCCTTTGTTAGCGGTGTGGTTAAAGACAGCTTTAGCCTGTGGCTCAATCAGCACCCAGCTCAGGGGGAGGCTTTGGCGCAACTCTGTGTGCAGAACGCGCAAAAACGCCTGCGCGCCTCCAAGGCCGTGGCCCGTAAAAAGATCACTCAGGGCCCAGCGCTGCCCGGTAAGCTGGCTGATTGCACCGGTGCCGATTGGAGCCAAAGCGAACTGTTTTTAGTGGAAGGTGACTCGGCGGGCGGCAGTGCCAAACAAGCCAGAGACCGCAACTTTCAGGCCATTTTACCTTTGCGAGGTAAAATCCTTAACAGTTGGGAAGTGGCCAGTAGCCAGGTCTTGGCCTCACAAGAAATTCACGACATCGCCGTGGCTCTGGGCTTAGACCCAGGCAGCGATGATTTGTCGGGGCTGCGCTATGGCAAGGTCTGTATTTTGGCCGATGCCGACAGCGACGGTTTGCACATCGCTACCCTGATTTGCGCCCTGCTGTATCGACACTTTCCGGCCATGGTTAAGGCTGGCCATGCCTTTGTCGCCATGCCGCCCCTGTACCGCGTGGATTGCGGTAAAGAGGTCTATTACGCGCTGGACGACGACGAACTCAATGGCATCCGTGATCGTCTGCAGGCGGAAAAGAAAAAATCCAAGATCGCCGTGACCCGCTTTAAGGGCTTGGGTGAGATGAACCCTTTGCAGCTACGGGAAACCACCATGGACCCGGACAGCAGGCGTTTGGTGCAGTTGCAGGTGTCAGACCAGGCTCAGGCCGAACAAACCATGGACATGCTATTGGCGAAAAAGCGCTCTAATGACCGCCGCCAATGGCTGGAAACCAAGGGCGATTTGGCGCAAGTGAATGAATGGCCAGTGCTGAATAGGCGCAAGCGAACAATACGGATACCCTGTGATGAACAATTCTTTTGAACAAATTAGCATCGATGGTTTCAGTGAGAAGGCTTACCTGGACTATGCCATGTACGTCATTCTCGATCGTGCCTTGCCGCATCTGGGCGATGGCCTCAAGCCGGTGCAACGACGCATTATTTACGCCATGAGTGAGCTGGGGCTAAAGGCCAGTGCCAAGCACAAGAAGTCGGCCCGCACCGTGGGTGATGTGTTGGGTAAGTTCCATCCTCATGGTGACAGCGCCTGTTACGAAGCCATGGTGTTGATGGCGCAGTCCTTTAGCTATCGTTACCCCCTGATTGATGGTCAGGGGAACTGGGGTAGCCAGGACGACCCCAAATCCTTCGCTGCCATGCGTTACACCGAATCCAAGTTGTCGCCCATTGCCGAACTGTTGCTGGCAGAGGTGGATCAGGGCACGGTCGACTGGCAACCCAACTTTGATGGCAGTTTGGAAGAGCCCTGCCTGTTGCCCGCCAGAGTGCCCCATGTGCTGCTCAATGGCACCACTGGCATTGCCGTGGGCATGGCCACCGACATTCCGCCGCATAACCTGCGCGAGGTGATTTCTGTCTGCGTGCAGCTGCTGGATCAGCCCGACACTCCGTTAAACGAATTGTTGACCCTGCTGCCAGGGCCGGACCTGCCCTCGGGCGGCGAGCTGATCAGCAGTAAAGACGAACTGTATCGTCTGTATGAAAGTGGTAAGGGCAGTTACCGAGTGCGGGCGCGCTATCAGGTCGAAGAAGGCCAGGTTGTTATTGAGGAGCTGCCTTTTCAGGTCAGTGGCTCCAAATTGCTGGAACAGATCGCGGCGCAAATGCAGGCCAAAAAGTTGCCGATGATTGCCGATCTGCGTGACGAATCCGACCATGAAAGCCCGGTACGCCTGGTGATCGAGCCGCGCTCTAACAGGGTCGACCTTGCGGCCCTGATGGATCACCTATTTGCAACCACCGACCTGGAAAAGCAGTATCGGGTCAATATGAACATCATTGGTCTGGACGGTAAACCCCAGGTCAAAGCACTGAAGCCCATGTTGCTAGAATGGCTGCAATTTCGCCAGCAAACCCTAACCAAGCGATTGCAGCATCGGTTAGACAAAGTGCGCGACCGCTTGCATGTCTTGGACGCCTTACTGCTGGCCTTCCTTAATATTGACGAAGTGATTCGCATCATCCGCTTTGAGGACGAGCCCAAGGCCTGCCTGGTGAGCAGCTTTCGCCTGACGGAACGCCAAGCTGAAGCCATTCTGGAGCTGCGTTTGCGTCATTTGGCCAAGCTAGAAGAAATGAAAATTCGCGCCGAGCAGGACCAACTGGCCAAAGAGCGTGACAGCCTGGAGAAAACCCTGTCCAGCCCGGCCAGACTGCGAACTCTGATGAAAAAAGAGTTGCTGGCCGATGCGCAAACCTTTGGCGATGACCGTCGCAGCAGTTGGGTGCAGCGCCAAGAAGCCAAGGCCTTTAATGAGTCTGATCTGTTGGCTAATGAACCTGTTACCGTGATTCTGTCGCAGAAGGGCTGGTTACGCAGCGCCAAAGGCCATGACATCGACCCGCAAAGCCTGGGCTACAAAACCGGTGATCAGTTCCACTTAGCAGTGCGGGGTCGCAGCCATCATCCTTTGGTGTTATTGGATCAAAGTGGTAAAAGCTACACCCTGGCAACCCATAGCCTTCCTTCGGCACGCTCTCAGGGCGAGCCCTTAAGTGGTCGTATTGCCGCCGATGGCCCAATCGAGATTGCGGCCGCCTTGCTGCTGCCAGAAGAACAGGCTTTGGTTTTGGCTTCAGATGCCGGCTATGGTTACCTTACCAAGGTGAGTCAGTTGCTGAGCAAGACTCGTCAGGGCAAGGCGGTCTTGACCCTGACCAATCAGGC
>SKIB01000071.1 GCA_007116635.1 Saccharospirillaceae bacterium
GGGGGTAAGGCTTGCCATTCGGGCTGCCTGCCTTCTACCAAGGGCGCAAAGGGCAAGGCCAAAGCCTGCTCACGCCAATTAAACAGTTGCTGCTTGGTTGGAGCTGAGCTGCCGTCAGGGTAAAGCGCCAACGTAAAGGAAGGACCAGAGGTGATCCGAGCAAGGGTCTCTAGACCCGCCTTAGGCTGTACTTTGGTCAACAGGTCAAGTATGCGTGCTCGGTGACTGCTTAGGTTGAGAATTGGGTCCTGATACAGCCAAAAATCGAGCGCATAGGAAGCCAGCTCAGCAGGCGAGTCCTGATTGCTTTGCAAATAGGAGCGCATCCGCTCTAACTGCGCCTGCCATTCATGCTCGGTTACCCCAAGCGCCAGCAAACGGGCTAATTCATGAGCCAAGTGCTCATAAGCCAGAGCAAAATCGGGTTCGGTCATGACCAGGCTTAGGCCGAGAATGTCGAGATTGGCACTGATGCGGTCTTGAACCGAGTTTGCACCAAGCACAACACCACCAGAGGTCAACTGCTTCACGGCCAAGCGATCTTGTAGAATATCCAACACCAGCATCAGCGATAGCTGTTCCAGTTCAGTACGAGCGTTGTACTCAGCGGCAGCAAACAACCAATTAATGTCAAGCAGACCCACAGGGGTGTAGGGGTCGCTGGCGATCAAGAACTCAGGAATGGCCTCGGGCTGCAGATCGTATTGCTGCGGCAGCAACCTTTCGGATTCAAGGTCTGGTCGAGTAAAGTATTGCTCCACCAGAGCCAAGGCCTGCTCGGCTTCCACATCGCCCGTCACCACCAGCAGCATGTTTTCTGGGTGATACCACTGCTGATAAAAATGGCGCAGCTTTTCCGGAGTGGTGGCTTCAATATCCGCACGCTCACCCAAAATTGATAAGCGTTCCAGTTGGCGTGAGCCTTTAAATAAGGCTTGCTGAATCTGTGACTGAACTCGTTCTTGATCCTGCTGATAAAGCCGCCATTCTTCAACAATCACAGCGATTTCTTCGTTAACGGCCTGAGGCGCAAACTCAATGTCGTAGGCCCACTGTGCCAGAATCTCAAGGCTGCTGGCCAGCTGACCACGACTCAAGTCGTTGAGGTCCAGCCAATAGGCGGTGTGGTCAAAGGTGGTGTAGGCATTGCTGTGCCGGCCCAGCTCAATGCCGAGCTCGCGCATGCGCAGCTGCAATTGCTGCTCGGGAAAGGCCCTGGTGCCACGAAAGGCCATGTGCTCAACAAAGTGTGCTAAACCAATCTGGTCATCCTCTTCTTGCAGCGCACCGGCAGCAACCACCAGTTTCACCCTGGCTTGATTGGCGTACAGGCTATTGCGTTCGGGGATAATGATGACCTCCGGTCGCTCGCTGGTGGCTGCTAAGCGAACCACCTGCTCCTGATCATAGAGAGGTAAAGCGGTTCGTGACGAACAGCCGGTGATCAGAAGTAATCCAAGGGCCAGCAGCCCTGTTCGTAACCAGACCCGAATAAGTCGGGTTCCTGGGGTAAAAGATACAGTGTTCATGTCAGTCCTTAAAATGATGCAATCAATGAATGGCCTGAGTGCGGTCGACTAGGTAAAACATGGCTCCCTATCTGCCTCAGCCCCCTGCTTAAGACAAGCCTTGGCATGTTATCGAGTTCCGTTCCGAGTGGCCAGATTAAATAACATTCAATGGTCGAGTTGGACAAACAAAACGAGAGCGTATAAACACTGCAGCTAAAATACTTATAGCTAGAGGCGGTGAAAAGAGCGCGCACCCAGATCCAAAGCCAAGGAGCGCAACTGAGCTTGCTCCGCCGCCGGCGCGTCAGCAAAGCAGCTGACCGCCAAGCCCTGCTCACTGGCTTGCAGAATCAGTTGGCACAGTTCAGCAAAACCCTGAGCCAAGGGTTGGGCGCGTTGCAGATAGGTTTGTGGCTCAGCGGCAGGAAAATACAGCTCCAAGCGTTCGACCTCCAGCGCTAGCAATTGCTGCACCCTATTTGCAATCTGATCACTGGGCAACAAACCATAGCTAACCAGACTAATGGGCACTCCATGGCGCTCTGCCTTGAAGCTAGGCAGCACCTGCGCTAAGAGATCCAGATGCAACAAGGGGTCGCCAATGCCGGCAAAGGCTACGCCCTTAAGCTCAAACTCGTTACTGGCCTGCTGCTCATAACCCTGCTGATAGGCTTGTTGCAAGGCAGTCAATAGCTGATTGGCCTGGGGTTCGGCAACCAGCCTAGCCATCTGCTGCTCCAGTCCCTGCTTGGTCATGAGCGACTGAGCCGTAGGTAATTGTGACCCGGTTTGCAGGCAAAGCCTGTCTTGATGCCAATAGTGAACTTGGTTAGCCATGGAATCCGTCTCCAGATAAAACTATAATGAGGCAAAGTACGATGAGTAATGACATGAGCGATCTTTGGTTTATCAATTTTTGCACCCAACTGCCAGAACAGGGGCCGGAGGATGAAAAGTTCCAACTGCAACAATTGCTCAAGCGTTATCCCAGTTTGCAACAGGCCCAGCTAAAAATGCTGTTCAGCCAAAGTGAGCAACTGCCGGAGCAACTGCAAAGCAGTTGGGTGTGTTCCACTGGCTCCAGCATTGAGCTGTCATGTTTTAAGATCGAGCTGCTGCAACTGGTGCAGGACTTTATCACCAGGCGTAACGCTGAGCAGGACCCTTGGTTTGAAGGCCTGATTGCAGTTCAGAGCGGTGAAATTGACATTCATTGGCTGGAATAATTAGCCAGTGCTTTTCACCTGCTTGATGAACATCTGAAACAGCTGAGCCATGGGCACCGGATAGGAAAGAACCGCAGCTATGGCCAATCGTTGACACTGCTGCTTGAGATACTCGTCCATCTCTTTGCGCTGCACTAGGGCAATGGGTAATTGGTGTGCATGCAAACGCAACTGTTCACGCACCATGCTGGCCGTGGTCAGGCCATCGACAAAGGGCATTTCACTGGCCAGAATCAACAAATCGAAGTGTTGATCCGCCACTGCTTGCAGCGCACTGAAGCCATTATCGAAGTGTTCCACCTCTGCACCCAGATCCTGTAATTGCTGTTTTAAAATCAAGGCATCGGTTTCCTGCTCTTCAACCAGAAGAATCCGTTTGCCATCTAATTTTGGGCTCAAGGAGGAAGTAACAGCCTCGTCCAGTGGCAGGCTCAAATCAAAGGAAAAACAACTGCCCTTGTTGAGCCGACTTTGCACCCTGAGTTGCGCACCCATTTTGGCCAACAATTTCTGACTGATTACCAAGCCCATGCCACTGCCTTCGTACTGCTTGGTTCTACTGCTGTCGCCCTGAGCAAAGGCCTGAAATAGTTGGCGCATTTGCGCTTGGTCCATGCCAATACCCGAATCCTGAACCTCAAGATGAATGTCCAAGGTGGAAAACTGCTGCCCATTGATAACCAATACCAACTCAACCCAACCACTGGGCGTGAACTTTACGGCATTGCTGAGCAGGTTCACCACCACCTGCTGCAATCGCGCGGCATCGACCAGCACCAACCCCGGTAAACTGGAGGGCAAACGAACTCTGAGCTCTACCCCCTTAGACAGTGCGCGCTCACGCACCAAAGCCAAGCTTTGACGCAGTAAGGCCAGCAAATCCGTTGGCTGATGATGCAAGGCCAGTTTACCTGCCTCAATTTGTGATAAATCCAACAGATCGTTGACGATGCTTAGCAAATGCCGCCCTTGCTTGGCGATGGTTTTGAGTTGCTGCTTAGCCTCAGGCTGTTGGTTCGTCTGTAATAAATCAGCAAAACCAATGATGGCATTCAAGGGCGTGCGCAGCTCATGGCTCATATTGGCTAAAAACTCAGACTTGGCCTTACTGGCTTGCTCGGCCTTGGTTTTGGCCGCCATCAGCTCCTGCAGCACGGCTAAGCGAATCTGCACACTGACCACCAGTTCGACGAAGAAGGCCAAAATGCTGCGTTCCCGTTCGGTATAACGATGATGACCCTTGACCCAGTCAAAGCCAACAAAGCCCTTGAGCACTCCCTGATACACCAAGGGCAGGGTCAGGATGCTTTGGATGCCCTGCGGAAAGAGAATTTCTCGTAAAGGATCGCCCTCAGGCAAGGCAGGCACATCCGCCACATACATTTCTTTACCATTCTGATGGGCACTAAGCCATTCGGTGATGGCACCCACGGGGATCTGTTGCAGATTGTCGATCTCTGGCTGCACTCCAGGGGCGCACCATTCATGGGTATTGGAACAATGCCCCTGAGCCAGATCGTAGCGGAAAATATAGACTCGATCGGCGGCGACAAATTTACCCATGGCCGCCAAGGCCTGATCAAAGCGCTGATTCAGTTCCTCAACTGGCATGTTCATAAATTGCTGCGCCATGGTTAGCAATAACTGCAAAGTGGCCTGATAACTGTCCAGAGGGGAAATGTCTTGTAGGGCTAACCAACATTGGTCCTCAGCCTGTTTATAGACTTCCAGCCATTGCCAACACAGGCGCACCGGGTTGAAGAACTCAAGCTGCTCATTGTCAACAATCAGGTCAAGGTCGAGCATGAGTTGCTTGAAATCTGGCACCGACCAAAGCTGAATAAAGGCCTGGTCAATCGGCCTGTCCATCAGGCTATCATTCAAGGACAGCAGACTGGCCAAAGCCGGATTGATGGCATGCAACTGCCAACGAGCATCGGGACCACGCTGCAAATGGGCGAAGCCAACCGAACTGCCTGCGATCAATTGCTCTGGTAGTTGCATATGTGACCCCATACATTGCTTTATTTTTTGAGTTTAGACCATCAGAGCCAAACTTGAGCGATTTGCATAGAGTGATTTTCATAGTGCGAGTTGCATGGCAATAGAAGCAAAACATGCCATAGACCTACGCCAGAGTGAGCCAAGCTGTTTATTTGGAGCGGCCAGCTAGGCGCGGCCTGCTAGGCGAGGCCTGCTTGGCTCGATCATTACTAGCCAGCAATGCCTGAAACCGTTACGAAAACCCAGGCTGGATGATTAGAACTTACCTGCTTGATAATCACGAATGGCCTGCTCGATTTCCGCTTGCGAGTTCATGACAAAGGGGCCGTACTGCACCACAGGCTCAGCAATGGGCTTACCCAGTACAATGATGGCCCTGCCCTGACCTTGCAGCTGCAACTCATCACCTGGGCTTAGGCGTGCCAGCTGCCCGACCTGCAGTTGACGCTCGTCCAGGCTCAGCTCACCCTGATAAAGATAAACAAAGCCTACCCAATCACTGGCTGTCGGCAGCAGGAAGTCACCGCTTTCCAGCCGCAGGTCGAGAAACATGGGCTGGGCAGCGATGTCTGCAACTGGCCCCTCCAGCCATTGCCCCTCGGCATCCTGAATTCGGCCCGCCACCACCCGTACCAGACCATTGGCCAGCTTCAACTCGGGAATCTGCGCGCTGCCAAACTCCTGGTATCTTGGCGCGCGCATTTTTTGCTCGGCAGGCAGGTTAACCCAGAGCTGAAAGCCCCACATCAGGCCGTCTTCTTGCATCGGCATTTCTTCATGAATGATGCCTCGCCCAGCGGTCATCCACTGCACGCCACCGGCCTCAATGATGCCGCTATGGCCATGGTTATCGGCATGGCGCATCTTCCCGGCCAACATATAGGTGACGGTTTCAAAACCACGATGCGGATGAGCAGGGAAACCGCCGATGTAATCACCTGGCTGATCCGAGCGGAACTCGTCCAGCATCAAAAAGGGGTCTAGATAACGCAAATCCGGCTGACCAATGACTCGTTTGAGCTTAACGCCCGCGCCATCGGAGGCTGGCAGGCCAGTGACGATTTGCCTAATGGTGCGCTTTTGCATAACATTTTCACTCCTGCATTGATGACGACATCAGTCTAACGCCTAGGCGCGGCTTTACTAGCCGAGATCTTTGTTGTGCTTATTCAACTTTTTTGAAGTTCATTGGGAACCGCCATGTTACATGTTGCCCTGTTTCAACCTCAGATCGCGCCGAACACCGGCAACATCATACGCCTAATGGCCAATACCGGCGGCCATTTGCACATCGTCGAGCCCATGGGCTTTGATTTTGAAGAAAAGAAACTCAGGCGCGCTGGCCTGGACTATCACGATCTGGCTAGGGTTAGCCGTTATCCCAGCTTTGAGGCCTTGGTGGCTGCCATGCCAGAGCGTCGCATTTTGGCTCTGACCACCAAGGGCCAGCATCATTATCACCAAATGCAATACCAACCAGATGATCTGCTGCTGTTTGGCTCAGAGACCTCTGGTTTGGCTGCGGACATTCATCAATGGTTACCGGCAGAGCACAAGCTTAGGCTGCCAATGCAAGCCAGCAGTCGTAGCCTGAACCTATCCAACACCGTGGCCATAGTCTATTACGAGGCCTGGCGTCAGCTCGGCTTTGTCGGTGGCCTATAGCTGAAAACAACAACCCCGGCCTAGGCCGGGGTGCTGTTCACAGAGAGAGTCGAAGCTAATTGGGCTTAGGCATGTGCCTCTACCGTGCGCTCAGCCAGTTTACGGCGCACAAAGATCATCATCAATACTGAGATCACCAGCGCAATGACAAAGATGCCGGCAAAGACTTGCATCATGGCGGTGTAACTGCCAGTGAGATCACGCAGGTAAGAGGCCAAGCTGGAGCCAACCAAACCAGCCAGGGCCCAAGCGGTTAACACATAACCGTGGATGGCGCTGACCTGTTTGGTGCCGAACAGATCGCCAATGTAGGCAGGCAGAGTGGCAAAGCCGCCGCCGTAGCAGGTCATGATGGCGTACAGCACTACTTGGAACAGCAATACATGGGCCATGGATGGCAAAATTAAGAAGGCGCCGATCTGGAAGGCAAAGAAAATGACAAAGGTCAGCGGACGAGTCAACCAATCAGAAGCACTGGCCCAAGCAATGCGACCCACACCGTTAAACAGACCAATCAAACCCACAATAGCACCCGCTGCAACCGCGCTCATGCCGGTAATTTCTTGCGCCAGAGGTGAGGCCACTGAAATCAAGGCGATACCGCAGGTGATGTTAATGAACATCATGATCCACAGGCCATAGAAAGGACGCGTGCGCACTGCTTCGTTAGCATTCATGGGCATCAGATCAATGGCTGCTTTCTTCTTACCAGAAGCAACTTGCTCTTTAAAGCCAGCAGGTGCCCAATCTTTAGGCGGTGGCGACAAGTATTGCGCCGAGGCCATCATCACCACAAAGTAAACCACTGCCATGGTCCAGAAAGTGGCCGCAATGCCTACCGAGCCGATTAGGTTAGACATCACCGGGCCGGCAATCATGGAAGCAAAACCAAAACCCATGATCGCCATGCCGGTAGCCAGACCGCGACGGTCAGGGAACCATTTCATCAGGGTGGATACCGGAGTCACATAGCCGGTGCCCAGGCCGATGCCACCAAAGACACCATAACCCAGATACAGCAGCCAGATGTTGCCGGTTTGAGCACCCAGACCAGCTAAGCCAAGACCCCCACACCAGAACAGTGCAGAAATCATACCGGAGATGCGTGGGCCCTTTTTCTCAACCAGATGCCCCATAACCGCAGCCGACATACCCAACATAAAGATGGCGATACCGAAGGTTAGCTGAACCTCACTCAGGCTCCAGCCAAAGGCGTCTTGCAAGGGCCGAGAAAACACACTCCATGCGTAGGCAGAACCTATACAAATATGGATGCCCACGGCCGAGGCCGCAATTAACCAACGATTTTTCATACTCATCCTCATAACCTTGTTATAGATGGGGCAAGGTTATGCCAGAGTACATGGGGCAACATTGACCAATATCAAGAGCGCTGGAAAAAGATGCAAAAGGTTGGGATTTTTTACATCTTTTAGCAGTCCTATTGATCTGCATCAGCACTCAAGCTAGCTCATCCATTGCTGCCAGATGTGCTGCACTTTCTCCGCCACTGCCCGCAGTTCATCCAGCTGCGCTGGATTGTCAATCAGTCGCGAATGCTTAGCCAGACTGTTGCGGTGCACCTGTTCCCTCAGGGTCAAATAAGCCTGTTGCAAGCTGTCGACCCACTCGGCTGGCCAGATGCCCAACTGCAACAAGCGGTCCAAGGAGCGCATGTTATCCGACCATTGACCCAGATCAGCATGCCTTTGACCATAGGCCAACAGGCTATACTGCACCATGAATTCAATATCAATCAGACCACCTGGATCGTACTTGAGGTGAAAACCTTCTTTGCCCGTTGCCTTGCTGCCATGGTGCTGCAGCATTTTTTGCCGCATGGCCACCACTTCCTGTTTAAGCTGCTGCGGGTCACGCTCTTTGGCTAAAAGCGCCAAACGAATCTGATCAAAGTGCTCAGCGGTGCGGTGATCGCCAGCCACGACACGAGCGCGACACAGGGCCTGATGTTCCCAAACCCAGGCTTCTTGCTGCTGGTACTGCTCAAAACCCTTCAGGCTGGTCACCAACAAGCCGGAATTGCCCGACGGACGCAAACGCATGTCCACCTCATAAAGCTTACCATTGGGCGTTAGGGTGCTGAGGTAATGAATGATTTTTTGCCCTAGGCGAGTAAAGAACACCTGATTGTCCAAGGATTTTTCGCCCGTGGTGGCCAGTAGGGGGTCGGCATCATGGATGAACACCAGATCCAGGTCCGATTCATAGCTCAGCTCCAAACCACCCAGTTTGCCATAGGCGACAATGATGAAATCCAGCTCACAGCTTTGCTGCTTGTTTTTCATCGGCAAGCCATGTTTGGCCACCAAATGACTCCAAGAAAGCTGCATCACCTGCTGCAAGATGGCTTCCGCCAACCAGGTCAGATAGTCGGAAATTTTCATCAGCGGCAGCGCCCCGGTCAGCTCACAGGCCGCAGCCCGTAATTGCCGCGAGCGCTTAAATTGACGCAAGACCTCCATGTGCTGCTCCAGATCGTCTTCCGGTAAGCGCACCATCAGTTGGCGCAACTCATCGACCAGCTCGTGGCGTTTGGGCAGGTTGTAGAGCGAAGCTGGATCGGTCAGCTCATCGAGCAAAAAGGGGGTTTGCGCCAAATGCTCGGAAACCCAAGGGCTGAGCAGCACCAGCTTAAGCAGTTGGCGGATGGCCACTGGATTTTCCAGCAGCAAGGACATGTACACCGAGCGGCGTAAAATGGCCTCTAGTACGGGCTGCACCCCTTGCCAAGCCAAGACGGGTTGCTGCAGTTGCAACAGCTCATGGATCAAGAGCGGCATCAACTGATCCAGCAGCTTGCGGCTGGCCTCGGACATGCGCGCCACCTCAGAGCTGGCAGCAAAGTCATTCAGGCAACTGGCCAGCTCGGCCATACTGCTGGGTTCGTCAACAAACTGCAGCAGCAAAGCCAGTTCGGCCTTGGGCCAAACCTCGCTCAGGGCTTGGGCCTTTTCGGGCAATACCCCTTGCTCGTCTAGGGCAATGAAGTTCTCAAAGTGACCATTGATACGGCTGCGCGCCTGCCCAATGCTAGCTAGCCAAGCAGACAAACTTACCGCACCCGCGGCGGCGGCCAAACGCTCCGCCTGAGTGCCGGTGCTTGGCAGATCCTGAGTTTGTTTATCGGCGAAGCCCTGCAGCAGATGCTCGGTATCACGCAGCAAGCAATAATCGGCAAGCAGTTCGTCCACTACCTGAGCCGGCAAATAGTCCTCTTTTAACACCTGAGCCAAAGCAAAGATGTTGGCCTGCTGCAAGTCTTTGTCCTGCCCGCCACGAATCAACTGAATGGCTTGGACGATGAACTCAACCTCACGGATACCACCCTGACCCAATTTGATGTTGTGCTGATTGCCACGGCGGCGCACCTCTTTGGCAATCATGCGCTTCATGTCACGCAAGGAATCCATGACGCGAAAATCGACATAGGGGCGAAAGCAGAACTGGTTAAAATCTTGGCTCATTGCTTGTTTAGCCAGGGCATGCCCAGTCACCGGGCGCACCTTGATCATGGCAAAGCGCTCCCACTCTCGGCCCTGAGTTAGATAATAATCCTGCAAAAAAGCTTGGCTGCAAGCCAAGGGGCCACTTTGGCCCCAAGGGCGCAAGCGCATGTCAACACGAAAGACAAAACCCTGAGCCGTGACCTGATCCAGCAGACGAATCAGCAACCGACCCTGAAAGGTAAAAAACTCTTCATGACTGATGCTTTGCCCGCCTGTGGTTTGCCCCTTGCTGGAGTAGGCAAAAATCAGATCAATGTCGGAACTGAAATTCAACTCCTGAGCGCCATGCTTACCCATGGCCAACACCATTAAGCGCTGCGGCTCACCGGAGTGAGGGCAGGCCTCAGGCAAACCATAGCGCTCGCTGATCTTGGTAAAGCTGTACTGCTCAGCCAGGGTCACGGCCTGGTCGGCTAGCTGGCTCAGCTGCAAGCAGCTTTGCTCGGTGCTTTGGCCATTAAGATCACGCAGTAAAATGGCCAACATGCTTTCATTGCGCCACAAGCGCAACTGACTCATAAAGGCCTGTTCGTCCAGGGCTAACCAATCGGGGCTGGTATCCTGCTCTGGCTGGCAGGCCAAGGCCTGCAATTGCTGCCAACGAGCCAAGGATTTGTCGCCCTTTAGCCATTGCTGGCGGGCAAAATCACTGGCGATGAACAGGCGTTGCAGCTGAGCCAAGGCTTGGGGCTGCTGCTCGGCCCAGCTGGCCAAGCCTAGGTCCGGCCACCACCTCTGCCACAGGGCCTGTAATTCGGAATTTAACAATAATTCTGCCATGACACCTCTCCGTAACAGTTTTCAGGCAGGCTTGCCAGTCAAAACCGTGCAAAATATAAACAATTTTTTTCATCAATAGGCATCTTTAGTCTACCTTTGATCCATGGTCTAGGGTATGATCGCGCCACTTTTTTTCGGAGTTGACCCCAGTGATTGAGAATCTTAGGAATATTGCCATTATTGCCCACGTTGACCATGGTAAAACCACCCTGGTAGACAAGCTGCTGCGCCAGTCGGGCACCCTGGATCGTAAAGATGCTGACAGTGAGCGCATCATGGACTCCAACGACCAGGAAAAGGAACGTGGCATTACCATTCTCGCCAAGAACACTGCCATCAACTGGAATCAATACCGCATCAACATCGTGGATACCCCAGGACACGCAGACTTCGGTGGTGAAGTTGAGCGAGTTCTGTCGATGGTTGACTCCGTACTCCTGCTGGTCGATGCCGTGGACGGGCCCATGCCACAAACGCGATTTGTAACGCAAAAAGCCTTCGCTCGCGGTTTACGCCCCATTGTGGTGATCAACAAGATCGACCGCCCAGGTGCTCGCCCAGATTGGGTAATGGATCAGATCTTTGATCTGTTTGACAACCTAGGTGCCACTGACGAACAGCTCGACTTCCCCATTATTTATGCTTCGGCCCTGAACGGCATTGCCGGTATGGAGGCTGATAATATGGCCGAGGACATGACGCCCTTGTTCCAGGCCATTGTTGATCTGGTTGAGCCGCCCAAGGTTGACCCAGAAGGCCCATTGCAAATGCAAATTTCCGCCCTGGATTACTCCAGCTATGTGGGCGTGATTGGTATTGGTCGCATTACCCGTGGCCGCGCCAAGGTTAACCAACAGGTGATCGTGGTGGGTGCTGACGGCAAAGAGCGCAAAGGTAAGGTCGGCGCTATCATGACCTATTATGGCTTGCAGCGCCAAGACGCGCCAAGCGCGGAAGCCGGCGACATCATCTGCATCACCGGCCTAGACCCATTGAACATCTCGGACACCATTTGCGACCCTAGCGCCGTTGAAGCCCTGCCGCCCCTGTCGGTCGATGAACCCACGGTGTCCATGACTTTCCAAGTCAACGACTCACCCTTTGCCGGTCGTGAAGGCAAGTTCGTTACCAGCCGCAACATCAAAGAGCGTCTCGACCGTGAGCTGATTCACAACGTCGCTCTGCGTGTGGAAGAAACCGACAGTGCCGACAAATTCAAGGTCTCTGGCCGTGGTGAGCTGCACCTGTCGGTCTTGATCGAAACCATGCGCCGCGAAGGCTATGAGTTGGGCGTTTCGCGCCCAGAAGTGATCATCAAAGAAATCGATGGCGTCAAGCAAGAGCCATACGAAGAGCTGATCATCGACATCGAAGAACAGCACCAAGGCAGCATCATTGAAGAGTTAGGCAAGCGTAAGGGCATCCTGACCAACATGAACCCAGATGGTACTGGTCGCTGCCGCTTGGATTTCGCCATTCCTTCTCGTGGTTTGATCGGCTTCCGTAACCAATTCATGACCCTGACCTCAGGCACAGGCATTCTGACCAGCCGCTTTGATCGTTATGGTCCTTTGGAAGAAGGCATCATTGAACACCGTAGCAATGGCGTAATGGTGTCCATGATTGCTGGCAAGGTGTTGGGCTATGCCCTTATGACCCTACAAGAGCGCGGCCGTCTGTTTGTCAGCCCTGGCGTTGAAGTATACGAAGGCATGTTGGTTGGCATTCACTCGCGTGACAACGACCTGGTGGTCAACCCTACCAAGGCCAAGAAGCTGGACAACATGCGTGCCTCTGGCAGTGATGAAAACGTGTCCCTAACCCCGCCCGTGCGTTTCAGCCTGGAGCAAGCGCTGGAGTTCATTGATAACGATGAGCTGGTGGAAGTGACCCCTAAGTCCATTCGTATGCGTAAAAAGCATCTGACTGAAAACGAGCGCAAACGCGCAGCCAAATCGGCAGTCTAGCTGTTACAGCGGCAACGCCAGTGATTAAAGCATAGTCCAAGACTATGCTTTTTTTTAACTATTCAGCACCCTGAGCCAACACCACTTGCTCAGCCATCCTGCACTCCCGCCAGTCATCCTGCGCGAAGTCGCAGGATCCAATGCAGTCTGACTGTAATCGCAACCTCAGGTTAGCCCTGTAAGAGAGACCCTGCGACTAGGCACAGGGTGACCAGAGATAACAGCTCAACGTGCAGAATAGCTAAGCTTTTCTTTCAACTGACACCTGAGGAACCGCCCCCAAATGGCGCATCACCTCCATGATTTCCTGTTCTTTGTCAGCAAGGTTCATCAAACTGGCCAAGCGGGTGATCAGTTTTTCACGGCGAATGATGCCAGTGGGCATCAGGTGAACGGCTCCGGTTAGCTCGCGTACGGCAATGGGTAGATGCAGGTCGACCTTGATCTTGTTACCCGCTCGTGGACCAAACCGCGCCAGAACCTTAGTCAAAGCTTCTAGAGAACCCGAGTGCCATTGACCACCCTTGTCCAGCCAGGCCTGAGCCAGGCGTAAAACAGCCAACTCTCCCATGTAGATCATCATGCAGGCCGCAAAGCAGGCTTCCGCATCGGCTTGATATTTTTTTGCCAGCACATAGGCCGTTTTGGCAATCATCTGCATCCGGTCGCAATAATCCCTAGCCAGAGTCACCAGCCCTGGATGCACCAAGCCGTGGGATTGAAGTAGCAACTGCTGGCTGATGAGCAAACCACGAGCACTACCTAAGGCTTTAATTGCTTCCGGTACGCTTTCAATCACCTGTCCATTACTCAGTGATAACCGATTAGCCTCGGCTATTAAATAAGCCACTAAAACAGTGGATTGACGAGCAAGCTGGTGCAATTCGCGCAGCGGCGAAGGGGAAAGGGTCAGCATGGACAGATCTTTTTCAATGGCTGGATCATGAGACAGACGCAAGGCTGACTGTTCGATCTGTTCGACAATAAAGCCTTCAAGGGGCACAAGGGCATCCGTTTGCCCTGCTTCCTTGGGCTGATTTGGCAATAACTCTGCCAGCTTAGACAGCACCTTATGATGATTAAAAGGCTTAGACAGTATGGAATTGACACCGTACTTTTTGGCACGAATGACGGTGATGCGGTCGATCTGCTCAATGAGCAATAACACTGGTAGCTGTTTAATGGCCTGGCCAACGGACTTAAGCAGATCAAAGCCATCACCATCGGGCAGCTTGGCCGACAGCACTAATAGCTGCACGCTCCATTGCTTAAGCTCAATGCGCGCGTTGTACAGATCGGCGAAGGCCAGAATCCGAGCACTGGGCACCAAGCGTAGAACCGCGTTGGTCAACACTTGGCGCAGCAAGGGATCGGGCTCAACCAGGGCTATGTTCACCAGCATTCCTTAAAGATTGATTACAGACTGGCTTGTGTGATCAACCCGTGGCCAGACAAAATGCGTTCCAGCAGCCAGCGATCTTGAATCAACAAGCGTTGTTCAAAGTATAGCGCCATTAATTGCTTGTGCTGGAATTCTTCGGCCCTATTGGCAATCCGCCGCTGAATCAGCAACCATTGTTGGCCCTGAACCCCTAGCGCCAGCAGATGCAAGAAGTCGACCGCGACCGCGTTGATCAGCAAGGCCTGATCACGCTCAGTGGTTAACACGAAGTCGGTGGCCTCTTCTATGCGGTCTAGGGTTTTGGCCAGTCTTGCGCCCTCTGGCCCTTGCCAACAAAGGGTGCGCGCTTCTTCCAGCCAGGCTTTCAACCACTGTCCGCCATTAGCCACTACTTTGCGACCCAACAAATCCAGTGCCTGAATGCCATTGGTGCCTTCGTAAATTTGCGCAATGCGCGCATCACGCACCAACTGTTCAATGCCCCATTCACTGACATATCCATGGCCACCCAAGACCTGCTGCGCCGTGACACAGGCCTGAAAGCCTTGGTCGGTTAGGTAGGCCTTGACCACAGGAGTCAAGAGCGCCACTCGCCCCTGAGCCAAAGCATCACCCGACTTGGCGCGATCCAGCCATAGGCCGCAGTAAGTGGCCAGAGCACGGCCACCCTCAACCATGACCTGCACATCGAGCAGCATGCGCCGCACATCCGGCAAGGCGGTCAAAGGATCGGCTGGCTGCTCTGGTTCTAACACCCCTCCGGGGCGACGCCCTTGACGGCGATCCTGAGCATAGGATTTTGCGATCTGCAGTGCTCGCTCCGCCAAACCCAAACCCTGTAAACCAATGGTCAAACGCTCATAATTCATCATGGTGAACATCTGCGCCAAGCCCTGATGCGGCTCACCCACCAGCCAAGCCTTGGCTTGATCAAAGTGCAGCACCGCAGTGGACGAGCCCTTGATGCCCATTTTGTGCTCCAGACTGGCGCAGTGTACGCCATTGGCTTGCTGCAATTGCCCCTCAGCATCGAACAAGACCTTGGGCACCATAAAGAGCGAAATGCCCTTAACTCCTGGTGGCGCATCGGGCAGGCGCGCCAAGACCAGATGAATGATGTTCTCAGTGAGGTCTTGCTCACCACCGGTAATGAAAATCTTGCTGCCACTGAGCAGATAGTGCTCAGCCTGTGGCTCGGCTTTGCTGCGCAGCAACCCTAGATCGCTGCCCGCGTGCGGTTCGGTCAGGCACATGGTGCCTGCCCACTGGCCGGAGTAGAGCTTGGGAAGCAAGAGCTGTTTTTGCTGCTCTGAGCCATGATGCAGCAACAGCAGGGCTGCCCCGGCACTGAGCAAGGGGTAAAGCGCTAAAGCGCTGTTGGCCGCGTGCTGCATTTCATCAACGAACAGACTCAGTAACTTAGGCATACCGGCGCCGCCGTAATTTGGCTCACCGGCCAGCCCTAGCCAACCGGCCTCTGCCCACTGGCGATAGGCAGCCACAAAGCCCTCAGGGGTCTGCACCCTGCCCTGCTGCCACACACAGCCCTGATCCCCTTGGCGCAGCAAAGGAGCAAACAGTTCTTGTTGCTGTCGCGCGGCCTCACGCAACACGGCCTCGGCCTCATCGGCACTCAGAGCCAAACCCTGTTCTTGCCACTGTTGCTGCGCTTGGTAAACCTCAAACAGCAAGAACAGCATGTCATCAATGGGAGCTTGATAGGGCAACATAGCACCTCCTAAAATCGAAACCAATCGGCATCTAGGCTGGTTAGAGTATCCACCGGCGACTGCAAGGCTTTGGCATGCATCTGCGCCCTTGGCAGCATACGCTGGAACCAAAAGCGGGCGGTTTTGATCTTGGCTTCGTAAAAGCCAGGTTCAGCACTGCCGTCGGCCAAGGCTTGGTAACTCAGGGCAGCAGTACGCAGCCAGAAGATGGACAACAGGGCATAGCCGCTGTACATCAGGTAATCCACTGCCGCGCCCCCCACTTCGTCTTTATCCATCATGGCACGCATCATTAACGACTGGGTTAGCCCCTGCCAGGCCTGCAGGGTTTTACTCAGGGGCTGATAAAACTCTTGTAGCAAATAGTCGTCTTGGTAGGGCTCGACCCAGGGCGCAAAATGCTGCAACACCTGCTGCAATAACCGACCCTGACTGGCCAGCACCTTACGGCCCAAAAGGTCTAAAGACTGAATGGCAGTGGTCCCCTCATAGATGGTGCTGATGCGGGTGTCACGCACGATTTGTTCCATGCCATAATCCTTCACATAACCATGACCGCCATGGATCTGCACCCCATAGTTGGTGGTCTCCAGCGCCAGCTCGGTTAAAAAGGCCTTGGCAATGGGGGTGACAAAACCCAGCAATTGATCGGCCTCTTTGGCTCGACCGTCTTTGGCATAACGCACCAGGTCCACCTGCTGCGAGGCCCAAGCCAGCAAGGCTCGTCCGCCCTCGGCCACGGCTTTTTGCGTGAACAGCATACGGCGCACATCGGGATGCACAATGATGGGGTCGGCAGCCAGTTTAGGGAACTGAGCCCCCTTCAATGAGCGCATGGCCAGGCGCTCTTTGGCATAGGCCAAGGAGCCTTGAAACGACAGCTCCGTGGCCGCTACCCCCTGAATGGCGGTACCAATACGGGCAAAGTTCATAAAGGTGAACATGCAGTTCAAGCCCTTATTCGGCGGGCCAATCAGCCAACCCTTGGCGCCATCAAAATTAAGCACCGCCGTGGCGTTACCATGAATGCCCATCTTGTGCTCTATGCTGCCGCAACGTACCTGATTGGCAGCTTTAATCTGCCCTTGTTCATCGATCAGCATTTTGGGCACCACAAACAGAGAAATGCCCTTGGTGCCCTTGGGCGCATCGGGCAGGCGCGCCAGCACGATGTGGACAATGTTTTCGGTTAGGTCGTGCTCGCCCGCGGAAATGTAAATCTTGCTGCCAGTGATGGCAAAGCTACCGTCGGCTTGCGGCTCGGCCTTGGTGCGCAACAAGCCTAGGTCCGAACCGCAGTGCGGCTCAGTCAAGCACATGGTGCCCGTCCACTGGCCACTGATCAGAGGCTGCAAATAAAGGCGTTGCTGCTCTTCACTGCCGTGCTGCTCCAGGGTATTAATGGCGCCATGACTCAAACCGGGGTACATGGCCCAAGCCCAGTTGGCCCCTCCCGCCATTTCCGACACCAAATGGGCAATGGATTCAGGCATGCCCTGACCACCCAATTCTGTAGGGGCCGCCAAACTCGGCCAACCCATCTCAACCCACTGCTGATAAGCCTCTTTGAAGCCTGCTGGGGTAAAGACTTGGCCCTCCTCAAAGCGGCAACCCTTGTCACCCTCGGCGTTAATGGGCGACAAAACTTCAGAGGCAAAACGGCCAGCCTCGGCCAGGATAGCATCCACCATCTCAGGGCTGGCATCGCTGAAGTTTAGGGATTGATAATGCTGCTCGGCCTGTAACAGTTGCCAAAGCACAAATTGCATATCGCGTAGAGGGGCTTGATAACTAGGCATGATACTCTCCACTGGCTCTTTTAAATAAAGCTAGTAGGGGTTACGCGGGCGCGCCAGTTAACTGCCAGTGAGCTTGCAAAGTTGTCATATTGATGAATATTTGGCAGATCACTGGTGCCAAATATTCAACTATCTACCCCATGGCTCAGTGATTTTTTACAGCGCCTTGATCACATATCCCTTTAACACAGAGCCCTTGATCGCACTAGCCAGCCGAGCAATGTCACCGCCGGCCAACAAAAGCATTAGAAGATGATGATTTATCCAAGAATAAAAAAACCAGCCCCAATGGGGCTGGCAAAAGTCTAACGACTGACAAGGAAAGCTTATACTTGATAAGCTGAGCCAGCTTAACCAGATAAATCCTAGAGTCCATATCCCATCTGGTATAAAGAGGCAATTTACAGATCAGTTTTGCAGGTCAGCTGACAAATTAGGGCCATGGCGCTTATCAATCCTAACTGGATCGCCAAGAAAATGAGGCTCTACCGCAATCAAAACATCTTTAACGGCAAGACTACGAGCTAATAAATCACGCAACCTCACTCTAGGAGCACCTCGCCAATCTGGGCTTAGGGCTGCATAACCCACAGCATCAATCTTTGCCATCTGAGCCAGAAACAAAGCTCGCTCCAGGTGAAAAGGTTGAGTGACTATGATCAGCCGCTCTTGACCAAAAACATGCTTAGCCCGGTAAACCGAATCCAGTGTACGAAAGCCAGCAAAATCCATGGTGATGTAACGCCCCGGAACCCCTAGTGCTATCAGGTCTTGCCGCATTTGCCGAGGTTCGTTGTAACTATCGTGGCGATTATCACCACTAACCAGGATGGCACTGATCAGCCCCTGATGAAACAGCTCAGCTGCGGCCTCAATACGCTCCAGATAAAATTTGTTGACATGGCCACTGGCGGTAAACTTGCTGGTCCCCAATACCAAGGCCAGATCATAATCCCTCGGTAGGGTTTCTGGCTCATGAAAAACCCTGTCTCTGGCCTGCCAGTTAAGCCAGCCATCAATCACCAACAAGGGTAAAATGGCCAAACTAGCGCAACCCAGCAAGGCCATTAACAGAGGCGAGAACCAACGCAAGCTTATTACTCTTGATTAACTTGATATTTGTTTGGCAAAGGAGCCCTTGCTGCCCCAGTGTCCACCGCGGCACGAGCCACAGCACCGGCAACAGTTATTAGTAAGCGGCTGTCCATGGGTTTAGGAATGATGTAATCCTTGCCAAAAGCCAAGGACTCAAGACCATAGGCATCCAGCACTTCTTGGCTGACGGGCTGTTGCGCCAGTTCACTCAATGCCTTGGCTGCCGCCAACTTCATTTCTTCGTTGATTTCTTTGGCCCTAACATCCAAGGCCCCACGGAAAATAAAGGGGAAGCCCAAGACATTATTCACCTGATTTGAGTAATCGGAACGACCGGTGGCCATGATGAGATCATCACGGCTGCTCATGGCCAGATCGTAGGCAATTTCCGGTTCAGGGTTAGAGCAGGCAAAGACAATGGGCTTAGCCGCCATGCTTTGTAACTGCGCCACGCTAAGCAAATTGGGCCCGGATAAGCCTAGAAAGATATCCGCCCCTGCTATGGCATCGTCAAGGGTGCGTGCCTCGCTGGCAACAGCAAACTCTTGTTTGTAGGGGTTCAAGTCCGTGCGCTGATCATGAATCACACCCTGACGATCCAGCATCAGAATGTTCTCAGCCTTCATGCCTGCCAATCTGAGCAATCGACAGCAGGAGACCGCAGCGGCTCCCGCACCCAGACAGACCAAGCGCACATCCTCAATGGCCTTGCCTTGAATGGTTAGCGCGTTGAGCACGCCAGCCAAAGTCACAATGGCCGTGCCGTGCTGATCGTCATGAAACACAGGAATGTCACAGAGTTCTTTTAAGCGGCGTTCGATTTCAAAACACTCAGGCGCCTTGATGTCTTCAAGGTTGATACCGCCATAGGTACCGCTGATCAATTGCACGGTGCGCACAAATTCATCGCTGTCCTGGGTATCCACCTCCACATCAATGGAATCAATGTCAGCAAAGCGCTTAAAGAGTAACGACTTGCCTTCCATGACTGGCTTTGATGCCATGGCTCCTAGGTTACCTAAACCTAATATTGCCGTACCATTAGAAATAACAGCCACCAAATTGCCTTTAATGGTGTAGCGATAAACATCCTGAGGGTTAGCAGCAATGGCACGAACTGGCTCAGCAACGCCTGGGCTATAGGCCAAAGACAAATCACGGGCATTACTGGATGGGGTTGTAACCACAATGGCTAGTTTACCTGGTTGTGGCTGCTCGTGATAATGTAATGCTTCGGCATAGAGATCAGAACTCATAACAACTCACTTTTTCTACTTGGAGTGGATAGTGTAGGGGATTTTCTCGCCATTTGCGCTGCTGTGGGGCAACAATAATAGCCTGGATGAGTAGTGGCAATAAAAAAACCCAGCAATTGCTGGGCTTTTATGCTTTATAGGTAAATCCTGATTAGGACTTACGAGCGCTTGGACGAGCACCAAAGCGTTTGTTGAAGCGATCCACACGACCACCAGTATCAACCATTTTCTGCTTACCAGTGTAGAAAGGGTGACAAGCAGAGCAAACGTCAAGATACAGCTCTTGGCTACGAGTGGAACGAGTGTGGATTTCATTACCGCATGAGCAGCGAACAACCACAGCATTGTATTCTGGGTGGATACCTTGTTGCATGAAAAAATCTCCGCAATGAGCGCCGCCACCAAGTCTATGTTCCTGGCACCGCACTCGACTAGGGCAATGCTTGGACATCAAACACCACGAGCTAGCCAGTTAATAAGGTGGGCAATTCTAACAAAGTGTGCTTAAAACTCAATCAAAAAAGCGGTTAATTACACTAGCAGCCCATCAGGGCCGCAGGCATAATGGGCTGTATGCAAAGCGATCTCTTTTCTAGCCTACCACTGCCTGAAGCTACGCCCATTGTTTTGGTGGCCGTTGCACGTCCGCTGGCCTCAGCCCTTAGTTATGCTTGGCCCTTCGATCAAGCCCCAAGGCCTGGCTGTCGGGTGCTGGTGCCCCTGGGCAACAAAGTCATAGTGGGCATTTTATTTGGGGTTGAGAACAATTCAGAGGCTAAGGACCAACTCAGCTCAAAACCCAACTCAGGGTTCCAACTCAAGCCGGTTAAAGAGCTGCTGGACAATGCACCCCTGCTGGACAGCAGCCTACTGAAGCAAGCCCAGTTCATCAGTCAGTACTACCATCAGCCCATTGGCGAGGTGCTCTTTACCCTGCTGCCCAGCTCACTGCGTAAGGGCGAAAGCGCAAGTCCCAGCCTGGTGCGTTATTGGGCTCTGTGCTCGGCAGAAAAGATTAAGCTTAGAGGTCAGAGACAACAGGCTTTATGGCAGCGCCTTAATGAGCAACCGGATAAGCAATTACCCGTTAGTGAATTGCGGCTGCAAGGTTTTAATCGTAGTCATTTTCAGGGGTTGCAGAACAAAGGGCTAGCCGAAGAGCGACTGCTGCCCGTTAGCTATGCAGCCAACAACAAGGCCCCTAGCCCGGCACTGCAACTGAACGCCGAACAACAACAGGTGCTGCAGGCGGTTAAGCATGACGGCTTCAACTGCCATTTAATTTTTGGCATTACCGGCAGCGGTAAGACCGAGCTGTATCTGCAAAGCATCGAACAAGCGCTGGCACGGGGCAAACAGTGCCTCTTGCTAGTGCCTGAGATTGGCTTAACCCCCCAGCTGCTAAGCCGCTTTCAACAGCGCTTTACCCTACCCATAGCCCTGCTGCATTCTGGCCTCAGCGATCAAGAGCGGCTCAATCAATGGCTGCTCGCGGCCAATGGTCAGGCCAGAATCATCATTGGCACCCGCTCAGCTCTATTTGTGCCCGCACCCGAGCTGGGGCTGATCATCATTGATGAAGAGCATGACCCATCCTTCAAACAGCAGGACGGCATTCGATATCAGGCGCGCGATCTCGCTGTTAAACGCGCCGCCGATCTTGGCCTGCCCATTCTCTTGGGCTCGGCCACCCCAAGCCTTGAGAGTCTGCACAATGCCTATCAGGGTCGCTACCAGCTGCATTATTTGCGTCAACGTGCCAATGACGCACAGCCGCCCTTTATCGACATGGTGGACATGCGCCAACACCAAGGCTCGCAAGCTTTGGCAGATAAAACCCTGAAGCGCATGCAGGAACATTTGCAGCAAGGCAATCAGGTACTGGTGTTCCTTAATCGGCGTGGCTATGCCCCTAGCCTACTGTGCAGTCAATGCGGCTGGCTGGCCGACTGCCCAAATTGCGATGCCCGTCTGGTGGTGCACCAGCAGCCTGAGCGTTTGCAATGTCACCACTGTGGCTGGCAGCATCCTGTGCCCAGCTGCTGCCCCAGTTGTGGCAGTCATGAACTGCATGCCTTGGGCCATGGCACGGTGCGCCTTGAGAGCCAATTGCAGCAGCACTGGCCGCAGTTACCCCTAGTGCGCATCGACCGCGACAGCACCCAGGGCAAACAGTTGGCCGAGCAGTTGGCGCAGATTCCTGAAGATCAGCCCGGCATTTTTGTTGGCACTCAGATGCTGGCCAAGGGCCATCATTTGCCCAGTATTACCCTGGTGGTGGTGGTGGATGGCGACGCTGGCTTTCAAGGGCCTGACTTTCGTAATTTGGAGCGCATGGCGCAACAACTGCTTCAGGTGGCTGGCCGCGCTGGCCGTGGTGACCGACTGGGCGAGGTGCTGATTCAAAGTCGTTACCCCGAGCATGGTTTCTTCCAGGTGTTGCGCCAGCAGGGTTATGAGCAGTTGGCCAAGCAATGGCTAAGCGAGCGGCAAAGCCAACAACTGCCGCCCTTTGCCGCCATGGCAACGCTGCGCGCTGACCATGAGCAGGGCGAGCAAGCCTTAGCGCAACTGCAGCAAGCCAAGCAGCAATTACTGGCTCAGGGCTTTAATGGTCGTTTGCTTGGCCCTGTTCCTGCACCCATGAGTAAGCGCCAGGGCATGCATCGCTATTTGATTTATCTTTATTGCTCTCAGCGTGCGCAACTGCAGCAGCAATTGCAGTTGTTTCATCAATGGCTGTATCAATCCAGTCTAGCCGGCAGACTTAGCATTGGTCTGGATGTCGATCCTTACGACCTAGGTTAAGGTGCTGCATGTCACCCAGCGCGAAGCTCTTTTCATCCTGCGCAAGGCCCTGTCATCCTGCGCGCAGTCGCAGGGTCTCCTCACTGACTTCTCGGGCTGCGCTAGCCCTGCTGCGGTTGCTACCTTGTGGCCTCTGGCGAGCATTCGCGGCGCGCTGCTTTTTTTGTAGACCCTGCGACTACGCGCAGGGTGACAACCCTCCAACAGCGCTTGCGCCATCCATGGGCATTCGCATCCGCACATCCCTGTGCTCCTGACGCCGCCGACGGCCACAAGCCAGCACCCGTTTAACGCAGGGCTGGCTGGAATTATGATTATAGTCACCCTGCGTGTAGCTAAATGTTCTCCTCATCAACTGCTTAGACCACATGTCACCCTGCGCGAAGTCGCAGGGTCTTTTAAAGTTGGTGGTTAGCCACAAAAGAGATCCTGCGACTTCGCGCAGGATGAAAGTCATCAACAACAGACTGCGAGCAGGATTAAAAACTACAGAATCAGCCCAAGGAGCGGGCTGGGAACTGGGGGCGAGGGGTGTCGGCGGCCATGGATGGACGCCGTCAAGCGGCCAGGACGGCGAATAGCGTCCCCGAGAGCCCAGTTGCCAGACCAGTGACTGGGCGGCAAACGGCAGTCCCGCGCTTACTCAAGAGATCCTGCGACTACGCGCAGGATGACTCGCTCAAGCAGAAGATGACTGGCAAAGGCGCAGGATGACGGCTTGCGACTGCGCGTAGGATGACTGTCGCAAGCGCAGGATGAGCAAAGTTAGCGCAGAAGGACCTGTTAAAGATGTGACAGATTGCGGGAGTAGAAAATCTCTTGCATCTCTTTGCGCAACCGACGCTCGATGTCTTCCAGCTCAAGATCACTGAATTCGTCAGTACCGGCACCAAACAGATAGTCATCCATGTCGAACTGCTTACGCAGCATCTTGGTGTGAAAAATGTTCTCCTGATAAACATTAACATCAATCATCTGGAAGGCGTTTTGCGTTTCATGAGTCAGGTAGTTTTGGATCGAATTGATCTCATGGTCAATGTAGTGCTTGTGACCATCCACATCACGGGTAAAGCCGCGCACCCGGTAGTCCATGGTCACAATGTCGGATTCCAAACTGTGAATCAAAAAGTTCAAAGCCTTCAGCGGTGAAATCACGCCACAGGTAGCCACATCAATGTCGGCACGAAAGGTGCTGATGCCGTTGTCTGGATGACTCTCAGGATAGGTATGCACCGTTATATGGCTCTTATCCAAGTGTGCCACCACCGAAGGGCGCGGAATGGGGCCAGGGCCTTCAGATACCTCTTCCGCCGTTGGCTGAATGGGAAACTCGGAAATCAACATTGTGACACTGGCACCGTAGGGCTCGTAGTCCTGGCGCGCAATGTTGAGGATGTTGGCACCGATGATCTCGCATACCTGAGTTAGAATGTCGGTTAAACGATCGGCGCTGTACTTTTCGTCGATGTAATCAATGTATTCATGACGGTGCTGTTCGGTTTTGGCATAACAGATGTCATAGACATTAAAACTGAGCGACTTAGTTAGATTATTAAAACCGTGCAGTTTTAAAAAGTCGTCCATCAATGCATCTCCGTTAAGCTAGGCGTCTTGGTCAATAATGCTGTAGCTATGGGTGATATCCACCCCGGCACGGGTCAGCATAATGGAAGCAGAGCAATATTTCTCTGCCGATAATTCCACTGCTCTTTTAACCATATTCTCTTTTAGGCTACGACCAGTCACGGTGAAATGAATATGAATTTTTGTAAAAACGGCCGGTACTTCACCGCTGCGCTCGGCGTCCAGGGTCACCTGACAATCACTGATCTCTTGACGCATCTTTTCCAGGGTGGTGATCACATCAAAACTGGTGCAGCCACCCAGTCCAGTCAACAGCAACTGCATGGGGCGAAAACCACGATTTTGACCACCATAGCTTTCAGGGCCTTCCATCAGCACCTGATGGTCACCGCTCTGGCCCTCGAACAACACCCCTTGACGCCATTGAATCGTTGCTTGCATGTCATCTGCTCCAAAATTTTGCCCAAGACTATCAAAGGCTTGCAGCTAAATAAAGACAACAACTGACGAATGGCAGTGCAGCGGAGAACATTTTCGTCTAGGCTTTAACAGATGGTATGAAAAGCCATGAATTCCGCGCTTATCGTCAGTTTTTTTACGAGCCAGCATAGCACTCTGCCAAAAAACTGACCATAATGCAGGTATGGATTAACTATAGGTGTGCTATGACAACAAGCAAAATTGTAGATCACTCACAACTGGAATATTTCCTGTCTCAGTGCCATAGGCGCAAATACCCCAGCAAAACTACCCTGATTTATGCTGGCGACCGCAGTGATACCCTTTATTATGTGATTAAGGGTACGGTGTCGGTGGTGATTGAAGACAGTGATGGCCGTGAAATGATCATGGCGTACCTCAACCCAGGCGACTTTTTCGGCGAAATGGGTTTGTTTGAGGACGTCGAAAATCGCTCCGCTTGGGTGAAAACTCGCACCGAGTGCGAAGTGGCAGAAATCAGTTACAGCCGCTTCCGTGAGATCGTTAAAGAAGACCCAACCGTGCTTTTCCGTATCGGTGAACAAATGGCCTCGCGCCTGCGTGACACCACCCGTAAAGTAGGCGACCTAGCCTTCTTGGATGTCACTGGTCGTGTGGCCCGCACCCTGCTTGACCTATGTGCTCAGCCAGATGCCATGACTCATCCCAATGGCATGCAAATCAAGATCACTCGCCAAGAAATCGGCCAGATCGTGGGCTGCTCAAGAGAAATGGTTGGCCGTGTGCTTAAAGCGCTAGAGGCCCAAGGCTTAATTTCAGTCAAGGGCAAAACCATGGTGGTCTTTGGCACTCGTGGCAAAGACGCTCGCCTAATGTCCGCTACTGCGGCCAATACCGGCCTGAACGACTAAACCAGTCCTGAACGACTAAAGCTGTACAGCTCGCTATTACTGGTTTGGTCTGACAAACTGATCAAGCCAGCTTAACAAGCCAAAACCTGCTAACAAAAAAGCCCCAATTCGGGGCTTTTTTGACTTTAAAAGAAAAGCAGCCTCTGCGGTTAAAAACCACCCACACAAAAGCGTACACTGGCAGTCAACATGACGAGCAACATCAATACCATGATGATGCGCGACATCTGCTGCTGGCGCTCAGGCGTGAGCTGAATGGGGTTACGGCTGGTGACCATGAGCACACCGACAATGGCGATGGCCAGCACGATTAAAATGGTGACTATGGGTGGCATTAGGCAAACAACTCCTGCAAGGCTGCACCGGGATCGGGCTGGCGCATAAAGGACTCGCCGACCAAAAAGGCATAGACGCCATGCTCTCGCATCAGCTCTACATCTTGGCGGCTAGCGATTCCAGACTCGGTAACCAGAATGTGCTCAGGCCCTAAATAGCTACGCAAGTCCAAGGTGGTTTGCAAGCTGACTTCAAAGCTGTGCAGATCGCGGTTATTCACTCCCATTAAGCGATTACCCAACTGCAGCGAACGCTGCAACTCTGCGGCATCGTGCACCTCAATCAGCACATCCATGCCCATGTCTTTAGCTTGCTGATACAGGTCACGCATCAAACGCTGCTCCAAGGCAGCTGCGATCAGCAGCACACAATCGGCACCCATAGCACGGGCTTCTTCCAGCTGCCAAGCATGGACGATGAAATCCTTGCGAATCATCGGCAATGTGCAGGCATTACGAGCGCTGATGAAATGCGCCTCGCTGCCTTGGAAAAAGTCACGATCGGTCAACACTGATAAGCAGGCGGCACCGGCCTGTTGATAGCTCTGCGCAATGGCGGCCGGATCAAAGTCTTGGCGAATCACCCCTTTGCTGGGACTGGCCTTTTTGATTTCCGCAATCACTGCAAACTGCTCCTGTGCCACGCGCTGGGCGATGGCGCGCTCAAAACCGCGCACCGGCTCTTGGCTCTGCTGGCGGTCGCGTAATTCCGCCAGACTGGTCAAGCGTTTGGCTTCGGAGATTTCCTGATGCTTACGGGCAATGATTTTTTCCAAAATGGTAGCAATACTCATGAACCAAAGACCTCGGTGTAGTCGACCAATTGTTGTAGTTTTTCGCCTGCCAGACCACTATACAGAGCGTCTTCTGCCATGGCCACGCCCTGTTTAAGGGTGGCGCAGAGTCCAGCGACATAGATAGCAGCGCCTGCATTAAGCGCCAGCATGGCTCTGGCTTTGTCCGCCCGAGGCGAGCTGTGGCGATGATTAAAGCAGTCTTTGATCAACTGCAGACTTTCTTGGCTATTGGCTACCGCCAAGCCATCCAAACTTTGGCTGGCCAAACCCACTTCTTCAGGGCGCAGCACATATTCTTGGATCAGGCCATCCTTAAGTTCGGCAATCAGGCTGGGCGCTGCCAGACTGAACTCATCCAAACCATCTTGGCTAGCCACCACCATCACATGCTCGGAACCCAAGTTTTGTAAGGCCTCGCACAGTGGGCGCAACCAACGAGGGTCATACACACCCAAGACCTGACGCTTGACACCAGCCGGGTTGGTAAGTGGGCCCAATAGGTTAAAGATGGTGCGCATGCCCATCTCTTTACGCACGCCAATGACATTTTTCATCGCCTGATGATGCATGGGCGCAAACATAAAGCCTAGGCCAACATCCTGGATGCATTTGGCCACCTGCTGGCTGTTGAGCTGCAGGTTCACGCCAGCGGCTTCCAGCAGATCGGCACTGCCAGAGCTGGACGACACGCCACGATTACCGTGCTTGGCCACATGGCCACCAGCTGCAGCCACGACAAAACAACTGGCGGTGGACACATTAAAGATGCTGGCGCCGTCACCACCTGTGCCAACGATGTCGACGGCGTTTTCCAGATTGATCTGCACTGGACTGGCCAGTTCACGCATGACTTTAGCAGCAGCGGTGATTTCGGTGATGGTTTCACCCTTCAAGCGCAGCCCCATCAACAGGGCACCCATCTGCGCCTGAGTCAGTTGCCCGGTCATCAGTTGTTGCGTGACCCAAACCATTTCCTGCATGTCTAGGTCTTGGTTGGCAGCGAGTTTGCCAAGAAGGCTCTGTATGTTCATGGATTCTCCTGAAGCTGGGCAACAAAGTTGGCTAACAGCGCATGGCCGTGCTCGGTTAAAATGGATTCAGGGTGAAACTGCACGCCTTGAATGGCCAGGCTGCGGTGCCTAACGGCCATGATATCGCCCTGTAGCCGATCCGCCAACCAAGCCGTGACCTCTAAGCAGCTTGGCATGCTTGCAGGGTCAATCACCAAGGAATGATAGCGCGTCACCCGCATTGGGCTGGGCAAACCAGTAAAAACACCCTGCTGCTGGTGAGCGATGCTGCTGGTGCGGCCGTGCAAAATTTCTTCCGCTGGTACAATCTTACCACCAAACACCTGGCCGATGCATTGATGCCCTAAGCAAACGCCCAAAATGGGAATTTGGCCAGCAAAGTGGGCAATGGCCGCTAAAGAAACACCGGCTTCATTAGGGGTACAGGGGCCAGGACTGATCAGTAAGCCAGAGGGCTGCATGGCAACCAACTGCGCCAAGGAGTACTGATCATTGCGGACCACTCGCAGTGGCTGACCCAGTTGCTCAAGGTACTGCACCAGGTTGTAGGTAAAGGAATCGTAGTTATCTATTAGCAGTAACATGAATAGCGCTCAGAAATGCACAACCGCGAGTGTAACAATGGCGATGCAGGGCGCAAACCTATTTTGTCGATGACTGGACGAAAAAAAGCATCATGAACTATAGTCAATGAAACACTTGGGTAGTTTTTAAATGGCCGATCTTGATCAAGACCTTATTGAATTTGCTGATGAACCGACGGAAGCTGTTGCGGTAACGGCCAAATGGCGGATTCTAATAGTTGATGATGAGCCAGATGTACACGCCGCCACCACCTTAGCCCTGCGTGATACCCCTATTGAAGGGCGACAGTGTCATTTTTTACATGCCTATTCAGGGCAAGAGGCGCTGGACCTTTTGCGCCAGGAATCAGACATAGCCGTTGCTCTCATTGATGTGGTGATGGAAACTGAAGACGCCGGCCTGCAACTGGTCAAAGCCTTGCGTGAAGAATTAGGCCTTAAAGACATCCGCGTCATCTTGCGCACCGGCCAACCTGGCTATGCCCCTGAAATCGACACCATCAAGCGCCATGACATCAATGACTACAAAACCAAATCGGAATTGACCCGCATTCGGCTGTTCACCAGCCTGAGCATGGCGATTCGTTCCTATGCACAGATTCAACAGTTGCACCAGAACCAAAAGGGCCTAGAGCACATTTTACAGGCAGCATTAACCCTAAGCCGAGAACAGCAACTGGACAGCTTTTTGACGGCACTTGCCCTGCAAGTACAGCAAATGCTTGGTCTGGAACCGAGCACCTGGTTTGCTTTGAATGCCCAAGCCCATCCGAACAATAGGCAATTCCTTGCAGCCAGTGAGACTAACCTTTGCAACCAGGTCTTTGCGCCCCTGGAGGATGCACAGCATAACCTTGTCATCGAGCAGTGCTTAGAGCACAAAACTCATCAGCTAAGCGAAGACAAAGGGCTGTGCCTTTACCTAGCCAGCACACCCAAGCCCTATCTACTGTTTTTGGCCTTAGAGCAACCCTTGACCAGCATTGAACAACAGCTGCTGCCCATTCTTGCCAGCCATGCCAGTGCCGAGCTGCAAAACCTGCAACTGTATTGGCGCATCAATGACCTTGCCTATCGCGATGCATTGGTTGACCTGCCAAACCGTAACGGGCTGCTGCTGTGGATGGACAACCATAGCGCCACGGGCCAGCAGCTCGCTCTGATTGACCTAGACGGCTTTGCTGATCTTAACAGCATCTTAGACGACAGCTTTGGCGACCTGGTGTTGCAGTCTACCGCACTGCACTTACGCCAACACTTCAGCGCCAAAACCTGTGTGGCGCGCATCGGCAGTGACATCTTTGCCCTCTACGGCCCCAAAGAAGAAGTAAACAGTAAACAGATTATGCAACTCTTTGCCGAGCCCTTCATCAACCTGACTGACGAGAGCCTGCGCATCAGCGCCACGTGCGGGCTAATTGACATCGACATCAACCCAGGAACCAGCATTCAACGGCTGAAGAATGCTGGTGCCGCTCTTAAAGAGGCCAAACTCTTTCACCGTGGCCAATGCCACTTTTTCCAGCAACAACTGGCCGATGCCGCCAAAGATCGGATGCAGCTGCTCAATCGGTTGCGCCAAGCCTTCTCCAGTGAACGGCTGCAGCTTTATTATCAGCCACAGTACGACCTAACGAATGGCCAAATGCTGGGCGCGGAAGCCCTATTACGCTGGCAAACCGACGACGGGCGATTCATTCCCCCTGATCGCTTCATTCCTTTAGCCGAGCAGTCGGGCTTGATGGCCCCATTAGGAGACTGGGTGATACGCACGGCCTTAAAATGGCGTGCCGAGCTTAAATCAATTGTGGCGGACTCGTTTAGAGTGGCCATTAATGTGTCACAGATTCAGTTTAATGATCAGCGATTTGTGGAAACATTACTCAGCCACATCCAGCAACAAGGCCTTGAAGGTTATCAGGTTGAAATTGAACTGACTGAATCCGTGGCCATCGAAAAACTGGAACTGGTACGAGAAAAATTGACCCAACTGCAACAATTTGGCATTCAGATCGCGCTGGATGACTTTGGTACTGGCTACTCCTCGCTCAGCATATTGCAGCACCTGCCCTTGAACCGACTTAAGATAGACCGCAGCTTTGTTAGCGGCCAAGCAGAGGCTGCGCAAAACTTGGCCGAAACCATCATTGCCCTAGCCAAACAACTGAAACTGAACACCATTGCCGAAGGCATAGAAACTCCTGAGCAGCAGGAGTGGTTGAGGCAGTTAGGTTGCCAAGAGGGGCAGGGCTACTACTACTCTCCGCCCGTGAGCCCGGAATCGTTTCAGAAACTGTTAACAAATAAAGCCTAGGCCAAACTTGCAGCCCTAGCCCTCTGGGCTACACTCAAAAGACAGCCCAACCCCGGAGTCCGGCATGAACAAACTAGGTTTTACCCTTGGGTTTTTGCTTTGTTTATCCCTTTTGCTGATGGGTTGTGGCTCTCCAGAGGCGGAGCCTGACTCTAGCAGCCAAGCGGAGAAGCAAATCGCTCAGGTCAGCGATAGCTTTTATAGTCAGTTAAGCCATGAGGATCAAGCCTTGGTGGCGCGGATTCAAGAGCGCGGTCGGCTAGGCTTTGCCGTACGCCAGGGTCAAGACTCTTATCAAATTGACGATCAAGGCAATATTCGTGGCTTTGACTATCATCTTGCCCTAGCCTTCGCTCAAGCCTTGAGCCTTCCTGCCGAATTTGTGGTGATTGAACAGGTTTCCGACTTCTATGCCGATCAAGAAGGCTTCGATCCGGCGGTTATAAACGATGACAGCATCCGCTATCACCCAAGGTTATTCTCCCAAGTGGATGTGCTTGCTGGCCCTCTAGGCATTAACCCCTGGCGTTTACGCTTGAGCCGTATGGTGGCCATGCACCCTGCATCCATCAGCATCATGGGGCCTAACGCCAGCCAGATCACAGAAAAGTCAAAGCTAGACGGCAAAACCATACCCATAAGGCCTGGTGATTTCATGCACAGCCTACTGCTCAACATCATGGAACAAGAACAGATCCAGATCGAGTTCCTACCCTTTGATCAAGAAAATCCCGTAGAAATGACATTAACAGGTCAAGCGGATCTGGCGGTCGATGGCTCTATGTTTCTTGCTCGGTCAGTAGACCTAATCAAACAAGTAGAAGTTTCGCCCTTACGCCTGAGCATCGTCCCTGTTGCCTGGGCGGTGCAACTGGACGATCTTGATCTTTATCGCATCCTTGGACTCTTCATCAGTCATAGCCTTGAAACCCGGCTTTACCATGAGATTTGGAGCCGTGAGATGGGAATCGATTTTGATCTTTACCTCTCCATTGCTGGTGACCTGCTTTAGGAGCCTAGATGACTCTGAAACGCCGCTTGTTATTGGTTTTCTTACCTCTGAGCATCAGCCCCTTTGTGCTGCTGATGCTGGTGCAATTACTCCTAAGCCGCTCCTATTTGCTCAACCACCAGCAAGAGTTGATGCTACTGGAGCGTGAGGTGGTGACTCAGGATTTCGTGCGCCGCCAACAACAGCTGCAACAAAGCCAACTGGCCAATGTGACCTTCTTCCGTAACCAACTGATTGAGCGCGCCGCCCAGCGATTTCAAGGACATGCTCCTCTTGAGCGCGGCCTTATCGTGTTCACGGCACAGGGCGAGTGGCTTTATCCTACTGCTCTCAACGGCCGCACCGGCTTCAGTACTGAGGAAGCCAGTGAGCTGAATAGCCTGTTGCGCAGCCAAGACATCAGCCGACAAGCTGGCTGGTTTATTCGTATGCCTAGCCAGATCTACAGCATCACTGGCCTGGTTCAAACCGACACAGGCTTAAGTCTGTTACTCTACCAACAACAGGCCCAAGCCTTGGCACCTCTCTATCAGTCGGCCTATTACGCCGTATTAATTGGCATTCTTACTCTAAGCCTTGCTCTCAGCCTGATGGTTTGGGCCTCCAAACGGATCAGCAACCCCATAAGCCACCTCACCCAAATCGTCACCCAATTTGGTGCTGGCAATAGCCATGTCCGAGCCGAAGTACGGATGGGCGGCGAGGTTGGGGTACTGGCGCAAGAGTTCAACCAAATGGCCGACCGGCTGCAATCCTTCACCAAATTGCTCGAAAGCAAAATCAGTGAGCGCACCCAAGAACTGGAACAACGTTTGATTGAACTCAAAGACACACAAGAGCAACTGATCCAAGCAGAAAAACTTGCCGCTCTTGGCTCCATGGTGGCGGGCATTGCTCATGAACTGAACACCCCCATTGGTAATGCGGTGACCGTGGCCAGTAGTCTAATTGATAGCAAAGAACGCTTCGATGTGTTGTTACAACAGGGTTTGACTCGCAGCGCACTGGACAGGCTGTTGGCCGATGTCGAAGAAGGCAGCCAGATCATTCATCGCAACCTGCAGCGAACTGCTGAGCTGATCAAAAGCTTTAAGCAACTGGCCATTGATCAAACCAGTGATCACAGGCGTAACTTCTCACTGTCCGAAGTTGGCCAAGAGGTTCTCTTTAGCCTCAAGCCCAGCTTGAAGCAGCACCCTTGGCAGCTGAGCACCGACATTGACGCTCAGCTGGAATTCGACAGCTACCCTGGCGCCCTGAGTCAAATTCTGATTAACCTGATCAACAATGCTGTGCTACATGCCTTTACAGGCCGTGATCAGGGCCAGATTTGCATTACAGGCAAGAAGCTAAACACCGGCTGGGCCAGCATCAGTATCAAGGACAACGGTCTAGGTATCCCCGAAGACATACAGCAACGTGTGTTTGAGCCCTTTTTTACCTGTAAGCTAGGCCAAGGCGGCTCAGGCCTTGGCCTACACATTTGCTATAACCTGGCTACCAACCTACTTGGTGGGCGTATTTTACTGCATAGTAAGATCGGGACTGGCTCAGAGTTTATCCTAGAGCTGCCATTGGTTGCTCCGCAGGCGGTCTACGAGCATCAACATTAAATGGCTTCAATACTGGCCACTTGCTGCAAGCCACGCGGCAAACGATGGCCACGGCGGCCACGGTCGGACTGGTAAAACTGCCAGTCTTCAGGTTTTAGGGTCATTTTGCGCTTACCGGCGGTGATCACCAAGCTCTGCTCAGGGCCAAGCACCGCCATGGCCACCACTAACTCTTCTCGCTGCTCGGCCTTTTCGGCTGGGATGTTAATCAGTTTATTGCCCTTGCCCTTGGCCAATTCAGGCAGCTGGTTCAGAGGGCAGATCAACAACCGGCCGTCAGTGCTGGCAATGGCCAAGAGCTGGCTGTCTTTATCGTCAAAGCAAACAGGGCTCAACACCCTGGCCTGATTGGTCAGGGTCAAGACCGCCTTGCCCTGACGAGTCTTGCTCAGCAACTGACTCACCTTGGTAAGGTAACCATAGCCGGCATCTGAAGCCAAAACCAAAGCCTGTTCTTCTGGCA
>SKIB01000046.1 GCA_007116635.1 Saccharospirillaceae bacterium
AGAACTGGAAACCCTAGAACTGGAAATAGCCCCGTGGTGCTGGTCGGTGATCAGCAGTGCATGAAGATTGGTCAACATTTGCTGTGCAAAATTTGAGCACCTGTGCTAGTATTAGATTATAGTCTGCTTTGCGGAGGTTTCTATGATCAATGATGTGATGGCATCCGGTGCGCTTGCCATTCAAAACGGCGTTAAAAAAATCGACGCCAGCGCCAACGAAATCGCTCGTGCCAATGTGCAGCAAAGCGCAACCACCAGTGAAGCCGCTGTCGGCGGTCGTTCGGTTTCTGATCGTCCTGTGGCCCAGCCTTCCACAGCTGAATCCCTAATGGCCCAAAGTCAGGGCTTGTATGAGGTTCAGGCCGGCGTGCGAGTGGTAGAGACTGCTGATCAGTCAATCGGCACCTTGATCGAAGAACGGGTATAACTTTTACGCAAACCAGTCTTTGGTTAAGTTTCTAGCAAAAGGGCTGCGGCTCTTTTTTGTGTTTATGTTCGTTTTTCTGGCTTGGTTGTTTTGATTTAGCAGTGATTTTTAATTGCCCACCTCGGGTTGTGCTTCAGTTTTTATGCTCAAGGGCTGTTCAGCTTCCTTGGTACTCGCCATAATGGCATCCCCTTGATAATTATTAGGAATATGCAGATGTTTAATCATAATCAATATTTTGATGGTGCCGTTGCATCTTTGGCCTTTGAGGATAATGGCATTGCAGCTACTGTCGGGGTAATGAAAGCTGGTGAATACCGTTTCAGCACCGGCGCAGCCGAGCGTATGACTGTGGTATCTGGTGAGCTGAGCATCAAGCTGGAAGGTTCGGACAACTGGCAGGATTATCAAGCCGGTGGTGAATTCGCCATCGCGGCCAATAGCTACTTTGATGTTAAGGTGGTGCGTGACAGCAGCTACCTGTGTCACTACCTGCCCTAGGCGCTAGAGCCTGAGCCTTGCCTAAAACACTGGGCTCTGAGGCAACAACAAGCAAAAACCCAGCCTCGGCTGGGTTTTTCTTTAATTGGCCAAACATGAACACAGCAAGCATGGCTCAAGCGCAGCGCATTACTCGCCTGCTTGGTAAGCCTTGGCACCAGCAGTGATTAGCTCTTGAGCGCGATCGGCGTTCTGCCAGGCGCGAACTTTAACCCATTTGCCTTTTTCTAGATCCTTGTAGTTTTCAAAGAAGTGCTTGATCTGCTCTTTAAGCAGGCTTGGCACGTCTTCGATGTCTTGGATGTTGTCGTACAAAGTGGTTAGCTTGCCATGAGGCACGGCCAGCAGTTTGGCGTCTTCACCGGCTTCGTCTTCCATTTCCAACACACCCACAGGGCGGCAGCGAATCACTGAGCCTGGTACCACGGGGTAAGGGGTGATGACCAGTACGTCTACAGCATCGCCGTCCTCAGACAGGGTGCAAGGAATGTAGCCATAGTTGGCAGGGTAAAACATGGGCGTGGCCATAAAGCGATCCACCATCAGCGCATCCAGATCCTTGTCGATCTCATACTTGATTGGGCTGTGGTTGGCAGGAATTTCAATGGCGACGTAAAAATCGTTCGGCAAATCTTTGCCAGCAATCAATGACTTATAGCTCATAAGTGCTTCCTAGTGGTTTTTTAAGGCCTTAGCAGTATAAAGCAAAGTTTTGCTCGACCAAAGAGCTTTGCGGTTATCCAGCTTAAGCCTTTGCGATTCTCCAATCAGGCCGTTGGCCTGATGACTCAAGGATTGTCCTGAGATACTTATGGTTTTGTATCAGAACTTTCAGCTTGACGTTGCTCGGGTTTGAGCTGGTTGTTGTCCAGTAAGGCCTTTAAGCAACGTACGATCCAATTGCGTACCGGCTGCTGCTTGATGCCAAAGGTGGCCAAGGTGGTTTCGCAGTCCAGATCACGACGCAGCTTTTCGGCGCTGTCGCTTAGAGTCGGCAGGCTGGCCAGTTTGAGTTCAGGAAAGATGATCTTGGCCTCGTCGTGCAACATACGGCCAAAGGCCAACTCGCTTAATGAGCGGGTGTTGCCATAGTGGTAGGTGCCCCACAGCTTGGGTTCTACCTTGCAGTCCACTTGGCGTAGCATGGCCAGCAGCACATTAGCGGCGTCTTCAGCGCAGGTAAAGCTTCGGCGGACATCGGCGTCCCAACTGGTGATCTGACCAGCGAGGATTTTTTCGATCCGTCCACCAGAGCCCAAGCCAAAGAGCGGGCCAAAGCGCACGATCAAATGCTGCTCCAGCGTGCGAACCGCGCATTCCAGAGCCACCAGAGCCTGGCCTTTTTTGTCTTCTGGGCCAGTGGGCGCATGGCTGGGCCAGGCCTGATGATGGCGACGGCCAAAGACTCGGTCGGAGGAACTCATGATCAGCGGGATGTTGCTGTCTTCACAGGCCTTGACCACCATGGCCATGGGTACTTCGGCCTGAATGGGTTTTTGTTCGCTCCCTACTACCAGCACATAGGCGATCTGCTGATGCGCCAGCCATTCTTGCAGGCGAATCTGGGCTAGGTCATCCACCGCCAAGCGCACCGGTTCGATGTCTGCTGCCTCATTGGCGGCCTTCTCAATGGCGCGAGCCAGTAAGCCCGCGGCTGTAATCAGTAAAATACGCACTCTTAATACCTTGCTCAGCAAACTTCTAGCAAGTGTAGTATTATCCTTGCCTGAAAGTCACCCTGATTATTGCCCCTGCTTGGAGTTGCTATGAGTTCGTCTCTTTCCCCCTTGGCCCAATTGGTGCCAGCCCTGACTCGCGTGTTGCAAGACTTGGAGATCAGTGAACTCACGCCAGTGCAGCAGGCGGCTTTGCCGGTGTTGTTGGCCAAGCAGGACGCCATGATTCAAGCCCAGACCGGCAGTGGTAAAACCTTTGCCTTTGCCTTGCCCTTGTTGCAAGCCTTACGGGTGGGCGAGCATTATCAGGCTCAGGCTCTGGTGCTGTGTCCCACGCGGGAGCTAGCCGAGCAGGTGGCGCAACAGATTCGGTTGCTGGCGCGCTATTTGGATAACGTCAAGGTACTGACCCTCTGTGGCGGTATGCCCATGGGGCCACAGCTACAAAGCTTGCAGCACGGTGCTCAGGTGGTGGTGGCCACCCCTGGTCGCTTGCTCGACCATCTGGAGCGCGGCAGCTTGGATCTGGGGCAGGTGCACATTCTGGTGTTTGACGAAGCCGATCGCATGTTGGACATGGGCTTTGCCGACAGTCTGGCGCAGCTGCATACCCATGTGCCTAGGGTCAAACAAAGCATTCTGTTGTCGGCGACCCTGCCCGACAACATTCGTAAACTGGGTAAGCAATGGCTCAAGGCCGATGCAGTGGAAGTGCAGGTGTCCTCTGAGGTGCCCAGCACCATTGAGCACCGCTTTGTGCCCTGTGAGCCCGAACAGCGCTTGCAGCGCGTGGCGCAGATTCTGCACCAACAGCAGCCGCAGGCGGCGGTGTTGTTTTGCGCCACCAAAGAGGATGTGCGTAATCTTTGCCATTATCTGGCGCAGCGCAATTGGCCGGTGATTCAATTGCATGGCGACATGACGCAAAAAGAGCGGTTATACGCCCTGGCGATGTTCGCCAATGGCAGTAAGTCGATCATGGTGGCCACCGATGTTGCGGCTCGTGGCTTGGACATTGGCGGGCTGGATCTGGTGATCAATGTTCAGCTGTGCCGCCCTGAGGTGTTCAAGCATCGCATTGGGCGTACTGGTCGTGCTGGTAGCGCAGGTCGTGCCTTTAGTTTGTTTGCCGAAAAGAGCAAAGGGTTGCTGGCTGATCTGTTGCCTGAGCCGCAAATTGAATTGTTTTTGCCCGATGCCCCAGATCGTGCTTGGCCAAGTCAGTGGCAAACTCTGGAAATCGATCAGGGCAAAAAGAATAAAATGCGCGCTGGTGATGTCTTGGGTGCCCTGATGCAGGCCGCCGGCCTGCCCAAAGACGCCATTGGCAAAATCCAAATCTTTGATTTTGCTACTCTGGTGGCCATTGATCCGGCCTGGATGGACAGCGCCCTGCGCTCGTTGCGCAAGCAGGGCATTAAAAACCGCTCGGTAAGGGTTAGGGTGCAGGATTGAACCTTGGCGCACTTGAGTCATCCTGCGCGAAGTCGCAGGATCCAATTCAGCTTGACGGTAACCCAAACCTCAGGTTAGTCCTGGAAGAGAGACCCTGCGACTAGACGCAGGATGGCTACGCAGGTTGACTGGGAGATAAGGGTTCAGGGTGCTGAATAGTGACTCTGTCTGTTTCATTTCTTTGCTGTTGTTTCGGTTTGTGAAACATTGACGAAGCATTTGTGAAACATGATTAAAGCAGGTTGATAGTTTCTTAGCCGATTTTGCCTGGTTGATGACAGTGATCTGGCCATGTTTGTTAGTTTACACTGGCTGTACCAAGGCATTAGCCATGGTTGCGCATCAAACTGGCGATTAAGTAATAACTAACTAGACTTGGCATGAGTTTTGATTGTTAAGCATAGTTAAACAAAATCTTAATTATTCGGAGGCCAGATGAAATCTGTATTCGCAAGATTGCCGGCGCTCAGTTGGTTGCAGGCCTATCAGCGGCCCTGGTTGACTGCCGACCTGTTGGCAGGCATCACCGTGGCCATGATGCTGATTCCTCAGGCCATGTCTTACGCCATGCTGGCGGGTGTGCCGCCCTATATGGGGCTTTATGCCTCGGTGTTGCCGCTGATAATCTATGCCTTGTTTGGCACCTCTAGGCATCTGGCGGTTGGCCCGGTGGCCATGGTGGCCTTGCTGGTTGCCAGTGGGGTGGCGGTACTGGCCGAGCCGGGCAGCCCAGAATACATCGAGTTGGTGATCACCTTGGCATTGATGATTGGGGTGATCCAGCTGTTGATGGGGGTTTTTCGTCTGGGTTTTTTAACCAACTTCATGTCGCATCCGGTCATCAGTGGCTTTACCAGTGCTGCCGCATTGATCATTGGCTTTAGCCAATTAGCGGCCTTAACCGGCTTGGTGTTGCCGCGTACGGAAAACATTTTTTTACTCAGCTGGCTGACCCTAACTAATGCCGCCAATGTGCATCTGCTTACTTTTACCTTGGGTCTGAGTGGGGTAATGTTTCTGTTGGCGATGAAAAAGTGGTTGCCCAAATTACCTGCAGCCATGTTGCTGATGATCATTAGTACATTGTTGGTTTGGTTGGGGCAGTGGCAATTACAGGGCGTGCGTGTGGTGGGTCAGGTGCCAGCAGGCTTGCCCGACTTTGCCTTGCCTAGTCTGGCTTGGGGCAATGTTCAGGCCTTGCTGCCCATGGCACTGACCATTTCATTCATTGCCTTTATGGAATCCATCGCCGTGGCGAAAAAGATCGCCAATGAGCAGGGCTATGCCATTAAAGCCAATCAGGAGCTGGTGGGTCTGGGTTTGGCAAATGTTGCGGCCTCGGTGTTCAGAGGCATGCCGGTGACTGGTGGTTTCAGCCGTACCGCGCTGAACACCAGTGCCGGTGCCAAAACACCACTGGCGGCCATGATAACCGCCTTAGTGGTGGGGCTGTCCTTGCTAACACTGACGCCGCTGTTCTTCTATATCCCCATGGCCAGTCTGGCTGCGGTGATCATGGTGGCGGTCATTAATCTTTTTGACTGGCATGAAGTGAAGCACCTGTGGCAGGTCAAGCGTGAGGACTTAGCGCTCTGGGGGCTGAGTTTCGCTGCCACCCTGGTACTGGGGGTTAAGCTGGGTATTTTATTGGCCATTGTCGGCTCCATGCTGTGGTTTGTGATCAAGACCACTCGCCCGCATTATGCTGTGCTTGGGCAACTGCCAGGTACTGACCTGTGGCGTAATCAGGCGCGCTACCCCGAGGCGCAAAGTTTGCCAGGGCTGCTGGCGCTGCGCTTTGACGCTCAGTTTTACTACGGTAATGTCAGCTTCTTTCAAGAAGTAGTGGCAGAGCAGCTGGCCAAAGGGCAGGGCTGGCGCTGGGTGCTTCTGGATGCCAGCAGTATCAACCAGTTGGATTCATCGGCCGACAGTGCCCTGCACGACATGGTCAAATCACTGCGCAAACAGGGCATCGAGCTGCACTTTGCAGCGGTCAAAGGGCCGGTGCTGGATGTGATGCACCGCTCTGGATTTATCGAACGCTTGGGTGAGGATCATTTTCACCCCAGTATGGGCGCTGCCCTTAACCATTTTTACCAACCTAACTGAGGTATTGAGATGACAATAGTGAACTTTACTCCCTGGTCTGCCCTGCTTGGCGGGGCCTTGATTGGCCTGTCGGCAGCCCTGTTGCTGCTGCTCAAGGGTCGAATTGCCGGTATTTCTGGTATCGCAGGTGGCGTGATTCTGCCTGAGAAGGGCGATGTCAGCTGGCGGCTGTTTTTTATCGGTGGCCTAATTCTGGGTGGCTTTGTTTACCAGTGGCTTGGGCTTGGCGTGGGTGTGGCGCACATTGAGCCTCAGGTCGGCACTTTGGCTTTGATAGCCGGCGGCGTGCTGGTGGGCATTGGCACCACTCTGGGCAGTGGTTGCACCAGTGGGCATGGTATCTGTGGCCTGAGTCGCCGCAGTCCTAGATCCTTGGTGGCTACCTTCAGCTTTATGCTGGCTGGCTTTGCCATGGTTTACTTCATTCGTCATTTGTTCGGAGGTTAAGATGAAGCTGCAATTACAATGGTTGGCCGCTCTGGCTGCAGGTACGCTCTTTGGGTTGGGACTGTCGGTGGCTCAGATGATCGATCCGGCCAAGGTGATCAACTTCTTGGATGTCTTTGGCACCTGGGATCCCTCGTTGGCCTTTGTTATGGCCGGTGCCTTAGCGGTTAATGTGGTGGCTACGCCCTTAATCTTGAAGCGTCGCCAGCCCATTCTGGCCGAGCTGTTCCGCGTGCCCGCCAAAACCGAACTGGATAAGCCCTTGATTCTGGGCTCTTTGATCTTTGGTGCTGGTTGGGGCTTGGCCGGCTACTGCCCAGGGCCGATGATCACCTCGGTTAGCTTCATTGATGGCGCCATTTTCACCGTGCTGCTGTCCTATGTGCTGTCAACCCTGTTCACTCGTTTGGCCATGCGCCGCTACGATGCTTACAAGGCCATTAAGCACCAGAAAGACGAGGCCTGTGTGGGCTAGCCCGCAAAAAGGCAAAGTAATGGAATAAGGCTCCTGAGGGGGCCTTGTTGTTGATAACTTGGCGCACATTTTGCTGAATCATTAACAATGCGGCCATTTTGGCGTCAAGATTCAGTCAATTGTAAGCCTTGTCCGATTTGTCGAATGCCGCACATCTTGTTCAAAACGGAGCCGCTAAGCTAGGGTCATGAAACATCAAACTACCTTTGTAAAATTATTGGCCTTAGTCTGTGGCCTAGCACTGATAACTGCTTGTGAACTGGAGCAGGAGCCAAGTGTTGACTTGCCAGATGGGGGGCAGCAGGGCGGTCCAGGTCAGGTAATTGAGCTGCCAGACCCCGTCGACGACCTAGATCCACCCCTGACTCAGCTACCTCGCTTGGCCTTGGCGGCCAGTGATGCAGAGCAGCAATTGTTTCGCTTGTTAGACATGCCCAATTTTGCTGAGGATTTTTTTCAATCGGATAAGCCCAGTCCTTGGCTGGCTCATTGGCAGCGCCTAGAGCAGGATGCTTATGCACTGCGCCAACAACCAAATTCGGTTTGGCCGAGCACAGCCATTTATCTCAGCTTTAAAGTACAGCAACCGGGGCGTTTAGCGCAGCTAAGCCATTTAACCTATGGTGTGGACCGCCAGACCTTAGACTTGGCTGATAACCCTTGGTTACGCCCTAATGCCAAGGATGAGCTGCAATTAGTGCTGGAGTTAACCGCTGCCCAATGGCAACAACTTTGCCCGAAGGATGAAGGCTCGCAGCGCATTTATTTGCATTTGCATAACAGTAGTCAGACGCCCAGCTTTGATCTGGATTGTGCAACCAAACAAGAACGCCTTGCCGTTGCTAATCGTCAGCAAACTATTCGCTTGGGCGATGCGACGCTCTTGGCGGAGCCAGTGCAGCAGGTCAGCTATTGGTTGATTGATGCCCAGCAATGGCAACAGCAGGGCTATCAGCAGCAGTTGGCTGATTTGCTGGATCAATTACGCCAGCAATTTCCTCAGCACCAGCTGTGCCTGATGCCTTACCGCACCGCAGGCACTGGCGCTCAGCTGTTGCCCTGCGCTCTGGAGCGAGCCGATTCGTTATCCTTAGCGCAGCAATGGCAGCGTCTAGAGCATGCATCAGAAAATCATTGGCAGGGTCTGTCCTATCTGCAGCCTCTGCTGGCTGAACACAGCCATGCCAGCACCCTGGTTTGGCTACCGGGTGTTAATTTGGTGGCGAACTTTGACTACCAACAGCTGGAGCAAGCGCTGCAACGCCCAGCCACTCGCTTGCTGAACTTGCAGCAGCCCCAAACTCAGGCCGTTGTTTCGGCTCAAGCTCGACGCCTAGCCTTGCAGCAGAGCGGCGCAAGCTACTTCTGGCAGCCCCCCGCTGCTCCAGGCTCAACCACGGCGCTGTCCGCCAGCTATCAGGCGGTGAATTGGCAGGACTTTCTCGCGGATGTGGCTGGTTTTTGACCTACAGCTGAGGCTGAAATCAAGCCCTGCTCCTGCTATGCTAGGGCCAACATAATTTGCCTGGATGCCAGATGACACAGCCTAATTCCATCAAGGTGCGTAAGCAAAGCCGGTTGTTGCAACTCAGTTGGGACGACTGCTTTGCCGAGCTGAGTTTTGAGTTTTTACGAGTGCATTCGCCCAGTGCCGAGGTGCGTGGCCATGGTCAGGGCAATGAGGTGCTGCAGGTGGGCAAGCAAGAGGTCGATCTGCTCAGCTTGCAGCCCGTGGGTCATTATGGCGTGCAGCTCAGTTTTAACGACGGTCACGACAGTGGCATCTACAGTTGGGACTATCTACGCCACCTAGCCGACAATCATGCCAGTCTGTGGCAGCAGTATTTGCAGCGCTTGCAGCAGGCCGGAGCCAGCCGTGAAGCTGGCAGTTTAATCTTTAAGCAGTTATAGCTGTTCTAGTAGCGAGGCCAGCGAGCGTATGGCCCGCGAAAGCATAGTCGCCTGCGAATTCATGGTCAATAAGCCCTGGGCACTGTTATTGACCCTTATCCTCCGACTCAGAATGGCCTGATCTGCTCATGCTGATTAGCCCATCGGCAATGACGACCACTGGCGCGGTCAGCGCCCAGACAGTTAAGGCCAGGCCAAAGGGAATCCAGCCCATCAACAGAGCAAAAGAAGCCAGGGGCTGTAACACCAGGCCAATGACTAGCAAGTAGATGTTATGCAGGCGTTTGTCCCAATAGATGCCCAGTAACGCAGCCATCACCAGAATGTTCACCAACCAGGCGAAATGTGCACCTTGCCACCAAAAAAGTAATGCAATGGGGCAGGCGATTAGCACGGCAATGCGGCTTTTTAGGTACTGTGGCGTTTTGGCGGTGGTCATGATTTGTCTCAGCAAAAAATAAGATGTTAGCATGTTCAAAGCTGGTGTTCAGCTTGGGTGGTGGATCTTTCGTTTAGATCAAGCAATCTCCTATGGTCTAAACTCATTATTTGCACAAAAATAAGCAGTCTTGGTCGTCTTGCTTTTGTTAGCGTTATAATCCAAGTAAAGTATGCTTAACTAACCAAGTTTTAAGGATCTTTGTTATGCAGTTAGCCAGTCAGCGCTTTCACTGGAGTGGTTGGATTGTCATTGTAATGGCAGTCCCAGGTGTGTTGCTATTTCGTGAAATGGTTACTTTTTTTAACTGGCCGCGTTCATTTATCTCCTATTACCCTTGGTTTCTGTTCTTACTTATTCCTTTCTATGGCCGTACTGTACTCTATGTCTCACTGGGTGGTGCTGCGCTAGTTTCTACTGCTGCCCTATGGTTCAGTGCGCGTAATAATCCCTTTGCCGCTCAGGCTGGCCGGCCTTCCGACTTGATGGAACTCTTCGGCGTCATGGTTAATGCCAATGCCATTATTTCCACTGTGGCGACCTGCATCATGATGGTGGGCATTGCCGAAGTTTTGTTTTGGTTTATTAATAAGCAGCAGCGTCTCAATAATCAGCTGCAGATGGCAGTGGCCAAGGCAGAGGATGCCGCCATTGCTAAAAGTCGTTTCTTAGCGGTCATGAGCCATGAAATCCGCACTCCTATCAGTGGCATCATTGGTATGAGCCAAATGCTGCATGACGATGAGCAGGATGCCGAAAAACAGCACTCCCTACGTTTGATCATGGATTCGGCCGATAGCTTGAATCACATTGTTAACAGCACTCTGGACTTCTCACGCATTGAGGCCAACCAACTCAAATTGCAGCCTGAGCCCTTTGCCCTGAGGGAAATGCTAACCAATGTGGTCGAAGCCTTTGAGGTGACTGCCAAACGTAAGCGGTTGGATTTAAATCTAGAGCTCAGTCCGGATTTGCCCGTTGAGGTTATGGGAGATCGCTTTCGCTTGCGTCAAATTTTAGCCAATCTGCTTAGTAATGCCATCAAGTTTACGCCCAAGGGTAGGGTTGAGGTTGAAGCCTGGGTTTATGACAGGTCAGATCAAGGCGTCTGCTTAAAGGTCCAGGTGAGTGACACAGGCATTGGCATAGCAAAAGAAAAGCATGCCAATTTGTTCGACCCCTTTGAACAGGTTAATTCTGGTTACACCAGAAGTACTGAGGGTACTGGGCTGGGTTTGGCCATTGCGCGCGAAATTGCTCGCAGTATGGGCGGTGACATCAGTGTGCAGTCTCAGGTCAATAAAGGCAGCAGCTTCAGCATGACGGTTTGGCTGAATTGGCCGCAGCCTGATCAGGTGGTTGAGACCCAAGCCATGAACGAGGCGGACTTTGTTTTGCCTGAGCACCCGCAGCTAAAAGAAGAGGCATTGAACCTGCATGGCATGACAGTGCTGGTGGCCGAGGACAATCCGGTTAACATGCTGTACATCACGCGCTTACTTAGTCATTTGGGTTGCAATGTGTTGCAGGCGGAGAATGGCGAAGAGGCCATCAATGCTTACAAGCAGCATGAGCTGCATCTGATTTTCATGGACATTCAAATGCCACTGCTCTCAGGGCTGCAGGCAGCTGAGCAAATTCGTGCTCATGAGCAGGCAAATGGCCTTGATGCCCTGCCTATCTATGCGTTAACGGCCTGTGTCACGGAGCAAGACCAGCAGTTGGCCATGCAATCCGGCCTGAATGGCTTCATTTCTAAGCCGGTGAACATCAAGCAGATGCAGGCGGTGTTGGGCCGTTATCAAGCACAGGCAGCCTAGGTTGACTTGGCTGCCCTGAGTTTTTGGCTGCTGGATCATTTGGGTTTAGCGATAAAAAAAGCCGAGCATTTGCTCGGCTTTTTTATTAGTCAGTTATTTAAAGCAGGGTCTTGCCAGTCATGGCTTGTGGTTGCTCAAGGCCTAATAGCTTCAGCAGGCTGGGTGCTAGGTCGCATAGTCGACCATCGGCCAGCTGAACATCCTTGGCATCATTGGCAATGTACACCAGAGGTACAGGGTAGGTGGTGTGCGAAGTTTGCGCGCCACCGGTTGCCGGGTCTACCATTTGCTCAGCGTTGCCGTGGTCGGCAGTGATTAAGCAAGCACCGTCCACTTTCAAGATGCTGTCAGTCACCTGTTTCAGTGCCTCATCCAAGGCCTCAACGGCTTTGATGGCAGCAGGCATGTTACCCGTGTGACCAACCATGTCACCATTGGCGTAGTTGCA
>SKIB01000023.1 GCA_007116635.1 Saccharospirillaceae bacterium
AATTGCATCCCAGTGGGGCCGACCACTTTAAACCCTGAACGAGAATTAGTTACAGGTCCGTAAAATCGGGCCTGTAGATAAGAAAGATGACAACTATCTTGAAAAACGCCATGAGCAGGGGCAGGCATCCCTGCCAGAATGACCGTGTTAGTTAATCTGATTTAGCCAATCTCAGTCATGTTATCTTGCTCTCTATTTCTTACCCGGCAGCAAAAACCCTTGGCTGTCTCCAGTCATGGCTTGCTGGCAACTGCGCCAAATCTCGTTCATTAGCCGCGTCAGGCTTTGGCTTGAGGCCCAGGCAACGTGTGGGCTGATGATCACCTGTGGCAGGTGGCTGATGCGCCAAAAGGGATGGTCCGCAGGCATGGGCTCAATGCTGGCCACATCCACCCCGAGGCCAGCTAACTGGCCTTGCTCTAGGGCCTGCACTACCGCCTGTTCATCCAACAGGCCACCACGGCCAGTGTTGATTAGCAAGGCACGCGGTTTGAGCAGGGCCAAGCGCTGAGCATTGATCAATTCGTTGGTGTTGGCTGTTAATGGGCAGTGCAGGCTGAGAATGTCGGCCTGTGCCAATGCTTGTTCAAAGGCTATGTAGCCTTGGCGAACTTCGGTGGCATCGGGGCGTTCACTGAAAATCACCTCAAGGTCAAAGGCTCGTGCCCGCTTGGCCACGGCCTGGCCAATGTCTCCTGCGCCCAGCAGTACCAGTGTTTTGCCTGCCAGGTCTTGAATGTTGGCCATGGGCCAGCAAAAGCTAGCGCTTTGTTGCCAGGCCTGTTGCTGTTGCAGCTGCTCCACCGCACGCTGCTGGCGCAGTAAATTCAGCATTAACATCAGGCAGTGGTCGGCGACGCTGGCGGTGCTGTAGCCCTTAACATTGTTGACCGCGATGCCCAGCTCACGGCAGACCTCAAGATCGACATTGTCGTAGCCGGTGGCGGTCAGCAAAATGCAGCGCAGTTCAGGCAGTTGCTCCAGCAAGGGCCGGTCAAAGCGCACCTTGTTGGTAATGGCGATCTGCACGCCTTCAAGGTGCGCTAGGCGCTGCTCAGGGCTGGTGCGTTGGTAGCAGCGCAGCAAGGGCTGGATCTGCTCAGGGATGGCAAAATCGTAGTTAGGAGGGAAGGTGTTGCAATCTAAAAAGGCGATGCTCATGACGACCTCAGGGGCAAAAACATCATTTTAGCAAACTGCGGCCCTGAAACCTAAGCTCAGTGCCCCGCCTTGGAAAACACATTCAACACCAACACACCGGCCAGAATCAGGCTCATGCCAATAATGGCTGCTAGATCCAGAGCTTGACCAAAGACCCACCAGCCGATCAGGGCAATAAGCACAATGCCCACCCCGGCCCAGATGGCATAAGCAATACCAACCGGGATGCTTTTTAACGACAGCGACAGCATGTAAAACGCCAGACTGTAGCCCAGCACCACCATCAGGCTGGGTAAGGGTTTAGTAAAGCCCTCAGATGCCTTGAGCGAACTGGTGGCAAATACCTCAGCAATGATGGCCACTGTTAAATACAACCAAGCCATGTGAACTCCTATGCCCCACGGGCTAATTAATGCCTTATAGGGTTAATGAATGCCCTAGGGGCTAATGACGATAGAGAATAACCAATACCAGGCCGAGCATGATCAAGCCAGTGCCCAGCCACTTGGGGCGACTCTGTTGTTCCTGCAACAGCCAGATGCCAAACAGCAAACTGAACAGAATGCTGAACTGCCGCAGCGCCACCACCAGGCTGACATTGTCGCTCAGCGTCATGGCCCAAACCACCAGCGCATAGGTTAACAGTATCAGCAGCCCGGTGCTAAGAGCCGACCAATGACCAGCTTTGGGGTGCCAGATCAGCTCTTGCTGGGGCTGGCGCCACTTTTGCCAAGCCAGAGGCAGCAGCATCAGCCCCAGAGCGGCGTAGTTTTGCAGCAGCACATAGAGCAGGGCAATCTGGCCACCGGACTGATTGGGTGCCAGGGCTTGCAGGTCTTTGCTGGCCAGCGCGTCGATCCAGCTGTAACCCACGGTGCCCAACGCGGCCATCAGTACGAACAGCATGCCAAGGTTTAGGTAATGCTGGCGATTGATGTCCTTAAAGTGCTGCATCGGCAGCAGCAAAGAACCCAGCACCACCAGCAGGATACCCCCGCTGGCGCCAAGGCTTGGCAGCTTACCAAAGACAGCCGACAGCAGTAACAGCAGCACCAGAGGCAGAGAGCGGATCAGTGGGTAGAGCACCGACATCTGTCCGCGCTCATAGGCCAGCACCAAACCCCAGACATAGACCACCTGACAGGCTCCGGTTAGCAGCAGTAACCACCAAAGCGAGGAAGGAATGGCCGACACCAAGGGCCACTGCCACCATAAATAAGGCAGCGTAAAGAGGCCAGACCAAAGCGCCGCCAGCCAGAAGTAGCTTAGGCTAGCAGCTCTTTTTTTGCTGTTGAGGTTCCAGGTGCTGTGCGCCAATGCCGACAGTAACACTAAGACAATGGCGGGTAGGGTCAAGGCAGTTCACCCTTGGCCAGGCGCAGATTGATGGCGGCCATCAGCTCGGGCAATTGCGCGATGCTGTCGATCACATAGTGCGCTCGGCCAGCAAAGCTGGCTTCGGCCTTGGCTCTGGCCTGAGCCTGTTGCTCGGCGCTCAAGGCCTGCCAAGCTGGCCAATCCAAACCCAGGGCATTGCCTGAGATGCTCACCGCCACCGTCCACATACCGGCGTTGCGGCCCTCTTCGATGCCGGTCAGGGTATCGTCGACCTTAATGCAGCACTGCACGGCACTGACGCCCAATTCCAGCGCATTTTTCAGGCTCATGTGGGGGTAGGGGCGGCCCTTGGGTACCTCTGGCGCGCAGACCAATGAATCCGCCTGCAAACCCTTGGCGCTGAGCTGTGGCAGCATGGCCTCGACCATGGTGCGGTTGTAGCCCGTGTTCAGTGCCATGGCGATGCCCAGCTGCTGGCAATACTGCTTGAGCGAGTCATAGCCCGCAATCAGCTCGGCGCGTTGCCCAATGGTTGCTAGTTGCAGGGGTAAAAAATCCTGATACAGCCGGTCAATGTCTTGTTCATTGGCTGCCTGGCCTTTGACCCTTTGCCATTGGCTGGCCACTTCGGGCATGGCCAACAGCTGACGAATGTGTTCGCGCTTTTCTGTGCCCATGGGTGCTCTGGCCTGGGCTTCTGTCAGTGGCACGCCCTCTTGGGCAAAGAGCTGTAAAAAGGCCTGAACTGGTGCCAGCGAGCCGAAATCGACGCAGGTTCCGGCCATGTCCATGATCAGGGCTTCAATGGCCTTGTTAGGCCTGGTGTTGGTTGGCAATGAATTAGTCAAGCTAGGATTAGACTGCATATTGGTTCCAAAGCGGTTCTCTGGCCATCTGAGGGCAGGTGGCGGGGTTGATTTCCATCTGTGATAGGGCTTGCTTGATGGCGCGCACCGCACCCAACATGGCCTGTTGCGTGAGTTCACCCATGCTGCCGACGCGAAAGCTGGCCACTTGGGTCAGTTTGCCGGGATAGATGATGTAGCCCTGAGCCTTGATCAGCTGATAAAAGGTGGTGAAGTCCCAGTTGGGGTGCTGTGGGGCAAAAAAGGTGGTGATCATGGGTGACTGCCAGTGTCTGGGTAGCAAGGTTTGTAGACCTAAATCCTCTAAGCCATTCACCAGCAGCCTTTGATTTTGTTGATACCATTCCAGGCGCGCCGCCTGGCCGCCTAAGGTCTGATATTCGCGCAGGGCTTGGGAGCAGGCCGCCAGCACATGAGTGGGCGGGGTGAAGCGCCATTGGCCAGTTTTTTCCATGTATTGCCATTGCGCATGCAGGTCGAGGCTTAGGGAGTGGCTGTTGCCAGCACACTTGGCCAGCCAGGTGTTTTGCACGATGACAAAGCCAAAGCCGGGTACGCCGTGCAAGCATTTGTTGGCTGAGGCGATCAGCGCGCGGTACTTCAGTTTTTGGCTATTACAGTCCAGGGCTCCAAAGCCGCTCATGCTGTCGATGATCAGCGCCTTGTTAAACTCTTGGCACAGGGCCGCCACCATGGGCACTGGGTTTAAGATGCCGCTGCTGGTTTCGCAGTGCACCACAATGACCTGCTCAATCTCTGGGTTGCTGGCCAGACATTCGCTGAGTTGCTCGGCGCTCACCGGTAAGTAATCACCGGTGTCGATCAGCAAATAGGGTCGCTTGAGGTAGTCGAGAATCTGGCAAATGCGTTGGCCATAGGCACCATTAGCCAGTACCAAGCTGGTGCTCTGCTGGCCAATCAGGCTGCCCAGTGCTGCCTCCACGGCAAAGGTGCCACTGCCTTGCATGGGCACGCAGCTGTAATCCGTTCCAGCATGGGCAATACTCAGCAATTGCTGGCACACCCAGGCCGTCATCTGGTTGAAGTCTTTGTCCCAAGAGCCGTGATCTTCCAGCATGGCTTGTTTGACGCTCAGGCTAGTGGTCAGTGGCCCTGGGGTCAGTAAATAGGGCTTATTGTGTACAACATCAGTCATGCTTAGGCTCCTTGATTGGCTGGCGCTTTGCGCCAAAGCCAGGCCAGTTTTCTCGATTTGGCCGTGCTAGACTTTTCTTGACTGGTCTGGACCTTGCCCTTCCAGGCATTGTGCTTGGCATTGACCAGCATCATCAGCAGGCTGTGCAGGATCTTGGCCGCTGCGCAAGTTAGCATAATGATCACCGATAGCGCAGCGGCAGCCGCAGTGCCGCCAGCCTCTTCCAAGGACATGATCATGATGCTGGCCAGTCGGCTGTTGTGACCATAGATGAACACCACCGCTGAGACAGTGGTCATGGCATTGACGAACAGGTAGAGCGCCACATCCAGAATGGCTGGCAGTGACAGCGGCAGGGTCAAGCGCGCAAACAGGCCGGTGCGGCTCGACTTGAGCGAATCGCCCACGGCTTCGAATTCAGGGTCGAGCTGCTTGAGTGCGGTCACTGAGGTCAGGTGCGCCACCGAATAGAAGTGCACCAGACTGCAAATGGCCATCAACAGCAGGCCGCCATAGAGGTTATTGAGCGGGTTTTGCGGATGGTTAAAGAAGAAGATGTAAGCCAAGCCCAACACCAAGCCAGGTACGGCCATGGGCAGCAGGGCCAGTAATTGGTACAGATTGCGCAGCCATTTGGGCTGCGGGCAGCGCTCCACTAACCAAGCATTGACGAAGATCATCAGGGTGCCGATCACCATGGTCATGGTCGCCATCTTCAATGAGTTGAAGTAGGGCGTCCAACCAGCTGGATCAAAGCGCACAAAGTCATAATTGTTAAGGGTGAAGCTGCGGTTGTAGGGCCAGTAGGTCAGGAAGGAGGCATAGACCGCCATGCCGATCACCAGCAGAATGAAGAAAATACTGGGCGTTAGCAGACCAAAGCCAAGAATCTTGGTTTTCAGGCTGTCTTTCGGCTGGTAGGGCACCGAACGCGCGCTCAGAGCAGCGGCCTGCTTCTTTTGCACCCAACGGTCGGCAGCAAAGGCCAAAATGGCGGGCAGCAGCAAGATCACACCAATGACCGCACCCATCTCGAAGCGTTGCTGACCAATGACATTACGGTAAATGTCAGTCGCCAACACATTGAAATTGCCACCAATCACCTTGGCCACACCAAAGTCAGTGATCACCAGAGTAAAGACCACAAAGGCGGCACTGACCAAGCCATAGCGGGCGCTAGGAATGGTCACCGTCCAGAAGGTGCGCCAGGGCGAGGCTTTTAAGGATTGCGCCGCTTCGTACTGGCGTGCATCGGCCTGCGACAGCGCCGTCAGCAGAATCATCAGAGCATGAGGAAAGGTCCAAAACACCGAGCCTAAAATAATCCCAATGGGGCCGTAGATGCTGGCGCCCATGAGCCAATGTTTAAGAATGCCTTGATTACCAAACAGGTAAATCAGGCTGATGGCTGGCAATAGCGAGGGGGCCAAAATGGGCAGAGTGAGCAACAAGCGCACCAGACCCTTGCCGGCAATCTTGGTGCGTGACAGAGCATAGGCGGCGGCAAAGGCAAAGGTCACCACAATCAGCATGCTGACGATGGCTACCCAAAAGGAGTTCCAGGCCGAGCCGGTGATGCCGCCAGAGGTTAGGTAGCTGAGGTAATTGTCCAAACCCACAAATTCGCCACGGCGATTGTACAGACTGCGCACAAACAGGCTGTAGAGTGGCATGACCAAGACCACCATAAGGCCGACTAGACCGCTGAGCAGCAGTAAATTCAACCAGGTGGCTTCCTGTCGTAAACGATGCAACATGAGATGGCTCCTTAGGCGGCAAAGCAGTGCAGGTCGCTGCTGGGCAGTCGTACGGCCAGCTGCTTACCAGGGGTGAGGTCGTATTGCAGGGCCTCTTTGCTGTCGAGATCGACCTTGAGTTTTTGCCCGTCCAGACGCAGCTCAAGGCGCACAAAGGAGCCCAAAAACTCAACCTGCTGGATCACCGCTAGGGGCAGTTGGTTGTTCGGGGCGGCTAGGCCGATGTTTTCCGGGCGGATGGCCAGCATTAGGGGTTGATTGCTTGGCCAGGGTTTAGGTAAGGCCAACTGCTGGCCGGCGATGCTGACCAGATTGCCAGGCTGTTGTTCGACCCGTAAAAAATTCATGCTGCCGATAAAGCTGGCCACAAAGGCACTGGCTGGCTGGTTATAGATTTCTTCAGGTGTTCCCACCTGTTCGATCACCCCGTGATTCATGACCACAATGCGGTCAGCCATGGTCAGGGCCTCTTCTTGGTCATGTGTTACTAGGATGGTGGTGACACCCAGACTTTGCTGTAATTGGCGGATTTCGGTGCGTAGGTGTTGGCGAACCTGAGCGTCCAGTGCTGACAAGGGCTCGTCCAGTAGTAACAGGCCAGGGGCTGGTGCTAGGGCGCGGGCCAGGGCCACACGCTGTTGCTGGCCACCGGAAATTTGGCTAGGGTATTTCAGAGCGTGCTGCACAAGGCCGACCAGGCTAAGCAGTTCGCTGACCCGCTCTTTGATCAGCGAGCGACTGGCTTTTTGGCTACGCAAGCCAAAGGCGATGTTGTCACTGATGGTCATGTTGGGAAACAGGGCATAGGACTGAAACACAATACCAAAGTCACGCTCTTTGACCGCGGCCTTGGTGATCTCGTTTTCGCCCTGCCAAAGTTGGCCGCTGCTCTGTTGTTCAAGACCGGCGATGATGCGAAGCAGAGTGGTTTTACCACAACCAGAAGGCCCCAAGAAGCAAACCATTTCGCCTGGATTGATCTCAAGATGGATGTCTTTGAGTACCTGAGTGTCGCCGTAAAATTTATTTACCTGGCTCAACTTCAGTCTGGCACCTGCAACTTTCATAATATCTAACCTTTAAAAAACAACAAAAAAGGCGCAGCCAGAGGCTGCGCAAATAACTGAACTAAGAGGATTAACGAGTTTCTTTGCCTTCGTAGCGGCGCTGCCATTCGCCAAGAATGCGGTCACGCTGAGTAGCGGCAAAAGCAAAGTCATTGTCGATCAGCAGTTCAGCGGCATTCTCAGGGAAGTACTGCACTGGCTTGGCAACACCTGGCATGGCAACAATGGCATAGCCTTCGTTGTACAGTTCATTGGCTTGGCGGGTCACAGTCCAGTTAACCAGAGTCTGAGCTGCTTCTAGCTTAGAAGTGCCCTTAACAATGGCCGTGGCTTCCATGTCCCAACCCAGACCTTCGCTTGGGAAGATCAGGTCGATCGGAGCGCCACGCTGCTTCTCTTGAGCACCACGGAAGGCAAAGGAAATACCAATCACGGCTTCACCCTGAGCGGCATTCACACATGGGCGTGAACCAGAGTGGGTGTAGTTCTTGATGTTGTCATGCAGAGCATCCATGAATTCCCAGCCGCCTTCTTCGCCGAACATTTGCAACCAAGAGGTCACGTCCAGGTAGCCAGTGCCTGAAGAAGCAGGGTTAGGCATCACGATGTGGCCTTTGTACTCAGGCTTGGTCAGGTCTTGCCAAGAGGTAGGGGCAGTCAGGCCATGCTTTTGGGCTTCGATGGTGTTGAAGCAGATGGCCGCCATCCAGGCGTTCATGCCCGTCCAGCTTGGCGGGTTGCTGCTGTCGCGGAACTGAGGGGACAGCTCTTCATAGCCCACTGGCGCGTAAGGCAGCAGCATGTCTTCAGCGTCCAGAATCATCAGGCTGCTGGCCGCCAAGCCCCAGATCACATCGGCTTGCGGGCGATCTTTTTCTGCCATCAAACGGGCAGTGATCACACCAGTGGAATCCCGTACCCAGTTGATCTTGATTTCAGGGTGGTCTTGATTAAAGCGAGCGGCATACTTGGCCAGATCATCGGATTCGATGGCGGTGTAGACCGTCAGTTCGGTTTGAGCTGCGGCAAAGCCAGCAACAGCGGCAAGGCTCAGGGCGGAAAGGGCTTTTAAGTTCATGGTTAGGTTCCTGTGATTAAAAACAATGTTGATACCAACCAGAGCTACTTTAGATAGCCTCTGTTAAGTAAAAATGACGCATTCAACTTAAATGGCTTAGGGTTGCTAATGTCATGGCTAACTTTTATTCCGCTGTCTGCCGTTCTGGGCTGGTCCAGCTCATGCCTAAGTTTTGCTTGTGATGCTGCTTGAGCTCGCGGCGCAGCCAATCGGCAAAGGCGGTGATCTTCATGCGTTCGTCGCCCTTACGCCAAACCAGGTAATGACTGCCACTGCTAATGAAGCTTCCGGGGTGCGCCAACACCAGCTCGCCCTTGTTGAGCAGGTCACTGGCCAGGAAGCTGCGCACCAGCAACACCGAGTTACTGTTTTTCAGGGTTTGCAGTGCCAGGGTAGAGGTTTCAAATTCCATCCAGTTGGCATCGGGCAGTTGCAGCACGCCCTGGCTTTCAAACCATTGAGTCCAGGTTTCGCGGTAGCCAGTGACCATTAATCTCGGCCAGCGCAGCAGGTCGGAAGCCTGTTCGACTGGGCCATTGGCAATTAAGGCCTCAGGGCGGCAGACCACCAGCCAGTCTTCCTGCGTTAGGCGTTCGACTTGGCGGTTTTCCCAGTCGCCATAGCCGTTGCAAATCTCTAGATCAATGTCCTTGTCGTTGCTGCAGTTACTGAAGGGCGCACAGACCAAGCGGATGCGAAAGTGAGGGTAGTCGGCAATGAAGCGTGGTAATCTGGGGCATAAAAAGTGTTCGGCAAAGCTGTTGGCCACCTTGATCGACAGCAGGGTGCGGCCTCGTTCGCCAAAGAGTTCCTGAGTGCCGGTGCGCAGCGAATGAAACACCTGAGTTAAAATCAAACGGTAATTTTGCCCAGTGTCCGTTAGCTCCAAGCCCTTGGCTTGGCGAATGAATAAGGGCGTTTTAAGGTGCTGCTCCAGTAATTTGACCTGCTGGCTGATTGCGGCCTGAGTAACAAACAGCTCTTCTGCGGCGCGGGTGAAGCTGCCGAGGCGGGCGGCGGCCTCAAAAGCGCGCAATGCATTTAAGGGAGGGAGGCTGGCCATAGTATTTCTAACTCAATCGGAATTTGCTCGCGACTCTAGCGGCAAATTGTGACACTTTTATGTAATTAGATTTGCTGATGGATAGCCTAAGGAACCCTTGCTGTTACTTAGGGTCCACAGTTGGCACAATGCCGCCATTGAATGAGGAAAACCCTATGCAGCAAATCGATCTTGCTATTTTTGATCTGGACCACACCCTGATATCCGTTGACAGCTCGGCCCTGTGGTTTGAGCATTTGCTGGCCTTGGGTTGGGTGCCTGCTGAGCAGCAGGCAGAGCATCAGCAATTGATGCAGGACTACGAGCATTCCAGCCTCGACATGCAGGCCTATTTGCGCTTGAGTTTAGCTCCGCTCATTGGTCGCACTGAGCAACAGGTGGCGCTAATGGTGCAGGAGTTCTTGCGGCAGCAGGTGTTGCCCAAGCTGTACCCTCAGGTGCCAGAGTTATTAGCTTGGCATCGTCAGCAGGGCCACAAGTTATTGCTGCTCTCCGCCAGCGAGGATTTTTTGGTCGAACCCTGGCAGCAGTTATTGCCCTTTGATGCCGCCATTGGCGTGGAAACCAAGCGTGACCAAGGGCGTTTCACCGGTGAAGCCGGGGCGCGTATTAGCTATGGTCCGGGCAAGATAACCGCCCTTGAGCAATGGTTGGCGCAGCGCGGTTTGCAGCTAGGGGCCAGTTATTTTTACAGCGACTCGCACAACGATTTGCCCTTGTTGGAGCGCGTCACTCACCCCAGGCCCACCCATGCCAATGGCCAGCTTAGGCAGCAGGCGGCGGACAAGGGTTGGCCGCTTTGTCAGTTGCAAGAGCGGCAATCCTTTGCCTATTGAGCATGAGTGTGGCTAGTGCTTGCTGGCGAGCCACTGTGCTGGCCCGGTATTGATGGCTTAAAGCTCGCTAAAGCCTTTGTTTTATTAAATTTTGCTGCCAGCCCTAAGCTGGCATTTTTTTTGCTGTACCTTCATTGCTATGCCGTCAAGGTTATAGAGTTGAAAGCCAATAGCAGTAGGGTGTGCCAAGCCGCCAGAGGGTATTCATGCTAGCCATTAACAGAGCCATTCAAAGTTATGACCACTGGTCGGAGTCCATAGGGCAAACCCAGATAGCCAAGGCCGAGGCTGCCTTGCCTAAAGCCGAGGTCAAAGAGCAGGGCGTGGTTGAGCAGTTGTCGACCAGGGTGCAGATGATGACCGATTTTGCGGCCCATTTTAATGTGCGTGAGCTGGGTTTGGCGGAAGTAAGCGAACTGGTGAGTGGCCTGTGGTCAAGGCAGGCAATGGACATTCATGCTGGGCAATTACTGCAAGAGCAGGCCATGCTGCAGCCAGCGCCTTTAGACCTGTTAGACATCAGCTATCAACAGTGGCAAGAGCAGGAGGGCTATCATGCCAAAAAAAGCTGGCAAGAACTCTATGTGTTGATGGCCAATTTGGCGGCAGCTCGGGGTTAGTAAACGAAATACAGGGTGCATTCAGAGCACCCTGTAATGGGTTAGCGGCCCAACACTCGCTCAATTTCGGCCAGTAAGGATTTGGCTTCCACTGGCTTTACAAGGTAGCCAGCAGCGCCTTGGCGTTGAGCCCAGACCTTATCCGTTGCTTGATCCTTGGTGGTCACCATAATGATGGGAATGTTTTCCGTTGCAGGATTGCGACTCAATTTGCGGGTTGCTTGAAAGCCATTGATGTCTGGCATGACCACGTCCATCAGTATGATGTCGGGTTGTTCGGACTCGGCCAAATCAATGCCACGCTGGCCACCATCCGCAATCAGGGTCAGGTGCCCTGCATTTTGCAAAATGCGTTGTTGGTTGGCCAATTGGCTAGGTGAATCATCAATTACTAAGACTTTTGCCATCTCTTTCTCCGGTTAAAATGTCGTCCATGTCTTAATCTAAGACTATTCTAGCAAACTTTGCTGTGAAGAAGTCTCAAATTGTGGTTCGCTTGGCGTTTTCTTGCAGCCAATGTGTTAAAAATACTACTACCCATTGGATGGATTATAATTATGACAGCGCAAACAATAGTAAGGAAGCAGCGAATCACACGCGATCTCATCCTCGACTGTGCTCGTGAGCTTCTAAAAACCAATGGAGTAAAGAGTATTTCGATCCGTCGGATTGCCGAGGTAATACCTTGTGCGCCACCATCGATCTACTATTACTTCCGCAATAAACAAGCCATTATTGAGGCTTTGATGGTTGAACCCATTGACCAGTTGATGCAAACCTTGAAGCAGCAACAGGCCAATTCCAGTGACCCATTAGAGTTTGTAATGGCCTATGCTACTCATTGGCTGAATCGTCCTGATCAGCTAAGGCTTTTGCTTTTGCCAACGGTAGGAGTATCAGACTCCATATTAGCCTCCAGCCACTACACTCAGATTGAGCTTAGGCTGGCCTTGCTTTTGGGTGGTGATGAGCTTAAAGCTGAGGCTTTGTTGGGTGCAGTCAACGGTATGTTGCTCAAATTGTTACAACATCCCTCAGGTCTTAATAAACATAGTGAAGAGCGTATACGTAACTACATGTTGACGCTACTTGGTAGTCGATAAGTCATCAAGGTTTTCATCTGTGGCATGGTCACCACTGTGAGACTGGTTGCTGCTATTTTGGTCGAGCTGTGAACTCTGCCGCTAAACCTTGCTATGGTGTTAGTTGCCATTGTAGATCTCAGTAAGCAATAATACTTTGCTTACTTATTGGAGAGCGCAAATGCAATTTTTGACCCCTGAATTTGCTGTTTCACCTCAGATTAGCCCTGAGGATGTAACAGTGTTGGCGGAACAAGGTTTTAAGGTAGTGATCTGTAATCGTCCTGATGGTGAAACCCCTGGCCAAACGCCCTTCGCTGAGATACAAAAGCTTTGTCTTGATCAAGGACTCGCTTTTCATTATTTGCCAATGATCACCAGAGAAGATGCCTTGGCTCACGTGCCAAAGCTACAGCAAATCATGGCGCAGCAGCCAGGCAAAGTATTCGCTTATTGTCGTTCTGGTACTCGTTCGAGCATTCTTTGGCAAGCAGCACAGGCGTAAATATCATGAACAGGCAAGGATTGCTCGAGCAACTGGTCAGTCAATTACAGCAATCAGGTCTATGGCAGTCTGAGCCAGTGCCGCAATCCGCTTTGGAAAGCCAAGTACCCTTTGCTATTGACAGCCTGAGCTTTGAGCAGTGGTTGCAGTTTATTTATTTGCCTAGGATGCAGTTGATGCTGGATCAAGATGAGCCCTGGCCCCAGGCCAGCATTGCCCCTATGGCCGAGGTCGCTTGGCCAAATCATCCGCATTTAACCAGGCTTCATGAGCTGTTGTTGGCCTTGGATCAGGCATAAAAAAACCGAGCCATGCTCGGTTTTTTTGGAGCTTAACAACTCTTATTTAGCGAAGTTCTGGTTAGCAAAATCCCAGTTCACTAGATTCCAAAATGCTTCCAGGTAGCTAGGACGCAGATTGCGGAAGTCGATGTAGTAAGCGTGTTCCCAAAGGTCAATGGTCAAAATTGGGGTGATGCCTTCTTCAGTGATGGGAGTGCCAGCATTGGAGGTGTTGACAATGCTTAGCTCGCCAGCGGCATTTTTGACCAACCAGGTCCAAGAAGAGCCGAAGTTGTTAACGGCTTTGTCATTGATTTCGGTTTTGAAGGCTTCAAAGCTGCCCCATTTTTGATTAATGGCTTCTGCAAGGGCGCCAGTTGGCTCGCCACCGCCATTTGGGCTTAGACAGTTCCAGTAAAAGGTGTGGTTCCAGATCTGGGCTGCATTGTTAAAAATGCCGCCAGAAGAGGTCTTGATGATTTCTTCAAGGCTCTTGCCTTCAAACTCAGTGCCTGGAATTAGGCCATTCAGCTTCACCACATAGGTGTTGTGGTGTTTGCCGTGGTGATACTCAAGAGTTTCCGCCGAGATGTGCGGAGCCAGGGCGTCTTTAGCATAGGGCAGAGCAGGTAATTCAAAAGCCATAAGTAACCTCATGATGTTTATGTTGAATAATGGCCCGTTCGTGCGGGCCAGTTGTTCTGTGTAAAGCGGCAATAGTTTAGCATATTACTAGGTTTTTAGGGCAATGGTTTACTATTGGCCATGAAAAAAAGAAAAACTAGGGCAGACAATCATGCCCTGCTTCATTATCATGCTTAAATCTAATTAGATTTTTTAGAGGTAACTGATGGCTAATCAATTGGGCTCGCTTGCTGATCAGGGTATTCCTCATCGTTCACGAGTTGCCAAGCGAGCGTCGAAATCTTCATCAAAGCAGTGGCCTATCTGGCTAGTTCTACTTCTGGGACTAGGCGCACTAATGGCATGGCAATGGCAAATGCAGCAGCAGATCAATGCTAATGACGCCAGTTTGCGTCAGGCCCTTAATCAACAAACGCAACTTGCAGAACGGCTGGATCAATTAGGTCTGAGTGAGCAGTCTTTTGCCAGTATGCTGGACCTAGAAGAATTAATTCAGCAACAACATTTTTTTGCTCAGCAGCTAGAGGTTTTGCAAAGCCAGCCGACAGATACTTGGCGTTCTCCTATTGCTGAACTTGAGCAGGCACAGGCAGAGCTGGCTGAGCAAATCCTGACTTTGCAACAGTCGCAAGCCAGTGCTTTTGATGATCAGCCTCTGCGTCAAACCTTAACTGAGCAGGATCAAAGGCTGGATGCTTTGAGTGAAGAGCTGCAAGTTTGGCAAAGTAGTCAGGAGGTGCCAGAAATGCTTGCTAGGCTTGATGGGTTTGAGCAACAGTTACAGCAGTTAGACAGTCGTCAGCAAGCTTTGCACCAAGAGTTTAGTCAGACTATGGATTCAGATGTTAGTCAAGCGAGTAACGATGAGCTGCTGCAATTGCGCAATCAACTGTCAGCCTTGAGCTCACAGTTAGACGACCTGAGCTTTAGACAAGAGCTGCAACGCTCAGAACTGGCAGAAATCAGAACTGCTGCTGGTACAGACATTACATTAGAGCAATGGATCAAAGCCATGGATGCTAATCGCATGGAGATGACGCAGCGTCTGAATGCTTTAATGTCAAGATAATCAGGGTGCTTTTGGGCACCCCATACCGAGATCAATAAATGCAGTCCCTATTATTTCATTGCCGTGCAGGACAAGAGACCACTCTTTGTGCTGAATTACAGCATCGTCTTCCTGAAAAGGGCTTATATGGCTATGCTCAGCCAGGACCGGGATTGGTTATCTGGCAAGCTGGGCAAAACCTGCTGCCTTGGCAGCACAAGAACTTACAATCAGACTTGGTTTTTTCACGTTCTTTATTGTTGGTTTTGCAGGAGTTGCCTAATTTAAATAGCAAAGATCGAGTAGCAGATGTGTTAGCTGCTTTAAGTGACTTGAGCTTGTCTGGCCAGTTTGGTGGTCTTAGAATTGAAGAGACTGACGATCCTCAAACCCGTGACCTTGCCACTCTTGGTAAAAAACTGACTCACCCTATGCGTGCGGCGCTGCGTAAACAGGGATATTTAACTACTACTGAAAAACAGGATATGCCATGGTTGGTGTTGGTATTAATTGGGAGTTCATCCGCTTATCTGTGTCAAAGTATTCTGGCTGAAACCAGCCCGTATCCAATGGGTGTGCTGCGTCTAAAAATGCCCAGTCGCGCACCAAGTCGTAGCACACTAAAGTTGGATGAAGCTTGCAGGCTTATGCTGGATGATGATCAGGATTGGTTTATCGCTGATCGCTGGTCTGTTGATCTGGGCGCTGCACCTGGTGGTTGGACGTGGCAGTTAGTTAAGCGTCAGCAGCGTGTGTATGCCATCGATAATGGCCCTATGGACGATGAATTAATGGCCAGTGGCCTGGTAGAGCACCTCAAAGCAGATGGTTTTCGCTGGCAGCCGCCGCAAAAAGTAGATTGGTTGGTCTGCGATATGATTACTCAGCCTCAGCGAACCACTGAACTGATGTTAAGCTGGTTGCAGCAGGGCTGGGCAACTCGGGCGATTTTTAATTTGAAGTTACCCATGAAAAAGCGATGGCCCATGGTTGCCAGCTGCCTAGAGCAGTTAGAGCAGGGATTGGCCAGTCATTATCGTATTAAGGCACGGCAGTTATATCACGACCGTGACGAAGTTACGGTCGTGATATATCCAGAGTAGTTCTCTTGTGTTGCTTGGGCGGCAGCTATAAACCAGAGTCTTTGCTTTGGTTATGCGAGGCCGCAAGCTTTTAATATGGCCGCTTTGTAGAGTTGCTGGTATTGCTCACAGGCGCTTTGCCAGGTAAAACTCTGTGCCATGGCTTGTTGCTGCATCTGTAAATACAGTTCAGGGTTGTTGTACCAAATCCATTCTGCACGCTTGAGTGTCCATGCAAGATCATGAAAGTTAAAGCCTTCAAAGCTAAGGCCTGTAGCCTTGTCTTTGTTACTTTCATCAACTGCTAGGGCTTCTACGGTATCGATCAAGCCACCCGTTGCGCGCACAATGGGCAAACTGCCATAACGCAGGCTATAGATTTGATTAAGGCCGCAAGGCTCAAACACCGAAGGCATCATAAAGAAGTCGCTGGCGGCTTCAATGCGGTGAGACAAGGCTTCATCATAGCCATAGATAAAGCGGACGTTGTCTGGGAAGCGCCTAGCAATCTCTTGTAGTTGCAGTGCATAGCTCAGTTCACCCGAGCCAAGCAACACGACCTGAACCCCTTGGTTCACTAGGTCATACAGAGCAGGAACCAGCATCTGGAAGCCTTTTTGCCCTGTTAATCTGCTTATGTTAGCAAACAGGGGTAAATTGGCATCGGATGTTAGACCCAGCTCTTGCTGCAAAGCCAGTTTAACCTGTTTTTTACCTGTTAGATTGTCTGCGTCATAGTGAAAGGGCAGAGCTGGGTCTGTGGCAGGGTTCCATTCTCCATAGTCGCAACCATTAAGTATGCCTACTAGGTCTTCACCCTTGGCAGTAAAGGCCATGTGGAGGCCATGCCCTGTGCTTTCTTGGCGTAGTTCTTCACGATAGCCAGGGCTAACGGCATTGGCTTTGTCAGTAAAGTATAGGCCGCCCTTTAACAGGTTGATCTGCCCCCAGTCTTCAAAGGCTTGGGCCTGCATATGCTCTGGAGCAATGCCAAGGGCATAACGCAGATCTCCTGAGCATTTACCCTGATAAGAGCCGTTGTGGACGGTGAGCACTGAGCCAGTGTTAGCAAAAAAATCATCATAGCTATAGTGGTGCTTGAGGTAATAGCTGGCGATGGCTGTTTGCCAATCATTGGCCTGAACCAGATCAGGTTGGAAGTCAAGTGCTCTACTTAGCTCCAAGGCCGCTTTGGACAAGAAGGCAAAGCGCAGAGCATTATCATGATAGCCCTGTTCACCATCGTCATAGATGCCGTGGCGACCAAAGAAATGATTGTGTTCGATTAAATACACAGGTACATCATCTAGGGTCGTTTGGCGTACTGTGCAATAGTAGTTGTCAGTGGGTGTTAGGGGTACGATTAGGGTGGGTAATACCACAGGAAAGTTTTTACCCAGTAAACTGCGATAACAGGGCATAACCACCCGGATGTCGTGCCCTGATTGCTTGAGTTGCTTGGGCAGTGCCCTTGCGACATCGGCAAGGCCGCCCGTTTTTAGCAGGCCTTGTACTTCGGAAGATAAAAAAAGAATATTCATCAGTAGCCGACTCGTGCACCTTTGGGAATGACAACAATGCCTTCGGGGGAAACATGGAAGCGCTCACGATCGGCGATTGGGTCTTCACCAATGATTGTTCCTGGGGCAATGTGGACGTCTTTATCAATGATGGCACGACGAATGCGGCAGCCTCGGCCAATGTCGTTATTACCCATAATCACCGATTGCTGAACAAAGGAGTGGCTATGAACATGTACGTTGTAGCCTAGGACAGACTCGTGCACCACGGAACCGGAAATAATTGAGCCGCCGCTAACCATGGAGCAAATGGCTTGCCCAGTGCGATTGCGTTGATCATGAACAAACTTGGCTGGTGGTACTGCAGGGTGGTAGGAGCGTAAAGGCCAATGTTTGTTATAAAGATCAATGGGGGGGAGTACTTGGATTAGGTCCATGTTGGACTGGAAGTAAGCATCAATTGTACCTACATCACGCCAGTAGCCTCGGCTGTTCTCAGGCTCACCACGGATGCTATTGGTGGAAAAGTCATACACATAAACATCGCCGCTTGGCCAAAGCTTGGGAATGATGTTGTGGCCAAAATCATGTAGAGAGTCGACTTCCTGAGCATCCTCGATTAGTGAAGCGCGCAACACCTTGGCATCAAAGACATAGTTGCCCATCGAAGCCAGTACCCAACCTGGGCGGCCAGGGATCTCTTTGGCGCCATTTTTGGGCTTTTCTTGGAAGCCAATCATTTTGCCAGTTTCATCTACCTCGATAATGCCAAACTGGTTGGCTTGATCAATGGGTACAGGAATGGCAGCAACTGTCAGTACGGCGCTGTTGTCGCGGTGGAAATTGATCATTTGACGGATGTCCATCTTATAGATATGGTCGCCACCAAATACGCAAACTATCTCTGGGTCTAGGCCATCGATGACATGCAGGTTTTGATAGATGGCGTCCGCCGTGCCTTGATACCAGTGTCTGCCGGTTTGCATTTGGGCTGGAATTGGGTCGATGAACCTATTGGTCAATCCCGAAACGCTCCAGCGCCTGGACATATGTTTAAGTAGTGAGTGTGATTTGAATTGCGTTAAGACAAAGATCTGTAACAGATCACTGTTAACAAAATTGTTAAGTACAAAGTCAAGAATACGATAACTGCCACCAAAGGGTACCGCTGGCTTGGCTCGGTAACTGGTTAGTGGAGCAAGACGTGTGCCTTCTCCGCCTGCAAGGATCATGGATAAAACGCCGGACATTATTCCCTCGTTATTTCGTAGTTGTGTAGCCTGCTAATGCAGGTCAAATATTAGGTTTAAGAAAAACTGTGATCAAACAGTGAGTTTCTGTATTTAGTTTAAACATAATTTTCAAATTGTGATAGGGATATCAAGCTGAAAAACACGTCACTAAACTGCACTGGCTCACGGTTTTGTTCGATCCAAAAAAGTCCAAAGATCAGTAGCATTACCACTACCAAAAAAATCAGTAACTTTAGTTGCTGTTTCACCTGTGCCCCCTTGATAGTGTTTTCATTCTACTGAGTCTGTTACCATAGCAACTAGTGAGCTATGGAGTCACCTATGTTTCGTGAAATCTTGCATAAAAAAATTTTTGCATCCATGTTGTTGCTTTCTGCTGCTATCTCATCGGCGCAGCCTTTAGCTTTGCCTGCTGGCAATGAGTTACGACTGCTAAGTTTAAACACTGTTACAGTCAACCAAGGTGAGCAAATTGAAGCCATTCTCAAGCCCTTGTCTGATACTCTTGAGTTGCCTGATTATTGTATTTTAAGTGCACGCTTATCACTGACAGCAGCGGGTGGTATTTTGACCACTGACAATGTGCTTTGTGTTGATGATGAAAAAAGAGTACTGCGTGCTCAATGGCAGCAGTTGATTTCAGCACAGGACAGTACTTCTGTAATTGAGCTAGATTGTGTGACTCAGAGTTGCCAGCAGGCCCAGCTTGTACCTGGTAGAGAATTCTATTTGGTTTTAGAACAAGATTTGATTCTTCATCCTTGATATAAAAAACGCCCGAACTAGGGCGTTTTATGATTTGGTGCTTTTTATAGCTTACTGATAAAACTATAAATAGGACCCATAGGACCTGAAAACTTCAAATTGTTCTCAACATAGGTTAGACAAATACAGTCTTCGTTTGCTGCAGCTACGGGTGCGTGATGGTCATGATCCTCTCTGACCACCAGATCGCCACAATGATAGTTGCCGTAACTGTCAGAAAAGCCCCCTTGTAGCACCAGTGTCCATTCTTCGCCATGATGATGATGCACAGGAATCTTTGCTCCGGCGCGAATGCGTAACAGGGAAAGATTGCTCATATCAGGGTCAGCATTATTAAGTTTGGCGTTTTTAACTGGACCAACGCCTGACCATGATTGGTGTTCAAAGCCTTGGGGGAAGAGTCGTTGCATTAGGCTTTGCTTGCGTTTTACTGGGCTGGCAACAGGGGTGCTCTGGATCATTGATAGAGTATTTTGCCAAGCACTGCTCAGGTCAGAATCCTGCTCTTCTGGCTTGATATCATGCAATAATTGACCCCCTAGTGCCTCAAGCTGGTGAACTTTTTGCCGGCAGTGTGTGCAGTGTTCCAAATGCAAGGCAATCATGGTCGCTTTAGCAATAGGTAATGAACCGGCTGCATACTCGATGAGCAGGTGTTGATCAGGATGAAAAATTGCTGTCATTGCCAAGGCTCCATCATAATTTTTAACTTTCCAAGGGCTAAACGGACCCGGCTCTTAACTGTACCCAGAGGTATGCCAAGCTCGCTGGCGACATCTTGATGCGATTTTTCTTCCATGTAAACTTTACCCAGAACTTCTCGTTGCTCTTCGGGTAGAGACATAAGATGGCCGCGTATTAGTTTTTCAGTATGCTTACGCTGAACATCGACCACTGGCCCATCCACTTCTGGTTCTTCCCATACGTCTTCACTTGATACTTCAAAGCGTTGGCGACTGGTTCTTCTCAGCATGTCAATGCGTTGGTTGCGAGCAATGGTGAATATCCAGGTGCTGGCTTTTGCTTTAGTGCGATCGTACTGATGCGCCTTGCGCCAAACGGAAGTCATAACCTCTTGTACAAGCTCGTCTGGGAAATTTTCACCGAGCTTGGAAATACCATTAACGCGTGCAAAACCTTTGATTTGAGGTGCAAAATGGTTAAATATGGCTTCGAAAGCCTTAATGTCTTGCTTGATGGCTACTTTTTCTAAAAGAGCTGCAAACTGGTCTTCCTTGTGTTCCATGGGTATTACCTTGGCCATTGGGGAAGACGACTTTAACAAGCTGTTCATGGACATGCCTCCTATATTTGCTGGTTAATACGAGGTTGCAAGGCAAATGGATGATCAGTTTAGGATAATCGCCTTCAGTAATTTAAATAATTTCTTACTAGCTTGTGAATTAAGCTCTGGTTGCCCCTCTTTGATGGGGGTATTTTTAAGCGCTTGTCGTAGGCTTTGTAGGTCAGTACATTGATAATGATTGACGAACTCGGTCAATGAGCTTGGCTCTGTTAATAGCTTGGCTCGCCAGTGTTCAACCTCGGCAAATTGTCGTTGATGATCAAGGCTGCTGGAGGACTGAGCCTCTAACAGAGCTCGTATTTGCTCAATATCTTCTGCTCGAATCAGTTTGCCTAGATACTGCATATGTCGGCGCTTGGCTTCGCGTGCAGTGATCTTTTGGCAATCATCTAAGGCTTTGTGTAGGTTTGCTCCTAGGTTCAGCTCTTGCCAGAGATTGGGTTTTGCTGCTGCTAACTGTTCTGCAAGCCGCTGCAATTCATGCATTTCTCTTTTGCGGCTGCTTTTGGATTCAAGGTTGTCTTCCTCTGTTGACCACTCATTCATACTAGTTTTCTTCTTCAAAACGGTTGTTAATTAATTCCGTTAGGGCATCCAAAACTTCTGTTGCTTGTCTACCTTTGGCAACTAATTCGATTTCATTGCCAACGCCTGCGCCAAGCATCATAACAGCCATTAGACTATGGGCCTTTACTTCTTTGCCCTTAAAGCGTAGTAGTACCTCTGCTTCAAAGCAGTTGCAGGTGGCTACTAGCTTGGTGGCAGCTCTTGCATGCAGTCCACGCATATTTAATAGAGTAACGACTCTAGTATGACTCGTGGCTGTCATGGTGCAAATCTCGATGCTGACATTGACAGTTCTGATCCAGTTCTTGAAAGCGTAAATAAAGTTGATTGCAAAGGTAAACAGAACGGTGCCTGCCTCCGGTGCATCCAATGGCTATTATAAGCTCTGATTTGCCCTTAGTCTGAAATAAATGCAAATTATGCTTGGTCAAACCGAAAAACAATTCAAGTTGTTGTTGGCAGTGTGGGTCTTGAGCAAAAAACTCGGTGATAGGTTGCTCAAGGCCACTGAAGCCCCTGAGGCTCTTAACCCAGTAGGGATTATTAAGTCCTCTGGCATCCAATACGAAATGAGCATCTGGAGCTGGAGCAAACTTCCGGCCGAAACTGATAAGTTTTAATTCAATCATCACTGACTTTGAAAATAATTAAACAGTTCGTCGGCGTCTTTAGTATTGCGTAACTCTTGTGCAAGATTCTGCTGCTCAAGCTGTTCAGCAAGGTCAGCTAGAATGGCTAAGTGGGTAGCGTTGGAGTCTTGAGGAACAAGTAAAACAAAAACCAGATCAACTGGCTGTTGATCCATGGCATCAAAGTCTACGGCTTGACTAAAGCGTATTAGGGCCGCCTTGGGCTCGGTTACTTCTTTAAGTCGACAGTGAGGGATGGCAATGCCGTCACCAAAGCCAGTGGTGCCAAGTCTCTCTCTACTTTGTAGTGCATCAAAAATGGCAGTGGCCGTCATGCTGGGTATGCTGGAATCCAGTAGTTGACTGATTTGTTCCAGCGCTTTTTTCTTACTTAAACTAGAAGGAGCACACACAAAGGTGCACTCCTTAGTTAGATAGTTGGCAAATCTTGGCATAGATGACATTAGCTGCCGTGTTGGCGAGCAATACCCTTTTCTTTATGTTTGAGTAATTGTCGGTCTATTTTGTCGCTAAGTAAATCAAGAGCAGCATATAAATCGTCATGCTCGCTGTCAGCGTGGATTTGCGTGCCTGGAATATTGAGGATCATCTCGGCGTATTGGCGGTTTTTGTTGACCGTAAGGGTGACTTGGACATTGGTGATCTGATCATAATGACGCTGAATTCTCTCCAGCTTGCTGTGTATATAGGCTTTAAGGGCATCTGTGACTTCTAGGTGTTGACCACTGATGTTTATTTGCATAGCAGGCTCCTTAGTTGGGTTGAGAAAATAGCTTCTCAATCATGAGTTTAGCCAAATCACTACAAATGACCAGTGCCAAACGGTAATCTGATGCACAACAAGCTGCTTTATCGACCCAAGTCAGCATTAGCAGCGAGCTAAATTGCTTGGCGATCTGTTCATGCATCCAATGAGCCACTCCTTGACCTTTCACTTGACCTTTCACTTGACCTTTCATCTGTGCTTGAACGCTATCAGGTTAGGCTCTTGCGTTCATTGGAAGGAGCAATGTTCATCGACTCTCGGTATTTTGCCACTGTGCGCCTAGCAACAACGATGCCCTTGCTTTCTAAGAGTTTGGTAAGCTTGGCGTCACTTAGGGGTTTTCGGCTGTTTTCTTCGCTGATTAACTTTTTGATCATTGCCCGAATGGCTGTACTGGAGGCCTCACCTCCGCCAGTAGTGCTTACGTGGCTGGAAAAAAAGTACTTAAGTTCAAATAGTCCTCTGGGGGTGTGCATGAACTTTTGGTTGGTGACGCGAGAAATTGTCGACTCATGCATGTCAATGTCGCTAGCAATGTCGGCCAGTACCATGGGCTTCATGAACTCAATGCCTTGTTTAAAAAAATCAATCTGGCGCTCAACAATTTTGCTGGCAACCTTTAATAGGGTTTCATTGCGGCTTTCAATGCTTTTAATTAACCAGCGAGCCTCCTGTAATTGATCTTTAAAATATTGTCCATCCGATTGTCCTTTGGCCAAGGATGCATAGCTGGTGTTGATACGAATTTTGGGTGCTACTTCTGGATTCAGTTCAACTCGCCAATGATTGGTTTTCTTGTCCTTATACACCACCACATCTGGTAGGATATATTCTTCTTTGTCGGCACTGAAATCTGCGCCCGGCTTGGGTTTGAGGCTTTGAATCAGTTCAATGGCTTCTTTTAGTTGTTGTTCACGAATGCCAAGTTGACGTAGTAGATTAGGGTAGTCTTTGCTGCCCAGTGCAGCTAGGTGTTGATCCACAAGCAAGCAGGCAAGCTGCTGGCAGTCACTTGCCGCCACTAGTTCGAGTTGTAAAAGTAGGCACTCTCGCAAGTCTCTGGCAGCTACGCCTGGCGGGTCAAATTGCTGAATGAGTTTTAACACAGCCTCTAACTCATCAAGATCATAAGGCTCTTCGTCTGCGGTTTGTCTGTGGTTAAGATCGGTTAGGATGTCTTCAAGACTTTCGCGTAAGTATCCACTGTCGTCGATACCATCCATAATGCTGTGCGCAATTAATAGGTCTCGTTCACTCATTGGGGTCAGGTTGAGCTGCCACAAAAGTCGCTCTTGTAGGCCATCGCCAGTGCTGCCTTGGTCCTGTTGCCAATCTTCGTCACTGCTAATGCCGTGACTGGTAGGGCTGTGGGTGTAGATATCGTCCCAGTTGCTATCCACTACTAGTTCGTCTGGTATTTGTTCGCTGATGCTTAGGTCGTTGCCCTGTTCGTATTCCTCATTTGCCTGGCCGCTGCTGGCTTCACTGGTATTCTGTGCAGATTCAGCGGCCTGCTGTTCGTTGCTAAGTGAAGAAGAAAGTTCGGTGATACTTTCCTGTTGATTGAACTCGTCCTCCTGCTCCAGAAGAGGGTTAGCATCCAGAGCCTGTTGTATTTCCTGTTGAAGTTCCAGGGTGGAGAGTTGCAACAAACGTATTGCCTGCTGCAACTGTGGCGTCATGGTTAACTGTTGCCCTAACTTGAGCTGTAAAGAAGCCTTCATACTGATCCTAACATCTAGCCAGGGCAGGCATGGTGCCTGCCACTAATAGGGAAGTTATAGCTTGAATTCGTAGCCAAGGTAAGTTTTTTTTACCAATTCGTTATTCAGAACTGTCGCGGAGTCGCCTTCGGCGATGATACGACCTTCGCCGACAATGTACGCTTGCTGGCAAATGTCTAGAGTCTCTCGCACATTGTGGTCAGTGATTAAAACGCCTATACCACGCTCGGTAAGTTGGCGTACGATCTGCTTTATGTCACTGACTGAAATGGGGTCAACTCCGGCAAAGGGCTCGTCCAGTAGAATAAACGCTGGGTCAGCAGCCAGGGCTCGAGCGATCTCAACACGACGGCGTTCGCCGCCCGAGAGCGACATGCCCAGAGACTGGCGTATGTGACCAATATTAAAATCATTCAATAGTGTCTCCAAGCGTTGACGTTGCTCGGCTCGACTGATGGGCTGCAGTTGCAACACCGCCATGATGTTGTCGGCCACACTGAGTTTGCGAAATACTGACGCTTCTTGCGGCAAATAGCCCATGCCTAGCTGAGCGCGCTTATGCATGGGGGCGCTAGAAATGTCTTTGTCATGCAGGATGATGCGGCCTGAATCAGCAGCCACCAGACCTACGATTATGTAAAAGCTTGTGGTCTTGCCAGCACCATTAGGGCCTAGTAGACCGACAATTTGGCCTTGTTCGACCTTAAGAGATAAGTCTTTAATAATCTGCCTTTTGCCATAGGCCTTGGCCAGGTTTTGTGCAACTAAAAAGCTCATGGCTGGGGCTCCAAAATTTGCAGCCGCACATTGCCTTCGCCCTGACTTCTTTGTTCATCAATGAAAAAAGTCATGCGGTCAGCTTGTTGCTGGTAACCCAATTGTTTAAGTGAGGCATCTCTTTGGCTCAGGAGTCGGTCTGGGTCTCGGTGATAGCTTAGTTGCTCACCATCAAGGTATAGCGGTAGTTCTTCGCCCTCAAGCAAGGCTGAGCTTTGAGCAGGCTGGCCATTGGCAAGAAAATGATTGATACCAAAATCATCCACTTCCAGTAAGAAGTCATCTGCTATAAGGGTTAGGCTTTGCTGTTCGAGGCTTACATTGCCGATTAACTGCCAGCGTTGTTCGTCTACCCACCAAGTGAGCTGATCAGAATTAAAAATCATATCCGAGGGTTGTTCGGAGTTGGCCAGCCAGCTAGGTGCTTCAAAGTCTAGAAGGATCGTTTGGGTCTGGCCCTGGGCTTTAAGGATTTGCTCTAACTGCTCAAATATGAGTTGCTCAGCAGTCAGGGTAACCTCAGGGTGCTCAAGCTTGGCTTGCTGCTTGGCTTGATAGCGATCCTCAAGAGGCCAGACTGTTAACTCCAGAGCGCTGATTTCAATTGGGTTTTCTGGGTCTCGCCAGTCATTTAGCACTGCAGGCTGGCCAAGGGCTTGTAGTTCACGAATCTGCTGGCCCTCCAAGAAAACCAGTAATGTATCGGCCTCTAGTCGCATGCCGTCCTGGGTGGCTACAACTTGTTCCAGATAGCGTATTTGGCCCTGGCGAAGATCTGCTTCGGTGCGCTCAGCTTTAATGTTGATTTCAAGCGTCAAGCCAAAGCAGGGCACCAGAAGTAATAACCTAATCAGATGAGAATACATACAAACTGTCCAGATGTTGAGGCAATGTTATGTGCTGCTGATCCATATCGAATAGCAAGCCTATGGATTGAAACTGGTGTTCAGTAAATTGAATCCAGGTAAACAGTTCGCTGCTAACCTGCGAGTTGCTTTGATTCCAAAGTAGTTGGTCGCTCTTAACTTCCAAGAAGTAAGGTTGCCATTGCTCGAGAATGGCGTTGCCAGTGACCAGTAGTTCAGGCTCAGTATAGCGTAGATGGTCGCCCTGTAGTTGACGGTGTTCAGGTAGTAGTTCTGACCACACAAAATTAGTCAGTATTTGGTGCTCTGGTTGACGGTAATGACGCATTTCCTTGGCTAGCAAATGGTTGATGACTTCACCCTGTTCATTGAATTGCCAGCGTTCAATGTCGGTACCAAAGCTCAGAAGCTCAGCACTGTTAAGTTCTGGGTCTAAGATTGTCCCTGATTCAGGTTTTGGCCATAGCCAAATAAGGGTCAAAATGAGGCCAGCAGCAATCACTAACCAGAGTCGACGCATTAGGCAACACCCGCTTTTAATAGGTCATGCATATGGATTACGCCAATGGCACTGCCCTGTTGCATGCATACCAGTGCGCTGATGCTGTGCTCTTCCATCAGGCGTAAGGCCTCGGCGGCCAAGGCGTTGGCCTCGATACCCACGCCACCTCTGGTCATGAGTTCATCAATTTTTGCACTTTGCAAGTTAACGCCCTTGTCGAGCGCTCGCCTGAGGTCGCCGTCAGTGAAAATACCAAGATGCTGACCTAGTTCATTATGTACTGTTGTCATGCCCAAGCCTTTGTGCGTAATTTCCATTAGAGCGTCTAGTACTGGGCTGCCCACTTTAACCCTGGGTAAGCGTTCGCCCTGGTGCATCAAATCCTCGACCCTTAATAACAGTCGCTTACCCAGGCTGCCACCTGGGTGTGATAATGCAAAATCGTTAGCGCTAAAGCCCCTGGCATCTAATAGGCAAATAGCCAGTGCATCACCCATTACCAGGGCAGCAGTGGTAGAGCTGGTAGGGGCTAGATTTAACGGGCAGGCTTCTACTTCAACCTCGGTAACAAGGGCGGCATCGGCCAGTTTGGCCAGCGTACTGTGCCTGTCCTTGGTTAGAGAAATCAAGGGCGTGCCCAGGCGTTTAGCCAGCGGCAGAATGTCCAGTAGCTCACGAGTTTCACCGGAGTGAGAAAGAGCAATGATCACATCGTTTTTGGTAATCATACCAAGATCACCATGACTGGCCTCGCCGGGATGAACAAAAAATGCTGGTGTGCCCGTACTGGCAAGGGTGGCTGCAATCTTGTTGGCAATGTGACCTGACTTGCCCATGCCTGTCACAACGACCCTTTGCTTGCAGTCTAGGATCAGTTGGCAGGCCTTGCTGAACTGTTGATCAATCAGTGAGCGCAAATGGCTGATTGCCTGGGCTTGATCGTCGATGCTTTGCTGGGCGATGTGCAAATTAATAGATTTTTTATGCATGGTATCTTAGCTTAAGGAAGGCATGGCAGAATGTATCAAGTGCTAGTGATAATTGCCAGTCTGGGTATGCTGGCAGCTAGGAAATATCTGAATTTTGCTCTGGCTTTGAGCATGCAAGCTGATCATCATTGCTCTATAATGGCGGCAATTTTGCTGGAGAGAGCCAATGAGTCAAGAATTAGAACTGTTGATCCGTGAGCGCGTGGCGCCAAAATTTGCTTTTCAAGAGTTAGAGATCGAGGTGCAGGGCAATAAAGCCATGCTGGTCATGAGTGCACCTGAATTAGCTGGCTTGTCGCCGGTTAAGCAGCAGCAAGCTGTTTATGCCTGCGTGCAAGATTTGCTGGCTGATGGTCGTTTGCATGCCCTTAGCATGCGCTTGACCGCAGTCGAGGAATAGCAATGGATAAGCTATTGATTAAGGGTAATGGCCCTTTGCAAGGTGATGTACGAATTAGTGGTGCCAAGAATGCCGCTCTGCCCATTTTAGCGGCCAGTGTGTTGGCCTCTGAGCCAGTGGTAATTGATAATCTACCACACCTGCATGACATCACTACCATGATTGAATTGCTTAGCACCCTGGGCGTAGAAGCTACCCTGGGTGAAGACATGGGTTTGACCATTGATAATTCCAAAGTGCATAACTTTACTGCACCCTATGAATTGGTTAAAACCATGCGGGCTTCTATTGAAATCTTGGGACCACTCCTAGCTCGCTATGGCCAAGCCAACGTGAGCCTGCCTGGTGGTTGTGCCATTGGCTCTCGTCCCGTAGATTTGCATCTCAAAGGCTTGGAGGCCATGGGAGCAGAGATCACCATCGACAAGGGTTATATCTTGGCTAAAGCCCCAGGTGGCCGGTTACCTGGTGGGCGCGTATTCTTTGATAAGGTCACCGTAGGTGGCACGCGCAACATCATGATGGCTGCTACTCTAGCAGCGGGTGAAACCCTGATTGAAAATGCGGCCAAAGAACCTGAAATCGTCGATCTGGCGAACTTTTTGCGTGAAATGGGCGCTCAGATCAGTGGTGATGGTACGGATACCATAGTGGTGCAGGGCATTGACCGTTTGAAAGGCGGCCGTTACAGCGTGATGCCGGACCGCATTGAATCCGGTACGTTCTTGGTTGCCGCAGCCATTAGCCGGGGGGCGGTGCGTTTGCTAAATACTGTGCCTGAAGACATGGAGGCCGTGTTGCAAAAGCTGACTGAGGCTGGCGCCAAAATTGAGATTGAAGGCTCGACCATTAGTCTTGATATGCAGGGTAAGCGCCCCAGAGCCGTTGATGTTACTACTGCGCCGCATCCGGCCTTTCCAACCGACATGCAGGCGCAATTTTGTGTGCTCAATGCTTTGGCCGAGGGGGTAGGCACCATCGAAGAAACGGTATTTGAAAACCGTTTTATGCACATTGATGAGCTTAAGCGCATGGGCGCTAAGTGCAAAATCAAGGGCAATACCGTGGTGATTGAGGGGGTTGAGCGTCTGCAGGGCGCCCCAGTGATGGCCACTGATCTGCGAGCCTCTGCTTCCTTAGTAATTGCCGGCACCATGGCAGAGGGTGAAACCTTGGTAGATCGTATTTATCACATTGATCGTGGCTATGAGTGCATTGAAGAAAAACTGTCGGCCATTGGTGCCATCATCCGTCGTGTGAAATAGGATCAACTGATGACTAAACAAGATGACATGGTAATAGCTCTGTCCAAGGGTCGAATCTTAGACGATACCCTGCCCTTGCTTGCTAAGGCTGGTATTGAACCTTTAGAAGATGTACGCAGCAGTCGCAAGCTGATTTTTCCAACCAATCAGCCTAATCTGTCTTTGATCGTCATACGTGCCACTGACGTACCCACCTATGTAGAGCGCGGGGTGGCGCATCTTGGTATTGCCGGTAAAGACGTGCTCATGGAGCATGGGGCTAAAGACATTTATGAGTTGCTGGATTTACGCATCGCCCGTTGCCGCTTAATGACGGCTGGAATTAAAGGTGTTCCCAGAGTTAAGGGCAGGGTGCGAGTCGCCAGCAAGTTCACCAGTATTGCTCGAAGTTATTTTGCTGAGCGAGGTAAGCAGGTCGATATCATCAAGCTGTATGGCGGCATGGAGCTGGCACCCTTGCTGGGCTTGGCCGATGAGATCGTCGACATTGTTGATACTGGTAAGACTCTTACAGCCAATGGCCTTGAGCCACGAGAGTTGATTGCTGATATTTCTTCACGTTTGATTGTCAGTCGTGCTGCCTATAAGCGTAATCAACAGCAGATTGATCCCATAGTAGAAAAATTAGCTGCTGCTATGGCACAGCTGGAGGTTTAGATGATAGAAATTCGCCGTTTAAGCATTCAGGACACCGACTTCCAACAGCAGTTACAGCAGCTGCTGGCCTGGGAAGGGGTTTCTGATGAGTCTGTGCAGCAGGGTGTTAAACAAATCATTGCTCAGGTGCGCCAGGGTGGTGACCAGGTATTGGTAGAGCTGACTAATCGCTTTGATCGTACCTCGGCCCAGGCTATGCATGAGCTGGTGATTGAGCAGGCAGAGCTGCAACAGGCCCTTGAGCGGTTGCCGCAGTCACAGCGTGACGCCTTAACAGTGGCAGCGCAACGCATTCGTGATTATCACCAGCGTCAGTTGCAAACCTCTTGGCGGTACACCGAAGCTGATGGCACCGTACTTGGTCAGCAAATTACCCCTTTGGACTCGGTAGGGCTGTATGTACCCGCCGGCACGGCTCCCTTAGCTTCCAGCGTGCTGATGAATGCCATTCCAGCGCAAGTAGCCGGCGTCCAGCAGTTGGTGATGGTAAGTCCTATGCCTGAGGGTAAGCGTTCTGACTTTTTGTTGGCTGCTGCTGCTCTGGCGGGCATTACCCGGGTATTCGCTATTGGTGGTGCTCAAGCAGTGGCCGCCCTGGCCTATGGCACGCAAACCGTACCGGCAGTTGATAAGATCGTTGGTCCTGGTAATACCTGGGTGGCTACGGCCAAACGCGAAGTTTTTGGCAAGGTCGGTATCGATATGATTGCTGGGCCCAGTGAGATCCTTGTTGTTTCGGATGGCAGTACCTCTGCCAGCTGGTTGGCCGAAGACATGTTTTCTCAGGCCGAGCACGACACTCTGGCGCAATCCATTTTGATCAGTACCAGTGCTGAGCATCTGGAGGCTGTGGCTCAGGCCATGAGCGAGCAGGTGGAAACTCACCCCAGAGCCGACATTATCCGTAAGTCCTTGGCCGACCGTGGCGCTTTAATATTGGTTGATAATGAGCAACAGGCCCTAGACCTGATCAATCAGATTGCGCCAGAGCACTTGGAGCTGTCAGTATCCGATCCTGAGTCTTGGTTGCCTGGTATTCGCCACGCGGGTGCTATCTTTATGGGTGCCTACAGTGCTGAGTCCTTAGGCGATTATTGCGCTGGTCCGAACCATGTGTTGCCCACTTCGGGTTCGGCACGATTTAGTTCGCCACTTGGCGTTTATGATTTCCAAAAGCGCTCCAGCATCATTTTTGCTAGTGCTCAGGGTGCCAACAAATTGGGTAAGGTCGCAGCTGAGCTGGCTAGGGGAGAGGGCTTGGAGGCTCATGCTCGTAGTGCATTGTGCCGAGTAACAGATCAGCGAGGTGATGCATGAGTCTTGCCGCGGTGCAACTCAATCAATATCTGACTGATATGCTTGGCAGCCATGGGCTCAAAGACTATTGTGCTAACGGCTGGCAAGTGCAGGGCAGGGCACAAATCAGCAAGCTGGTGACCGGTGTGACGGCCAGTCAGACCTTTTTGCAACAGGCCATTGCTGCAGGTGCTGATGCTGTTTTGGTGCATCATGGTTGGTTTTGGCAGGGCGAGGATCCTCGTGTTTTGGGTGTTAAGTACCAGCGTTTGAGTCAGGTGATAAAGTCTGACTTAAATCTCTTTGCCTATCATTTGCCCTTGGATCTGCACCCTGAGTTTGGTAACAATGTTTGTCTTGGGCGTTTATTGGCAGTGCAAAACTTGCGCACATTAAGTGGTAAAGCCTTGACGGCAACTAATCCTGAGTTAGTGTTGCGAGCTGAGCTTCCTCAGGCCATCACTCTGGCCGAGTTACAGGGGCGGCTGGCTTCGCTCTTGGACTTTGATCCACTGTTGATAGGTGATCCTGAGCGTCAGGTGCGGCGCATCAGTTGGTGTACTGGCGCAGCCATGCGCGAGTTTCAGTCCATGGTAGCTGCTGGAATGGCCTCAGACATAGATGTCTTTATCTCTGGAGAGATTTCTGAACCCTGTACTCACCTAGCGCTGGAGTCTGGTATTGCCTATTTGGCTGCTGGCCATCATGCTACTGAGCGGCTAGGGGTTCAGGCAATTGGCGAGCATTTAGCCCAGACCTTTGGTGTGCAGCATCAATTTATTGATTGTCCGGTGCCGGTATGAAACAACTATCTGATGACGAATTGCAGGCCTATCTACTAGGTCAAACATCAACCATTGATTTTGTGGCCTTGCAGCCAAACTTTGCGCGTGGTCAGTGTATCTGGCTGGCGCCAAGCTTGGATTTATTGCAAGTTGCCAAAGCCATGATTCAGGATCATGCTGAGCAAATCAAGGCTTGGCAGCAGCAAGGGCTGGTAAAGGCCTTGCCAGATCAGCAAGCCGAACAGTGGTTAACCACCAAGGCGCAGGTTTGGGCTTTGGTGGTTACTCCTTGGGTACTGGTGCAAGACCTTAATAAGGATTAATGGGGACATCCATCACCAGTTGTTGGCCAGTTCGTAATTGATTAATGTTATTGCGTTGGCGAATGTGCTGGCTGCTGACATTGAATCTGCTACTAATGCTGCTGAGGGTGTCACCTGGTCTTACTTGGTAAAATACCGTTCTGGTGATCACTTCTCTGGGCCCCTGTGGCTGTTGGTTGCTGGAGCTGCTGGCAAATATTTGTAGCTCCTGACCAATCCGCAATACGGCATTTGAGTTGAGATTATTCCATTGCGTAAGCTGAGCCACAGTTACCCCATGTTGGCGCGCAATGGTCCATAGACTTTCACCTGCTCGTACTTGGTGCGTGGCTGTGCTGGCTTGATCCTGCGGGTTAGGTTGATGAATACTTAGGGCGCTTGACCCAGGAATCAATAATTCTTGACCGATACGTATTAGGTTGCCTTCTAAATTGTTACTGGTTTTTATGATGTCAATTGTGCTGTTGTACTGTTGTGCAATGCCGCCTAGGGTGTCGCCTGCCACAACAATATGTCTTTGCCACTGAATGCGCTCTTTTTGGGGAAGGCTGCCAAGGAATTCAACCACTTTGTCTTCATGCTCTTTAGGCACTAGTAAGCGATGAGGGCCGAGTGGCGGTGTGCTCCAGCGGTTTAAGCCTGGGTTGAGTCTGTACAGTTGGTCAAGTTCAAGTTGTAAAAGATTGGCAATCAGGCCTAAGTCGATTTGCCCGCCGGTATAAACCTCAACAAAACTAGGTTCTTTGCTTAGCTCGGGCAGGGCAATGTTATGTTGCTCCGGGTAGCTCATTAGTTCGCTCATGGCAATGATCTTGCCAACGTACTCTCGGGTTTCTCGGTTGAGTTGCAAAGACCAGTAGTCATCATCTAGGCCTTGTTCTCTGTTGCGCTGTTGAGCTCGCAAAATGGTGCCAGCGCCACCATTATAGGCGGCAATGGCTAGGGGCCAGTCGTTGAAGGTACGATAGTGCTGCTCAAGGTAGTCCAGAGCAACCTGAGTAGCGGCGATGATGTCTCGTCTTCCGTCATACCACCAATCCTGCTCTAAACCAAAGTGCCGACCAGTACTGGGTATAAACTGCCAAATACCAGCAGCACGACCTTGAGAAAAGGCAAAGGGGTCGAGGTTGCTTTCAATGATGGGTAGCATTAAGAGTTCACTGGGCAAGCCTCTTTTGCTAATTTGCTGCTGTATGTAGGGTAGGTACAGCTCACCACGCTCTTGAAGTTGAGAAAACAGTCCTGTTTGGTGAGCGTAATGTTGAATATGAGCTTCCACTCTGTCATTAGGGAAGTCGAGTATTTGTCTTGTTTGATGCCATTGTGACCAAGGATCAGAGGCCATTTCAGGCTGCTGGGTATTTGTGGTCGGCTCAGGTTGTTGCTTGCCTTGGCCGTGCTGCCAAAATTCAGAAGATTCTTGATCGCGATTGCTGGCCATGTCCTCAATAGTTGAGTGTTCATCAGAGACTAGGGTGTCTTGATCTGCTGTGATCGGCAGTAGGGTGCAAGCGCAGAGACAGAGAGAGCACATTAGAGCAATAAGAGGCGCTTTATTCATGGTTAAAGATGTTTTGTTTAGAAATTGACCGCAAATTTTATGCCCTGACTTACAGGCTGGCAAGTTCGTTACGAATTTTTCCCCTTTGATGTGGTAGACTTCAAAAAACAGCACTTTTAAACACGAGTCGCATTTATGTCCGATCAAGGCAAAGAGCGCCAGCGTCAACAATGGTACGCTAAGCAAACGGGGCAAATGTTGCTGGCTGCTGAGCGTCAGGCGGCTCAACATTTGCTGCGGGATAGCCTAGGGTTTCGTTTGCTGCAGTTAGATGCAGGTGCACAGTATCCACTATGGCTGGAACAGGGGTCAGGCTGCCATTGTTTGCTTTCGCTGCTTCCTTCACGCTGTCATTGTCCACAAATACAGGCTCGTAGTGACAGCCTGCCTTTTCAGTCAAAATCGCTTGATGTGATCATCATGCATCATAGTTTAGACTTCTCAGCCGATGCTTATGCCTCTTTAAGAGAGGCGAGTCGATGCTTAACAGACTCTGGCACGCTGTTGATCTTTGGTTTTAATCCCGGTATCTGGTCTTTATTGCGTCAGGTGCCGCCCTTGGCTCCAGTGTTGTCGGATGCACGATTTTTTTCGCCTCATCGTGTTGTTGACTGGTTGTCTTTGCTTGATTTGCAGTTAGAGTCCCTAGATTGGTTGCACCCAAAGTGCTGTCACTGGTTTGGTCGACAAGCACGAGAACCAAGCTTTGTTAGCCGCAAACTGGGGCATTTTTTGCCCTGGTTAAATGCAAGCTATGTGATTAAGGCTCGCAAGCGTACTATGGCTCGTGTTTCAAATTCATTGTTGAGTCCGTTGCCCTTAGGTATCGCTAGGCCTCAGTTAAACCGAGATTCCTTAAAGGTTGAATCATGCGACAAATAATTTTAGATACAGAAACCACGGGTCTTAGTCCGAATGATGGTCATCGTATCATTGAGATAGGTGCGGTTGAGTTGGTCGATAGAAAGTTGACTGGAAAACATTATCATCAATATATCAATCCATTGCGTCCAGTAGAGGATTCAGTTCGAATTCATGGTTTGACAGATGACTATTTGCAGGATTTTCCTGTATTTGGCAAGGTTGTAGAAGATTTTTTGCGTTTTGTTGATGGGGCTGAGTTAGTTATTCATAACGCTAGCTTTGACATGGCCTTTCTCGAGCATGAGCTGAGTCTATTATCAATCCGTCCTACTTTGGCTGAACGTTGTGCTGTGGTTGACAGCTTGCAGTTGGCTAAAGAGAAGTTTCCTGGTGGTAGAGTTTCTTTGGATGCGCTCTGTAAGCGTTTTGGGGTCGATAATTCTAATCGTCAACTGCATGGGGCTCTGTTGGATGCACAGCTGCTAACAGAGGTTTATCTACAGTTAACGGGAGGTCAGTTTGATTTTGGTTTTGATGATCAGCAGCAAGGTTCATCGGCAAGGCTTCAGTTTGATGAGGCTGAGTTTTCTGGGTTAGTGGCTAAATTATTGCCAGTACAACCAAGTCCTGAAGAGATAGATGAGCATCGAGCTTTTTTACAGGCAATGAGTAAAAAGTCAGATCTTATTTGGCGAGCGGATGCCGAGGGTTGATGACTTGATTACTATGAGCAATAAAAAGGCTGGGTTTACCAGCCTTTTTATTGCTAGCTTAGAAAGTAGGTTACTTCACATCGCGAGGCGTTTTGCCTGAGTAAAGTTGGCGAGGTCGGCTGATGCGGGATTTTTGATCCAGCATTTCTTTCCAGTGAGCAATCCAGCCAGGTGTGCGACCAATGGCAAACATCACAGTGAACATTTCGGTTGGAATACCAATGGCTTTCAGGATGATGCCAGAGTAAAAATCCACATTGGGGTAGAGCTTTTTCTTGATGAAATATTCGTCTTCCAAGGCAATTTTTTCTAATTTCATCGCCATTTTCAGCAAGGGTTCGTCTTGCAAGCCAAGCTCGGTTAGTACCTCGTCGCAGGTTTGCTTCATTACCTTGGCACGAGGGTCGTAGCTCTTGTAAACACGATGACCAAAGCCCATTAAGCGGAACGGATCGCTCTTGTCTTTGGCCTTGGCTACATACTCATCAATGCGGCTTTCATCACCAATTTCTTCCAACATGCTAACCACAGCCTCATTGGCGCCGCCGTGAGCAGGGCCCCAGAGTGCTGCAATGCCAGCGGCGATGCAGGCAAAGGGGTTGGATCCTGTTGAGCCAGCGAGGCGAACGGTGGAGGTGGAGGCATTCTGCTCATGGTCGGCATGCAGGATAAAGATGCGATCAACAGCTCGGGCAATCACCGGACTTACCTTATATTCGGCAGCAGGTGTTGAGAACATCATGTGCAAAAAATTACCGGCATAACCCAGGTCGTTGCGTGGGTAGATGCTTGGCTGGCCGATGCTGTACTTGTACGCCATGGCGGCCAGGGTAGGCATCTTGGAGATCAAACGGTGGGCGGCGATTTCACGATGGCGCTCATTGTTGACATCTAATGAGTCGTGATAGAAAGCCGCCAAGGCGCCGGCTACACCAGTCAAGATGGCCATGGGGTGAGCGTCGCGGCGAAAGGCCTGAAACATTTCAGCCAACTGCTCATGAATCATGGTGTGATGAGTGATGATGTGCTCAAAGGATTTTTTTTGTTCAGCAGTGGGCAGGTCGCCATAGAGCAATAGGTGACAAACATCCAGATAATCGGAATGTTCCGCTAGCTGTTCGATCGGGTAGCCTCGATGCAGCAGCAAGCCCTTATCACCGTCAATAAAGGTAATTTGAGATTCGCAAGAGGCGGTGGACATGAATCCTGGGTCAAAACTAAGCAAGCCATGTGCTAAAAGGCTGCGAACATCAATGGCACTGGGTCCCATGCTGCCCTCTAAGATTGGCAGTTCAATTGGGTCTCTGCCTTCAATATGCAGGGTAGCTACTTTTTCAGCCATGTGGCCTCCTAGTAAGAACAAATTATGCTGTTTTGTATAAAAAATAGGCGAAAATCACCAAATATGCCGATCTGTCGGCATGGAAAGGCTAAAACTTATAGAGCCTCGCATTGGTTGTCAATTTACGCTGAGAACTTTCTTATGGATGAGGTGAAAAAAACCTGCTTTGGATCAGTAGAAAAAAAGCATTTTTTTGCCGCAGATCAATGCCTTAACCATTTGTATTTGCTGAGCAGGCTGCCTATAATCCTTGATTAACCTTGCAGCGTAGTAAGTATAGCTTTGGCTGCTTTCATGCATCTGTCAAGGCAATAACTAAAACAGCAATCAGAGTGAACTATCCGTGAAAACAAACCGACCTGTGAATATGGATCTAACCACGATCCGCTTGCCCATCACGGCCATCGCTTCGATATTGCATCGCATCTCTGGCATCGTCCTCTTTGTTGGTACTGCGTTCCTTATCTGGGCACTTGGTCTTTCATTATCTTCTGCACAAGGCTTTGAACAAGTTAGTCAATTGATCTCTTCGGTCTTTTGGTTCAAGTTCATTATTTGGGGTACTTTGGCCGCACTGGGTTATCATCTGGTGGCTGGTGTTCGTCACCTTTTGATGGATCTTGGCTTGGGTGAAACCAAGGAGTCCGGTGCTTTGGGTTCGCAGATCAGCCTAGTGGTTGGTGTGCTGTTGGCAATTTTAGCAGGAGTTTGGTTATGGTAAGAAGTGTCACCAGTTTTGGCCGCTCCGGTCTTTCCGATTGGTTGTTACAGCGGTTCTCTGCCATCGTTTTGGCCCTGTATACCCTGTTCATTGTGGGTGTTTTGCTTTTTACCCCTGACATGAGTTATGAGCAGTGGTCAGGTTTATTTGCTCAGGAATGGGTAAAAATCTTCACCCTGCTTACCGTACTTTCTATTGTGATTCATGCCTGGATTGGCTTGTGGACTGTCGGCACTGATTATTTGCCAAAGGTTTGGCTGCGCTTGCTGTATCAGAGCGCTGTGCTGTTGGTGTTGTTTGTGTATCTAATTGCGACCGTGCGCGCACTTTGGGGGTTCTGATGGCGAATATTAACAAGCTTACTTATGATGCTGTAATCATTGGTGGCGGTGGCTCTGGTTTGCGCGCCGCCCTGCAATTGGCTCAGTCAGGCCTTAAAACAGCAGTAATTTCCAAGGTATTTCCTACTCGCTCGCATACCGTTTCCGCTCAGGGTGGCATTACCTGTGCCATTGCCAGTGCTGATCCAAACGATGATTGGCGTTGGCACATGTACGACACCGTTAAGGGCTCTGATTACATCGGTGATCAAGACGCCATTGAATACATGTGTTCTGTTGGCCCGCAAGCGGTCTTCGAGCTTGAGCACATGGGTCTGCCATTCTCTCGCACCGAAAATGGTCGCATTTATCAGCGTCCTTTTGGTGGTCAATCTAAGGACTACGGCAAGGGCGGCCAAGCGGCCCGTACCTGTGCTGCGGCCGACCGTACCGGTCATGCCCTGTTGCATACCCTTTATCAGGCCAATATTAAGGCTGGCACCGAGTTTTTGAATGAATGGTATGCCGTTGATTTGGTGACCAATGCTGCCGGTGATGTACGGGGTGTGGTGGCCATCTGTATTGAAGATGGCGAAGTTCATTATGTGGATGCCAAGGCGACGGTTCTGGCCACTGGTGGCGCGGGTCGCATCTATGCCTCTACCACCAATGCTTTGATTAACACTGGTGATGGCATTGGTATGGCCATGCGAGCTGGTATTCCGGTGCAAGACATGGAAATGTGGCAGTTCCATCCAACGGGTATCTATGGTGCTGGTACTCTGGTGACCGAGGGTTGCCGTGGTGAGGGCGGTTATCTGATCAATAAAGACGGCGAGCGCTTTATGGAGCGTTACGCTCCTAATGCCAAAGACTTGGCCGGTCGTGATGTGGTCGCCCGTGCCATGATTCTTGAACTGCTTGAAGGTCGCGGTGGCGGTCCAGAGGGTGATCACGTATTCCTTAAGTTGGATCACCTAGGGGAAGAAGTCCTTCATTCGCGTTTGCCTGGTATTTGCGAGCTGTCTAAGACCTTTGCGCATGTGGATCCAGTCAAAGAACCCATCCCTGTGGTGCCAACCTGCCATTACATGATGGGTGGCTTGCCAACCAATATCGGTGGTCAGGTGTTGTCACGCGATGCGGCGGGCAAAGATAAGGTGATCAACGGCCTGTACGCTTGCGGCGAGGCGGCCTGTGTGTCCGTGCATGGTGCTAACCGTCTGGGTGGCAACAGTTTGCTCGATCTGGTGGTCTTTGGTCGTGCGGCTGGTTTGCAGATTGAGCAAAGCATGAAAGAAGGCTTTAGCACTGACCTGGCCGTCGAATCGGACATTGAACGCGCCATGAGTCGCCTGCAACGCTTGGAATCCTCTAACTCCGGTGAGAGCGTGGCTCAGGTGCGTAAAGACCTGCAGAACTGTATGCAGCTGCACTTTGGTGTGTTCCGTGAAGGCAAATCCATGCAAGAAGGCTTGGCTAAGCTTAAAGTGGTTGCCGAGCGTGCAGCTAATGTTCATTTGCCAGACAAGACTAAGGCCTTTAATACCGCTCGTATTGAAGCACTGGAGTTGGATAACCTGCTCGAGGTTGCCATGGCGACAGCCGTTTCCGCTGAGCAGCGTACCGAAAGCCGTGGCGCCCACGCGCGTGACGATTTCCAAGAGCGTGACGATGCCAACTGGCTGTGTCATACCCTTTATTTCAAAGGTGAGCCAGGGGTGCACAGACGTGACGTTAATATGCAGCCTAAAACGGTTCCTAGCTTTGAACCTAAAATTCGTACTTACTAACAGGAGGATAATGGATGTCACAGTTAACCGTCAGCCTGTATCGTTATAATCCTGAAAGCGATCAGAAGCCACGCATGCAAGAGTTTCAGTTAGATCTACCTGAGGGTAAAGATCTAATGGTGTTGGATGTTCTGGCTTTGCTCAAAGAACAAGACACCAGTATTACCTATCGCCGCTCTTGCCGTGAGGGTGTTTGTGGTTCCGATGGTATGAACATCAGTGGTAAAAATGGCCTGGCTTGCATCACCTCTTTGTCTCAGGTGGTAAAAAATAACAAGCTAGTATTGCGTCCTTTGCCTGGTTTGCCAGTGATTCGTGATCTGGTGGTGGATATGTCATTGTTTTACAAGCAGTATGAGCGTATTCAGCCCTATTTGATTAATAACAGTCCAGTGCCCAGCATTGAGCGTTTGCAGTCACCCGAGGATCGTGCCAAATTAGATGGGCTTTACGAGTGTATTCTCTGTGCTTGTTGCTCAACCAGTTGTCCATCCTTCTGGTGGAATCCTGAGAAGTTTGTTGGTCCTGCAGGTTTGTTGCAAGCATGGCGCTTCTTGGCTGACAGCCGCGATCAAGCAACAGAGGAGCGTTTAGCGAAATTGGATGATCCGTTCAGCGTGTTTCGCTGTCGTGGAATTATGAATTGTGTCAATGTCTGTCCTAAGGGTCTTAACCCTACCAAAGCAATTGGTCACATTCGTTCCATGCTGCTTAAGCAGGCAACCTAACAAAGGTTGTAGTTTTTGAGCCGGATTGCGATCCGGCTTCGTTTTGTGTGCACAATTATTAAAGAGCGTTTATCACGCACAAGGGTGAAATCTGGTATGCACGATAGTCTAATGGAGCAGCTTTGGAAGTCTTCTCACTTTGCTGGCGGCAACTACGAATACTTAGAGTCCTTATTTGAGTCTTATTTAGCTGACCCAAACAGTATTCCTGAGCAGTGGCGTAATGAATTTGCTCGCCTGCCCATGCTACAGCCTGATCAAACCACAGATGTTTCGCATCAGGATTTACGTAATCAATTCCTTGAGATTGCCAAGGCTCGTCGCCCCGGAAATTCAGTTGTGGTCGCCGAAGCTCCGGAGCGTGAACGAAAACAAATTCGTGTGCAGCAGTTAATCACTGCCTACCGGATGCGTGGTCATCAAAAGGCTAATCTTGACCCCCTTGGTATTTGGCAGCGTCCGTTACCCGTGGATCTTAACCCCGAGTTTCATGGTCTAAACCAGCAGGACTATAAAACAGAATTTTCGTCGGCAACCTTGTTCTTGGGGCAGGAAAAGTTGGCCTTGGCTGACATCATTTCAGGTCTGGATAAAACCTACTGCTCCTCAATTGGTGCAGAGATCACCCACATAACTAACACCGCTGAGCGTCGTTGGATTGAGCAGCGCATGGAGTCGGTTCGCTCCCGTCCAGAGTATAGCCCGCAAGCAGCTTTGCATATTTTTGAACGTTTGGTGGCTGCTGAGGGCTTAGAAAAGTACCTTGGTTCGCGTTATCCAGGAACCAAGCGTTTTGGTCTTGAAGGCGTTGAAAGCCTAATTCCAATGTTGGATGAAATGGTACAGAGAGCCGGTAGCTACGGTGTCAAAGAAGCGGTAATGGGCATGGCTCATCGTGGCCGCTTAAATGTGCTGGTTAACATATTGGGTAAGAATCCCAAAGATTTATTTGATGAGTTTGATGGTAAGTCTTTCCTTGATGCTGGTTCTGGTGATGTAAAGTATCATCAGGGTTTTTCAACCAATGTCATGACTCCTGGCGGCGAAATGCATCTGGCCTTGGCTTTTAACCCATCGCATTTGGAAATTGTCTCACCCGTGGTCGAGGGGTCGGTACGAGCTCGTCAAGACCGCCGAGATGATAATGACCATAATTTGGTTTTACCTGTGGTGATGCATGGTGATGCAGCCTTTGCAGGTCAAGGTGTGGTGATGGAAACCTTCCAAATGTCACAAACCCGTGCCTATAAGACCGGCGGTACCATCCATGTAGTGATTAATAACCAGGTCGGCTTTACTACCTCTAAGCAAGAGGACGCACGCTCTACCGAATATTGCACTGACATTGCTAAAATGGTGCAAGCGCCCATTTTCCATGTCAATGCCGATGACCCTGAGGCAGTGGTTTTCGTTACTCAGTTAGCGGTTGACTATCGGATGAAGTTCAACCGAGATGTGGTGATAGATCTGATAGGTTACCGCCGTCGTGGTCATAACGAAGCTGATGAGCCTAGCGGCACTCAACCATTGATGTATGCCAAGATTTCTAAGCATCCATCTGTTGTTAGTCTTTATGCTGAAGCATTGGTCAATAAAGGTATGTTACCGGCCAATGGTAAAAAACAGTTCGAGGACGATTATCGTACAGCCCTAGATAATGGTCAGCATGTTGCCAAATCTTTGGTAACCGAGCCAAATAAGTCATTGTTTGTTGACTGGGCTCCTTATTTAAATCAAGACCTGGTTGATCATCATGATACCAGTATGGACATTGCTGAACTCAAAGCCCTGGCTCAAAGGGTCAATAATGTTCCTGAGGTGTTTAGCCTTCAGCGCCAGGTGCAAAAGATCATTCAAGACCGGGCCAAGATGGCAGCTGGAGCCCTCTCAATTAACTGGGGCTTTGCTGAGATTCTAGCTTATGGCAGCCTGCTTGAAGCTGGGATGCCCATACGCATAACTGGTCAGGACGTTGGTCGTGGTACCTTCTCACACCGTCATGCTGTTTTACATAATCAAAAAGATGCCAGCATCTGGGTACCGCTGCAGCATCTACAGCCAGAGCAGCCAAGTCTGACCATTCATGACTCCTTCTTATCTGAGGAAGCCGTTTTGGCCTTTGAATACGGCTATGCCACCACCATGCCGAATGCCTTGGTCATTTGGGAAGCCCAGTTTGGTGATTTTGCCAATGGTGCTCAGGTGGTTATTGATCAATTCATTACCTCTGGTGAGACTAAGTGGGGCAGGTTATGTAACCTAGTTATGCTGTTGCCTCATGGTTATGAAGGGCAGGGGCCTGAACATAGCTCGGCTCGTCTTGAGCGTTTTTTACAGCTTTGCGCTGAGCATAATATTCAAGTCTGTGTTCCCACTACACCGGCACAGGTGTTTCATATGATTCGTCGTCAGATGCTGCGTAAGGTACGCAAGCCTCTGGTGGTCATGTCGCCTAAGAGCCTATTACGCCATAAAGATGCTGTTTCTTCCTTGGAAGATTTGGCCCAGGGGTCATTCCAGACCGTTATCCCTGATAACCATCCTGCTGTTGATAACTCTAAGGTGCAGCGTGTGGTTCTTTGTAGCGGCAAGGTTTATTATGATCTTCAAGAGCGTCGCGAGCGTGATCAACTATTTAATGTTGCCTTGGTGCGCATTGAGCAATTGTACCCTTTCCCAGAGCAAGCTCTGGAGCAGGCACTCAAGCCCTATGTTAATCTCGAAGATGTGGTTTGGTGTCAAGAAGAGCCAATGAATCAAGGAGCTTGGTACTGCAGCCAGCATCATATGCGTCGAGTCCTGAGCAACTTGAACCCTGATCTTTATCTGAGTTACGCTGGCCGAGATCCATCTGCATCACCGGCAGCAGGTTACATGAAACTACACGTTGAACAATTAGAACGATTCCTGCAAGACGCCTTGGTTTACCCCAAGGTTTAACTGGCAGCCAATTAGGAAACATACCATGGCAATAGAAATTAAAGCACCCCAATTTCCAGAATCCGTCGCCGATGGCACCGTTGCTACATGGCATAAACGTCCAGGCGAGCCAGTTAGCCGCGATGAATTATTGGTTGATATTGAGACTGATAAGGTTGTGCTAGAGGTTGTGGCACCAGCTGATGGAACTCTCGAGTCTATTAGTAAAGATGAAGGCGAAACGGTATTGTCACAAGAAGTGATGGCCTTGTTTGCCGAGGGACAAATAGCAGAGTCAAACTCTGCTGATGCGCCAGTGACTGAGCAGAGTTCTGCCGCGTCTAAGGCCGACGTAGCAGTTGCTCCTGCCGCTCAGCGCATGATTGATGAGCTAGGTTTGTCTGCTTCCAGCATTCAGGGAACTGGCAAGCATGGCATGATTACCAAAGAGGATGTGGTTGCAGCTCAAAAAGCTAGCCAATCAGGTACTAAGCCTCAGGCCAATGCGCCAACCACAAAAACCAGTACAGAAACCCTCGCCACCGAGGCCGGAAGTCGGGTTGAAAAACGAGTGCCCATGACTCGTTTGCGCAAGATGGTTGCCAAGCGCCTAGTTGAAGCCCAGCAAAACGCGGCCATGTTGACCACTTTCAATGAGGTTAACATGCAGCCGGTGATGGACCTGCGTAATCAGTATAAAGACCTATTTGAGAAGAAGCACCAGGGCTCAAAACTTGGCTTTATGTCCTTTTTTGTTAAGGCAGCTACTGAAGCCCTGAAGCGTTTCCCTGCGGTTAATGCTTCCATTGATGGCGATGATATTGTCTATCACGGCTTCTATGATGTAGGTGTAGCCGTTAGCAGTGAGCGTGGTTTGGTGGTGCCTGTTTTGCGTGATGCGGATGCCTTAAGCATGGCCGGTATTGAAAGTAAGATTCGTGACTTTGGTCAGCGAGCACAAAAAGGTGCACTTGGAATTGAAGAGATGCAGGGTGGTACCTTTACCATCTCTAACGGTGGTGTGTTTGGTTCTTTGATATCCACCCCAATCCTGAATCCACCTCAGACTGCTATCTTGGGTATGCATAAGATTCAAGAGCGTCCAATTGCCGTTAATGGCCAGGTGGTGATTGCGCCCATGATGTATTTAGCACTATCCTACGACCATCGTATGATTGATGGTAAAGAGGCGGTGCAGTTCTTGGTAACCATTAAAGAACTGCTGGAAGATCCAGCCAGAATGTTACTTGAAGTCTAAATTTTAGCCCGCTACGCGGGCTTATTCGAAACCACAGGAATGTATTCATGTCTGATCAATTTGATGTTGTTGTAATTGGTGCTGGCCCTGCGGGCTATGTTGCCGCTATTAAAGCCGCTCAACTAGGGCTTAAAGCCGCCTGTATTGAGAAGTGGGTAGATACTTCGGGTAAGCAAAAACTAGGTGGCACCTGCTTGAATGTGGGCTGTATCCCATCAAAAGCCTTGCTTGAATCTTCAGAACAGTTCGCTAAAGCCAAGCATGAGTTTGCCGATCACGGTATCAGTACCACAGAAGTGTCTATGGACGTTGCTGCCATGATGGCTCGTAAAAATAAGATCGTTAATAACCTTACCACTGGTGTGGCGGGCTTGTTTAAGGGCAATGGAGTGACCTCTATTGAGGGCATGGGTCGCATTTTGTCACCAACTCAGGTTGAAGTAAAAAATCATAAGGGTGAGCTGTCGACCGTTGATGCCAAAAATATCATCATTGCAACTGGTTCTGTGCCTATTGAGATCCCGCCTACGCCTCTAGCCGAGGGAGTAATCGTAGACTCTGAAGGCGCTCTGGCCTTTGAATCCGTACCCAAGCGTTTGGGTGTGATTGGGGCTGGTGTTATTGGTTTGGAGCTTGGTAGCGTTTGGGCCCGCTTGGGTTCAGAGGTAGTAGTATTGGAAGCTCAGGATAAATTCCTGGCTTCTGCTGATCAGCGCATTGCTAAAGAAGCATTTAAGAGCTTCACTAAGCAAAAACTCGACATCCGCTTGGGTGCCCGGGTGACTGGCTCTGATGTTAAAGGCCAAGAAGTAGTGGTTAAGTATCAGGACAAGGAGGGTGACAAAGAGATCACCTTTGATAAGCTAATCGTTTGTGTTGGTCGCCGTCCATACACCAAAGACTTGATTGCTCCGGGTGTGGATGTGAAGTTGGACGAGCGTGGTTTTGTTTACGTGGATGATCAATGCCGCACCACCATTCCCAACATCTATGCTGTGGGTGATGTGGTTCGTGGCCCAATGTTGGCACATAAGGGCTCGGAAGAGGGCATCATGGTGGCTGAATTGATCGCTGGCAAAAAAGCCAAGATGAATTATGAAACCATCCCCAATGTCATCTATACCCATCCTGAGATCGCTTGGGTAGGTAAAACAGAAGAAGAACTGAAGGCAGAAGGTGTTGCTTACAAGGCTGGCAGTTTCCCCTTTGCTGCAGTGGGTCGTGCCATGGCGGCTAATGACACCACTGGTCTGGTGAAGATCCTTGCTGATGCAGAAACCGATCGTATTCTGGGCATGCACGTCTTTGGTCTACACGCTTCTGAGCTCATTGCTCAGGGTGTGATTGCCATGGAATTTGCCTCCAGTGCAGAAGACTTGGCTCTGACTTGTTTTGCGCACCCAACTCTGTCTGAAGCAGTGCACGAAGCAGCTCTTGCGGTCGAAAACCATGCAATCCATATGGTTAATCGTAAGAAATAAGATCCGTCGTTGTTTAAGGGATAACTCCCTTTTTTAATATGCTGCCTGGTTTAACCAGGCATCCAGACCCAGAGTATTCTGGGCAAACCCCCAACTAGAGTGGACAGGAAATATGAACCTGCACGAGTATCAAGCAAAACAATTATTCCGTGAATACGGCATTGCGGTGTCAGCTGGCTTTCCCTGTGATAACGCTGATGAAGCCGTTGCTGCAGCCAAAAAGTTAGGTGGCGATAAGGTCGTCATCAAAGCACAGGTACATGCTGGTGGCCGTGGTAAGGCTGGCGGCGTTAAGTTGGTCAGCACGGAAGCGGAAATCCGTGATTTTTGTGCTGACATGCTAGGCAAGCGTTTGGTTACCTATCAGACTGACGAGCAAGGTCAGCCTGTTAGTAAAATTTTGGTTGAAGAAGCCTGCAGCATTGATCGTGAACTGTACCTTGGTGCAGTAATGGATCGTGCAACCCGCCGCATTGTATTTATGGCCTCTACTGAAGGCGGCATGGAAATCGAAAAAGTTGCCCATGACACGCCTGAAAAGATTCTTAAGGCCATCATTGATCCTCTGACAGGTGCCCAGCCTTATCAGGCTCGCGAGCTTGCCTTCCAACTGGGTTTGTCTGGTGATCAAATCAAACAGTTCACTAAGATCTTTTTGGGTCTGGCCAAGCTGTTCCAAGACAAAGATTTAGCCTTGATGGAGATCAATCCTTTGATCACGACTAATGAAGGCAACCTGTTGGCTCTGGATGGTAAAATCAACATCGATAGCAACGCACTTTACCGCCACCCTGAGTTGCGTGAAATGCGTGATCCTAGCCAAGAAGACGAGCGTGAAGCTCATGCTGCTGAGTGGGACCTGAACTACGTGGCGCTAGATGGCAACATTGGTTGCATGGTGAATGGTGCTGGTTTGGCAATGGGCACCATGGACATTGTTAAGTTGCATGGTGGCAACCCGGCTAACTTCTTGGATGTTGGTGGTGGTGCCACTAAAGAGCGTGTTACAGAAGCCTTTAAGATCATTTTGTCGGATGACAGCGTTAAGGCTGTTCTGGTCAATATTTTTGGCGGCATTGTCCGTTGTGATCTGATTGCCGATGGCATTATTGGTGCCGTTGAAGAAGTGGGCGTAAAGGTGCCCGTAGTGGTACGTCTAGAGGGCAACAATGCCGAACTGGGTGCCAAAAAATTGGCCGATTCAGGCTTGAACATTATTGCCGCCCAATCACTCACGGATGCGGCGCAGCAGGTCGTTAAAGCAGCGGAAGGTGTGTAATGAGTATTCTGATCAATAAAAATACCAAGGTTATCTGTCAGGGTTTCACTGGCGCTCAAGGTACTTTCCACTCTGAGCAAGCCATTGCCTATGGTACCCAGATGGTGGGTGGTGTGACTCCAGGCAAGGGCGGTCAAACTCATTTGGGTTTGCCGGTGTTCAATACCGTCGCTGAAGCCGTTGTTAATACTGGTGCTGAAGCATCTGTAATCTATGTGCCGGCGCCTTTCTGTAAGGACTCTATCATCGAAGCTGCGCATGCAGGTATTAAGCTCGTGGTTTGTATTACTGAAGGCATTCCAACCCTAGACATGCTGGAAGCCAAGATTAAGTGTGATGAATTAGGTGTACGCTTGATTGGCCCTAACTGCCCTGGTGTAATCACCCCAGGTGAGTGCAAAATCGGCATCATGCCTGGCCACATCCACTTGCCAGGCAAGGTGGGTATCGTGTCTCGTTCAGGTACTCTGACCTATGAAGCCGTTAAGCAGACCACAGACTATGGTTTTGGCCAGTCAACCTGTGTAGGTATTGGCGGTGACCCAATTCCTGGCTCAAACTTCATCGACATTCTGGAAATGTTCGAGCAGGACCCACAAACTGAGGCCATCGTTATGATTGGTGAGATCGGTGGTAGTGCAGAAGAAGAAGCCGCTGCTTTTATTAAAGCCAATGTCAGCAAGCCGGTGGTGTCTTATATTGCCGGTGTGACTGCGCCTGCTGGTAAGCGTATGGGTCATGCCGGTGCCATCATTGCTGGTGGTAAGGGTACAGCAGATGAGAAATTTGCGGCTTTGGAAGAAGCTGGTGTCAAGACGGTTCGTTCTTTGGCCGAAATCGGCAACGCCCTGAAAGAAGTCACTGGTTGGTAAGTTTCTAGCTGTTACCTCGTTTGTAGGTTTCTTCGAGTGCCAGCAGGTTCGCCTGCTGGTTTTTTTTATGTCTACTCCATCTTATTATCTCTTGCCAAAGCCATTCAGCAAGAGATAAATCTGTCATCAAGCAAGTTAAAATGTGTCATTCTGCGCGCAGTCGCAGGATCCCTCGCCACCTGCCAAAGAATCTGTGACTCCGCGCAGGGTGACGTGCTTAGGGGGGAGGGCTTTTGCGCGCAAGGTAGTGCCTGGTGTTGGTAGGTAAACGGCCTTGTGTTTCTTGCATGGTTTCAATAAATGTGTCAAATAAGGCTAACTAGATTGGCTTCTCCAGTAGATGAGCATAGAATTCGCACAGCTTGTCCAGTTCACGAATGTGCCAGATTTCAGCTTGATTACCCTTGTCAGGACCGGAGTAAAGACCAAGCTCAGATAGATATTGAAAGAAACCTTCCCTGGGAACAGGTTTACGTTTCTGTACACAGACAGCCGCTAACTGAGGTTGTTGGGCTAGGTGATCCTCTAACATGAGTTGCTCTAGGGCAGAGGTCAGCTTAGCAATGCTATTGGGTGGCTTAACCATTAGAAACCGACACAGCTGTTGGTAGTTTGGCAGCTGTTTTTCTTGATAGCGGAAGTTCTTAAGCTCTTGTATCAATACCAGTCTTAGTTCATTTAATTCAATCATGTAGGTTCCAATAATGGATAAAGCAGATCACTATTTTGACCAGTTAGCGGTAACTTTCAATCAACAAATCTATCAAAGTCACAAGGGTCAGTTGAGGCTGATGACACAGCAGCGTGCGATCCTTAATTATATTCTAAAACCAAGTTCAGTACCCTTGCACTTTGTTGACCTTGGCGCCGGTGCTGGTCAGATCTGTCAGTGGTTGGCAAGTCTTGGCCAGACAGTCAGCTATGTTGAGCCTTCAGACGCAATGTTTAGTCAAGGTGAAAGCCTGCTTCAGCCCATGGGGGTCTATTGTCATCAGCAAAGTTATCAGCAATGGATGCGATCACAATCCCAGCCAGTTGACGTACTGATGTTTAATGCTGTGATTGAATGGCTTGAACAGCCAAAGCAGGCTCTGGAGCTAGCCCGTAACTTTTTGAAGCCGGGCGGATATTTGGTGCTTATGAGTTACAATCGCGATGCGTTGCGCATGCGTCGTTTAATGCGTGGACATTGGCAGCAGGCTTTGGCCGACATTCCTGGTGATGGTACTGGTTTAACACCCATATCGCTCTTTAGTGCGTTGGATGCTAAAAATTGGCTTGAAGAGTTGGGTTACCATATTTTAGATTGGCGTGGCGTTCGCACCGTAACCGACTGGCTCCCTGGGCAGCATGAATTGCAGGAGCTGATTGAACTTGATCAACAGCTCCAAACTCAAGACCCATGGCGACAATTGGGACGCTATCAGCACTTTGTTGCGCAATATTGGCACTGATCAAGGTTATCCCAATTAGGGGTGAGCCTGATTTGCCAGGCTTAAACGTGCTGAAGCCAGAGCTGTAGCGTCATAGATGATAAGACCTATACGATCCACCTCTCCTTTATGGTTAATAAGGGGCAAAAAGGTAACGTTCTGGTACATGAAGTCACTTTGCCCGGTAATTGGCCGGTCATTGTGCAAACGTAGTACGTATGAGCGCTGTTCCCAAGTGACAAAGGCCTGATTCTGAATGATGGTACACTGTTTGACTTTTTGCTCAAACCACTTGGGGTCCAATTCAGGAAAGAGTTGGTAAATACTAACCCCTAGTGCTTGTTCAGCTTCAATGCGGCTATGATTGGCCATAAATCCATTCCAGAGTTCAATGCGCCGTTCTGAGTCCATGATGATGATTCCAACATCAAGGTTGTGTATCACATCAAGGATGGGATGGATGTCTGCTAGACTCATACTTACTCCAACAGGTATTGGGCTTTGTTATTAATGATTTCGAGCGAACCAGAGGTAAACAGAAGTAATAGTTCGATATTGGCAGCACGATTTTCCAAACGATAACGAATTTCAATCGCCAGGGCTTGTGTCCAGCTGGTTTGCGGGTTGAGCAGGCGTTCGATAGGCTGGTGATGACCAAGGACTTCTGGTTGGCTTTGGGTTAAATGAATGTCGAGCTGTTCGGAAAAGCCCTTTAAGCAGGCACCAATTAGAATATTGGCGGTATCCATCAATAATTCAAGTTCGTTACGAGAATCCTGATCACCAATGCCACCCAGAGTAATTAGGTCATTGATGTCAGCGTCGGTTAGCAGTAGCAAGGCTTCACCTGAAATGGCATCTCCCATAAAGCCTTGGCAAACTGCAGACACATTTTTTTTACCAGCAGCACTTGCTAACGCCATATCCAATTCACTACGAGCGATAAGATTAACCTTGGGAATGGGTAACTCAATAAAGGTGTTGAGTAGCCTGGCCAGCATGTCTGCAGCACGCCCCATGGCGACATTTAAAAGTTCTTGATATAGATCCCTGGAGTCTTCATCAAGAATTAACTCTTGGTCAGCCATTAGGTTTCCTCCTGAGTCAGCAATCCAAATTTACTCAGCACCTCAATGATTTTATCTTGAGTAACAGGCTTTTTTATGAAATCCATGGCTCCTAGCTTTTGTACTCTCTGTTGCGCCTCTGGCTGGATATCAGCAGAAATAACAATCACAAGGGTGTTAAGGTTTTCAGATTGAATGTGTTCTAGAGTGGTGTAACCATCCATCACAGGCATTGTTAGGTCCAAGAAGGTAAGATCAGCTTCGTTACGCCTGATGATGGTTAATGCTTCTTCACCGTGTTGCGCTTGTTGGATCTCTTGACCTAATTGGGGGGGCAGGGCTCTTAATACCTGTTTGCGGGCGAATGAACTGTCGTCACAAATGAGTATTTTCATGTTTGACCAATATTAGTTTGATTAACTTAAGTGAAGTCGCAAACCCATGATTTGGCAAGTATTGGAAAAAAAAAAGCCCCCATTAAGGGGGCTTGATCAGGCCAGAATTAAGCGCTGGCGATGATGCTGTCTGATGCTTTGACGTATTGTTCAATACGGTCAAAGTTCATATAGCGGTAGATCTCTGCCGACAGACTGTCTAGGTTCTGTGCATACTCCATGTACTCAGCCACGGTAGGCAAGCGACCCAGCAAGGCCGAAACCGCTGCCAGTTCTGCACTGGCTAGGTACACGTTAGCACCGTCGCCTAAGCGGTTAGGGAAGTTACGAGTAGAGGTGGACACCACGGTAGACTTGGCTTCTACACGCGCTTGGTTACCCATGCACAGTGAGCAGCCAGGCATTTCGGTGCGGGCGCCAACCTGGGTGAAGATTTCATAATGACCTTCTTCACGTAGCTGTGCTTCGTCCATCTTGGTAGGCGGGGAAACCCATAAACGCGTTTTCATGTCGTCCTTATTGACGTTTTCCAGCAGCTTGGCAGCGGCACGGAAGTGGCCAATGTTGGTCATACAAGAACCAATGAACACCTCATTGATGGTGTCGCCAGTCACTTCCGATAGCAAACGGGCGTCGTCTGGATCATTGGGGGCACAGAGAACGGGCTCTTTGATCTGATCCATGTCGATCTCGATCACTGCAGCGTACTGGGCATCGGCATCAGCGCGCATTAGGCTTGGGTTCTCCAGCCATTCTTCCATGCCCTTAATACGGCGTTCGATGGTACGGACATCACCATAGCCATTGGCAATCATCCAACGCAGCAGCACTACATTGGAGCGTAGGTATTCGGCAACAGACTCTTCACTTAGGGTGATGGTACAGCCAGCAGCTGAACGCTCAGCAGAGGCATCCGACAGTTCAAAGGCTTGCTCAACCGTCAGTTGCTCAAGACCTTCGATTTCCAGTACTCGACCAGAGAAAATGTTTTTCTTACCCTTTTTCTCAACCGTTAGCAAACCTTCTTGGATGGCTTGGTATGGGATGGCGTGTACCAGATCACGTAAAGTGATGCCTGGTTGCATTTTACCCTTGAAGCGCACTAAGACCGACTCTGGCATGTCCAGTGGCATCACACCTGTGGCAGCGGCAAAGGCCACTAAGCCAGAACCGGCAGGGAAGGAAATGCCCATTGGGAAGCGGGTATGCGAATCACCACCTGTGCCCACGGTATCTGGCAGTAGCATGCGGTTGAGCCAGCTGTGGATGATGCCGTCACCTGGACGTAAACTGACGCCTCCACGGTTCATGATGAAGTCTGGCAGGCTGTGATGGGTATCAACATCCACTGGTTTAGGGTAAGCAGCGGTATGGCAGAAGGACTGCATCACCAAATCGGCAGAGAAGCCAAGGCAAGCCAAGTCTTTTAATTCATCACGGGTCATGGGGCCGGTGGTGTCTTGCGAGCCAACAGTGGTCATCTTAGGTTCACAATATTGGCCTGGGCGTATGCCCTCTACACCACAGGCCTTGCCGACCATTTTTTGTGCCAGAGTAAAGCCTTGTGAGCTTTGCTCTGTTGCAGCTGGTCGCTTAAACACTGTGCTTAGTGGTAGGCCTAGGCTGGCACGGGCTTTGTCGGTCAAGCCACGGCCAATGATCAGGTTAATACGACCACCGGCTCGCACTTCGTCGAGTAGCACTTCGGTTTTCAGTTCAAAGTTTGCGATAACCTGACCATTGCGCTCAATTTTGCCGGCGTAAGGGAAGATATCGATCACATCGCCCATTTCCAGAGCGTCCACATCCACTTCGATCGGCAGTGCGCCTGCGTCTTCCATGGTGTTGAAGAAGATGGGCGCGATCTTGGTGCCGAGCACAAAGCCGCCTTGGCGTTTGTTTGGTACATAGGGAATGTCATCACCAGTAAACCAAAGCACGGAGTTGGTTGCCGACTTGCGTGATGAGCCCGTGCCCACCACATCGCCAACATAGGCAACAGGGTGGCCTTTGGCTTTCAGCTGTTCAATGACTTGCAGGGGGTTGCCTTCCAGACCGGGGCGAGGGTTCTTCAGCATGGCCAGAGCATGCAGAGGAATATCCGGGCGTGACCAGGCATCCGGAGCAGGAGATAAATCATCGGTGTTGGTTTCACCAGGCACCTTGAATACGGTGACGGTGATTTTTTCTTCCAGAGCAGGGCGGGCTAAGAACCATTCTGCGTCGGCCCATGATTGCATCACTGTCTGTGCCTGAGCATTGCCTGCTTTGGCCAGCTCTTCTACATCATGGAAAGAGTCGAATAGTAAAATAGTATTTTTGAGCTGTGCGGCAGCAGCTTCTGCTAGTTCGGCATCACTGAGTAATTCAACCAGAGTGCTGATGTTGTAACCACCCTGCATGGTACCCAGCAACTTTAGCGCCAAGGCTTTGTCTATCAGTGGTGAATGGGCCTCGCCTTTGGCGATGGCACTTAAAAAGCCAGCTTTGACATAAGCCGCTTCATCAACTCCAGGAGGTACACGGTTACTGATCAAGTCGAGTAAAAAAGATTCTTCGCCAGCAGGAGGGTTTTTCAGCAGTTCAACCAGAGCGGTGACCTGCTCCGTATTAAGGGGTTTGGGCACAATGCCTTGTTCGGCACGCTCAGCAACATGTAAACGGTAAGCTTCTAGCACAGCTGTGTCTCCGGGGTATGGTTGTTATCAATCCTAGCCTGAGTCATGAAAAGTTGACCCTTGCTAGCCTCTTTTGTGCGTTATTGTAGTGGAAAGCTTGATATAAGTTAAGGAAATCAATCAATTCCCCATAGCTTGTGGCTTTGCATGGTCAAGCGCCATTGTGGATTGGTTAAGCAATAATTAATGGCTTGCTTGAGATGCAGCTGGCCAGTTGACTGAATAAGGTTTGGATCAGATGGATCATTTTTAGCAGATAAAAAGCGGAATTTGGCTGTTATATGGGCAAAATCATCAGGCATGGCATCAGCCTGAGGGTAAACCAACTTAAGTTCATCACATTGTTCAATAACAGGTCTGGACTTGCCTTTAGGGCTTAGGCAAAGCCAGTCAATACCATTTGGTGGCACAAGGGTGCCGTTGGTTTCTACCGCGACAATCATGCCTGCAGATTTACAAGCCGCGATTAGCTTGGTGTCTAGTTGTAGTAGAGGCTCACCGCCAGTAAAGACAATATAAGGTGGCTCTGATGTGACAGGCCAAAATGTAAGTAATCGTCTTGATAGTTGATCTGCACTGGAAAACTTGCCTCCATTCTGGCCATCGGTACCAACAAAGTCGGTATCGCAAAAATCACAGCTGGCCTGTGCTCTATCCTGTTCTCGACCAGACCACAGGTTGCAGCCGGTAAAGCGGCAAAAAATACTGGGCCGGCCTGCCTGAGCGCCTTCGCCCTGTAAGCTGAAAAATATCTCTTTAATCTGGTACATCAGTTGTTTTCTAAAGGGGGTTGATGGGCAGTAGACAAAAGCTCAATTAACTTGGTTAGGGGTAGGGGCTTGCTGAAGTAGTATCCTTGGAAGCGATGGCAGCCATAGTCTTTAATAAAGTCTAATTGTTCTTCTTGCTCAACACCTTCTGCAACTGTTTCTAATCCAAGGTGTTTGGCCATGGCTAATATTGAGGTAACAATGGCCTTATCATTGTCATCCAGTAGTAAGTCGCGAACAAAGGATTGGTCGATTTTCAACACATTCACTGGTAACATTTTAATATAAGAAAGCGAAGAGTAGCCAGTGCCGAAATCGTCAATAGAGAACTGAACACCATAGGCTTTAAGTTCATGCATACGGTTGGTGACTTCATTGAAACTATGAATCAGCATGCCCTCTGTGACCTCAAGGTCAAGGTCTGTAGCCTGTATGCCAGCCATATCCACTGCCTCAAGCACAGTTTGGGTAAAGCTAAATTGGGTAAATTGGTATGGACTAACATTGATACTCATGCGCATCAGTGGCAACCATAGTTGTTGTTCTTTTAGTTTGGCTACCGTTTTACAGCACTCCTGTAGTACCCAGGTGCCCACCTGAGTAATAAGTCTGCTGGCCTCGAGGAGCGGAATAAAGGTTGCTGGACTGACTAAGCCGCGCTGTGGATGCTGCCAGCGGAGCAAGGCCTCAAATCCTGTGATCTCATTGGTTAAGCAGTTTACTTGGGGCTGATAACACAGGAAAAACTCTTTCTTGTCCAAGGCCTCTCGTAAGTCGTTTTCCATCAGTACTCGATCATTTAAGGCCTCACCCATTTCAGGGCGGTAGATGACCTCAGTATTTTTACCCATGCTTTTGGCATGATACATGGCTGTATCTGCACTTTTAAGTAGATTGAGGGCGTTGTCGATATTGCAAGGGAAGAAAGAAATACCAATGCTGGCAGAGACAAAAACTTTACGATGTTGTGACTCGTAAGGTGTCGAAACTAGTTCACGAATGCGCATTGAGCGCTTTAGGGTAAGCTCAGTGGCCTCCTCTAAAGAATGTGATATGTCGCTCAGGCAGATAACAAACTCATCTCCACCTAAGCGAGCCACGGTGTCTGTTTCTCGAACCATAGTTTGTAGTTGCCGGGCAATATGTCTTAGATGTTCATCGCCAGCAGCATGGCCAAAGCCGTCATTAATGCCCTTGAATCCATCTAGGTCGATGAATAGCAGCGCCGAGACAGTATTGTTGCGCTTGGCACGGATCATAGCACGATTCAGTCGGTCAATGAACATGGTTCGATTGGGTAAATCAGTTAGGGCATCGTGGTATGCAAGGTGGTGAATGCGTTCAGCACTGCGTCTAAGCTCGGTGGTGTCAATAGCGACTGTTAAGCAAGAACGATCGTTGCCAAACACAATGCTGAATTTACTAACTTCAAAAGAGCGCCTCTCTTTGTGAAGATCATGAATGCTGACTTCGGGATAGAGGATGGGGTTGCCAGTACGTATGACATTTTCATCCGGTGCCAATAAGAAATCGCGCTCACGTTGGTCAAAGTAGTTGGCGAGTTCCGAGCGATGCATTCTTTCTAAGGTCTCTTTATGAATGCCCAATAGTTGACGAAACTTTTTATTGGTAAGCTTGACGAAGCCATCTTTGTTGGTGATGAAGATCAATTGGGGTAAGAAATCTACCAGATGGCGTATTTCATCAAAGGTTTTTGACAGGCTTGAGTGAGCGATGTCTCGTTGAGAGATTAAGCACTCAGCTGAGCGAATGAAACCATTGAGTTCATCGACTAACTGACCAATTTCGTCGTCTTTATTGATGGGTTGACTTTTTAGTACCTGTGGGCTTTTGGCTTCAAGATCGACCTTGCTAAGGTCATGGATAATGCTCAGTATGGGCTTGGTTGCGAGGCGGTAAAAAACCAAAAACAACAGACCAGCAAAACTTAACATAAGTAATGAGGTGATGCTGATAATCCATAGCGCCCTAGAAATAAAGGGCGCGTAAGCCAGGTCAAGGTCAATCTCGAGCTCTAAATAACCATATTCATTGTCGTTAGTTGCGCTGAGGTTGCGTGAATCAAGATGGTCAAGATCAGCACTGCTATGAGTAACAGTGCGTTTAAACAAGCGAAGTCTAGGAGTCTTTGCCGCCTCATAGGTCGGGGTAATAAATTGATGCCGAACATGGGGCCTGCCACTATGAGTATAGAGATTCAGTTCGCGTTCAGTACGGTCAGCAAAAACAGGTGCTATGGTTGTTCTGCCTAATATTTGGTGTTGGTGAATGGTGACCCTGGTGATGTAACTATTAGTGATGATGCTATTTAAGTACACCTCTATTGCATCCGTATCAATGTTAAATACAGCCAAGTTGACCGGGTCACGATAAGTTAGCAATATGGCATTGATTTCTGCATCCAAGCGTTGACTATGGTTACGAAAGTCGAGCCAAATGTTCAACGAGCTGCTAACCAACGCAGATATGATTGCAAAAATAAAACCATATCCTGCCAGCTTTTTGGCAAGATGCCGTTTAGGCTTTACACTGAACATTAAAAAGCTCCATTGCTTGGCATCTTATTTATATTTAGACTGATCAAATAAGATACAAAAACCGCTATTAAAAAGGAGAAAGGTTGTCTTAACCGATAGTAGGTGGTTTTGCCAATCAGGGCAAGGAGCTGTTAGTGAGGAGAGTTCTTAGTCCGCCAAAATTTGAATAACAGGTAAAACACAAAGGGCGCATTGCCAAGCACAAGGATACTTAGAGCTAACGCCCAAGCCCAAGGGCGAAATTTTTCTAGATAGACTACCAAAAAGGCCACAGCAAATAAGCCAAGATAAACGTCAACTAATAGGGTCTTGCCCCAGGGCAGCTGCCATATCTGTGAACCTTCGCCGGCCATGCCACCTTGACTGATGGCTTGCGCCACCAGCACCAGGTGCCACAGTGCCACCGCCAGTAGAATCAGCAGGCTAGTACGAATAGCGAATAAGCGCATTGTAATTTCCTCGGCCCTGATGGCGGCGGATGTTGGTGAGGCCATCGTAACTTAGTAAACGACCGTCCCTCAGGTCGTATTGCAGCACAATGTCACTGACAAAGGCGCGCAGCAAACGATTCTGCAGCTGCAAGGCGACCCTAAGGGTGTCACCATCTTGGCCCAGGCTTCGCAGACGAAAGGCAATGCTGTCCAGCTGCACACTGCTAAGAAAATCAAAATCCACGGTTTGACCATTGGCCAATTGTGCTAGGTGATGTTGAACGAAGGGATGGAACCCGGCATCAATCACCAGGCTGTCGGTCCTTGTTAGGCTGCCTTGGTTGGTCTCATTGCCTTGGTGTCGTTCAATCCGTACCTGCTGGCCGTCTAGCCAAACGCGTTCTTCAATATCAAAGCGTGTGTCAGAGAATTGGTAGTTGGGCTGCCAGGGTAGAGGGTTGACGAACTCCAGTGTTTTGCTGGCAAATGGCTGGCCACTGGCATTGAGGTACTGCACCTGTTGTTCGCGGCACACAGGCTCACACTCACTTAACGTGTGCAGCTCACGGTACTGCAATTGGCCGTTGACCTCGGCAGCTCCAACAAATTCGTTGCTGGGAGCCAGCGCAAAGCTGGCGGCCAGCATAAGGGCTGCTAGACTCATGGTTATGCCTCCTTGCCTGGCAACATGCCCAGCAGAGCAGGGGTCTTGTCCTGAGGTTTGGCCAGTACCAGCTGCACCACTGAAATGGTGCGTTCAGCGAAACCGCCCTCGCAGTAGCAAAGGTAATAACGCCAGAGGCGACGGAAATGCTCGTCATAGCCCTGATGCTTGATGTCGTCCCAGTTGCGTTCAAACTGCTGGTGCCAAAGGGCTAGGGTTTGGGCATAGTGTTCGCCAAAGTCTTCCAGGTGGCGCAATACCAGGTCTGAGCTTTGGGTCAGGCCGTTCATCATGCGAGTAATGGAAGGCAGATGGCCACCGGGGAAGATGTATTTTTGGATGAAATCAACATGCTTTTTATAGAAGGGATAGCGCTGATCCGAGATGGTAATGCCCTGAATCAAGGCTCTGCCGTCTTCTTTAAGCAGCTCAGAGCATTTACGGAAATAGCCATTGAGGTATTCCTCTCCAACGGCTTCGATCATCTCAATGCTGACTAAGCGGTCGTATTGACCTGTTAGATCTCGATAATCGCTCAGCAGTACCTGAACTTTGTCTTCAAGACCTAGGGCCTTAACTCGTGCTTGGGTGTAGTTAAATTGCTCTTGCGACAGGGTGGTGGTGGTCACCTTGGCGCCGTAATGCTGGGCTGCAAAAATTGCCATGCTGCCCCAGCCGGTGCCGATCTCAATTAGGCTCTGCCCTGGGCGTAAGTCCAGCTTCTCACAGATGCGTGCCAAGCGATACTGCTGTGCTTCTTCCAGACTGCTGTCGGCATGGGGGAAAATGGCGGCTGAGTACATCATGCTGCTGTCTAGGAATCGCTCGTACAGGGCGTTACCCAGATCATAATGGTCGGCAATGTTCTTACGCGCCTGCTGTTTGCTGTTACGGTTGAGCCAGTGGCCAAACCTGAGGATTGGGCGCATCACCTTATTCAGCTTGCCGGCCTTGCCGTCTAGCCAACTCAGATTGCGGGCAAATAAACGAATCACCTGGGTGAGATCAGGACTGTCCCATAAACCATCGATGTAAGCCGAAGCAGCGCCAAGACTGCCGCCCAACAAAAACTGTTTTAGGGCTTGCTCGTCCTTGATGTGCACCTGGGCATAGGGCTCGGTTTGCTCGCCAAATCGCCAGGTGTCAGAGCCAATGCTTAAATCCAAACGGCCAAAGGGCATATTGGTAAGGGCGCGCACCAACTGCTTGGTCCAAAAACTGCGCCCGGTCAAACTTAGATTGCTGGTATTGCTGATGGATTTCACTGTGCTCTCCCCTTCTTAGGGTGTTTGTACAAGGGAACTCTTTTCAGCCAAAGGCGAAGTGCATGGCTGTAAATGCCCCAAACTACCTTGATTGTCATTAATGGGTACTGCCAGATTACGCGCCTTAGTTGTTGGCGGTTCAACTCATGGCGCTCAAGCGTTAGGGTGGCGTCAAAAATTTTTTGCCCCTGTTCATGGTTTTCAAGGTGGGCGACCAGCTGCTTGCCAGGGTTGCTGAATTGCCATAGGTATTGCTGGTTCATGCTCATGAAGGGCGAAATGTGAAAGGCCTTTTCCGGGCGAAAGCCGAACAGCTTGCCCTGCTTTTCTGCCTTTGCCACCGGCAGCACATAGCTAAAGCGTTCTTTCCAGGGTGTGTTGGTGATCTCGGGCATCACTGCCAGCAGTTGGCCTTGCTCATAGACATAATAGAAGGTCACTGGATTGAAGCAGTGGCCAAAATACCTCAGGTGGGTCAACATCCGCACCTGGCAATGACCCAAAGTGCGGCCTAGTTCAGAGCCGACTCGCTCAAGCACTGCCTGCTTTAGATCGCCTTGCTGCGCAGCAAAATAATCCTCACGGCGGAAGCTGGCCACATTGGCCTTGCCAACCGACCATAGCCAAGATTTTTCAAACAGCCTTGGCAATTCATCCAGGTCAATGAACATCATGTACAGGCGATAGTCCAGCTGATGCTCGCGCGGTGCTAAGCGGCGGTGCCGCACTCGGCCTTCATAAATGCCGCTATGAAGGGCCTCGCTGTTAGCCATGTTGCGGCTCCAGTAAGGGTTGGCAAGCGCGCAAGGCGCTCTGTACCCCATCTTCATGGAAACCATTAAACCAGTATGCGCCGCAGAAATAGGTGTGCAGCTGGCCATTGATCTCGGCAAAGCGGGACTTGGCTTGTTGCCCGGCTAGGCTAAAGATCGGATGGGCGTAATTAAAAGTTTTGATTACCTTGTTAGGGTCGATTCGCTCGCGGTTATTGAGGCTAACGCAAAAGGTTTCAGGACAGTTGCTGAAGTTTTGCAGAATGTTCATGTTGTAGGTCAGCACCACTGGCTGGTCTTTGGCCTGACCAATGCGGTAGTTCCATGCCGACCAGGCCAAGGGGCGCTTGGGTAGATGGCTGCTGTCGGTGTGCAGTACCACCTCATTGTCAGCATAGGGCAGGGCGCCAAGGATGTCCTGTTCGGCAGGGCTGGGTTTGGCCAATAGTTTCAACGCTTGATCGCTGTGGCAGGCCAGCACCACGGCATCAAAGTGTTCGCTGCCGGCGCGGCTGTAAAGGATCACCCCTTGCTCATCACGGATGATTTTTTCCACCGGGCATGCCAGTCGGATGCGATCTTGATAGGGGGTGATGATTTTGTCGATGTAGGCCTCTGAGCCATTAACCAGTGTTTTCCACTGCGGGCGGTTGCGAATGTCGAGCAAACCATGGTTGAGAAAAAAGCGCACGAAAAATTCAACCGGGAAGTCGCCCATGTCTTTTTCACTGCTCGACCAGATGGCGGCGCCCATGGGCACTAGGTACTTTTCTTTGAACCAAAGGCCAAAGCCGTGGCGATCTAGATAGTGATTCAGGGTTTCGTCTGTGGGCAGTTGGCCGCTGGCAAAGTCTTCTTTAGCTTGCTTGTTGAAACGCAAAATGTCTTGCACCATGCGTAAAAAATCAGGACGCACCAGGTTGCGTCGCTGGGCAAACAGGCCGTTAAGGCCGCTGCCGCAGTATTCCAAATCCGCGCCGTCGTCACGCACACTGAAGCTCATGCGTGTGTTTTGCGACGCCACACCCAATTCGTCCATCAGTTTGATAAAGCCAGGGTAGGTGCGATCGTTGTAAACGATAAAGCCGGTGTTGACACCAAAGGTTTGTTGGCCCAGTTGCACCTGCTCGGTGTTGGTGTGCCCCCCTAGCTTGTCTGCTGCTTCAAACAGGTGGACTTCGTGCTTTTGGCTGAGTAGGCGGGCGCTGTAAAGGCCAGAAATGCCTGAGCCGACGACTGCGATTTTCATGAAGGTTGTTTTCCTTTGTATCTTGAGGTTTTACGAATGAGCGCTCGCCGCCAGGGGGTAGGTAGCAGGGCAATGGCGCGTAAAAAAAGAATGAAACTGGTTGGGAACCTAATGGTGCTGCGTCTGGCGTCCATGCCTCTGAGCATGATTTGCGCTGCACGGCTGGCGCTCAGGCGCATGGGCATGGGGAAGTCGTTCTGTGCGGTCAAGGGGGTGTCCACAAAGCCTGGGTAAACCACACTGACCTGAACCTGCTGCCTGGGCAGTTCGCTGGCCATGATCTCGGCATAGTGGCTGAGGGCGGCCTTGCTGGCGCCATAGCTTTGTGCTCTGGGTAGGGGTAAATAGGCCGCGGCAGAAGAAACATAAACCAATTGCCCCTTGTCCTTGAGCATGGGTAAACACAGAGCGGTCAGTTGCATGGGGGCAACGAGATTAACCTGCATCGTTTGTTGCACCTTAGCCAGATCAAACTCGGGAAGATCCATGTAATGACAAACGCCGGCATTGGCCACCAGTACATCCAGGCCACCTTCTGCGGCAATGCGCTGAGCTGCCGCCTCACAGGCTTGGCTGTCCTGAACGTCTAAGGGCAGGCAGTGCAAGTTTGGGTATTGGCTGGCCAGTTGCTCCAACTCGCCTAGGCGTCTGGCACTGGCATAGACCTGATCGCCGCGCATCAGTAACAAGCGGCACAGCTCTAGGCCAATGCCGGTGGAGGCACCCACGATCCAATAGCGGCGACTCATGACAATCTCCTCTTTAACCAGCGAATGATCCGGCCCAGCAGGGGAATGTGCTCATAAAGCATGTTGCCCGCGTCAAAGTAGTCACGATGACGCTTAATCAGGCCAGAGTCAAATTCCAATAAGCTTATGCCCTGAACGCTGATTTCTTGGCCACCGGCTAATTTAGGGTGGCAATAGTGCATGGTCCAGCTCAGGCAGCCTTGGTCACCCTGTAGCAGTTGCTGGTGAAACTCAAAACGGATGCTGCTGACATTAGCGTACAGTTTACGAAAATAGCTTTCTACCTGGGCCAGACCATGGTGACTGTGCAGGGGATCGATGAACTCAACCTCAGGATGATACACCCGAGCCAAAAGCTCGATGCTCAGGCTTTGCGCATTGAGCTGCTGGTAGGTTTGCTGCAGCTGTTCGAGTAAAGACTGATAACTGGATGGTGCGGACATAATAAAGGGATCCTAAGCATAATGTTAACAGTGTTACGATTTGATTCTAGTCATAGTTCAGCGCTAATGAATTGTTTTTTTTACAATTTTTGTCAAAGGACTTGCAGTCTGGTGGATGGCTGATTACCATTGGCGCTCTGTTATGGCGTCCTACCGGTGCCCTCGCAGCAACGCATCGCAAACCCCGCCAGGCCCGGAAGGGAGCAACGGTAGTGATGGCAGTTGGGTGCCGAGGTGTTGCTGGTAGGTTCGCCACCCTCTTTCAAGCTCGCGAATCCGCCTTTGTTTATCGTCCAGAAACTGCTAATCTTGGCCACCAAGTTATTCATTGCTGCCAGACTTGGCAAGCGATTTCTTTATTGAGACTCGTCTATGAGCTATCAAGTACTGGCCAGAAAATGGCGCCCGCAAACCTTTGATACCCTGGTGGGTCAGCAGCATGTGCTCAAGGCCCTGCAGCATGCTTTGGCCAGCGAGCGAGTGCACCATGCCTACCTGTTTACCGGCACGCGCGGGGTAGGTAAGACCACCATTGCCCGTTTGCTGGCTAAGGCCCTGAACTGCGAGCAGGGCGTGACCCCTAATCCCTGTGGCGTCTGCCAAAATTGTGTGCAATTGGCCGAAGGACGGTTCATTGATCTGATTGAGGTGGATGCCGCGAGTCGAACTCGGGTCGAGGACACTCGCGAGCTGTTGGAGAATGTGCAGTATGCGCCAACCCATGGCCGCTATAAGGTTTATTTGATTGACGAAGTGCACATGCTGTCCACCAGCAGTTTTAATGCCTTGCTCAAGACCTTGGAAGAGCCCCCTGCCCATGTGAAGTTTTTGCTGGCCACCACGGATCCGCAAAAGCTGCCGGTGACCATTTTGTCACGCTGTTTGCAATTTAATCTTAAGCCCATGACGCCAGAGCAGGTGGCAGGTTATTTGGCGCAGGTATTGACCGCAGAACAGATTCCCCATGAGCAGGACGCGCTGGAACTCTTGGGTCGCAGTGCTCAGGGCAGTATGCGAGACGCGCTGAGCCTTACCGATCAGGCCATTGCCTATGGTCAGGGGCAGGTGTTGACTGCCGATGTGGTGACCATGCTTGGCACCCTGGATCGTGGGCAGATTTTGCAGCTGTTGCAGCTGTTGTTGGCCGACCAGCGACAAGAACTTTGGCAGCAACTGCAACTCATTGCCGATCTGAACCCCGATTACGAGCAGGTCTTGGATGAGCTGCTGCGGCTGATCTATCAGCTGTCGATCCTGCAGCTGGTGCAATTACCGGCCTCGGCCTCGGCCTTGCAGCAACAGCTGGCCAGCATGGCGCAACGGGTCAGCAGTGAGGATTTGCAGCTTTATTATCAATGTGGATTGCAAAGCCGTAAGGACCTGCGTCAGGCTCCCGATCCGCGCATGGGCTTTGACATGGCCTTGATGCGCATGCTGGCATTTACCCCTAGATTGCAGGATCCAGAGAGACTTGAGCAACTTTCATCTCCAAATCAGGACTCAGCTAGTAGTGGGGATGAATCTCTTAGCGATCAGCCCTTGACAGACCAGGTAAAAAAGTCACAGCCACAGACTGATATCTCACAGCATCAACAAGAGCAACCTTTTGAGCAGCAGGCTGCTGCCATGCCAAGGGTCGAAGATTCAGCTGTGCAGTCTGTGGTTGAGAATTCTATTGAGCTTGCTGAAGATCAACAAACTCAAGTCGATGCAATATCTGAGGTTGTTGACCCCAGAGTCCCTGATTTTCAAGAGCATGAGCCTCAGTCGGTAAAGCAAGAACCAGAGCCAGAGTTAGAACCAGAGCCATTGAATGCCTCTGCTGATCATGACAATCCCAGGGCTATTGAAGGGCATAAGCAGGGCTCTCTAGATCGGTCACCGGCCAATCACTCGCACACCGAAATGCTTGATTTTGAGTATCAAGATCGCGCAGATCTGGGCTGGTGTTGGTGCCAAGACTTTAAGAGCTTGCCATTTAAGGGTTTTATGTACAGCGTACTTCTGGGGGCGGAGTTACAGTCTCAAGGCAATGTCTTGCTGCTGAGGTTAAGTACTGAGCAGCAAGATCTTTGGCAAGCCAGTTATCTTCCAAGTGTGAAAGAGGCTGTGGCACAATGGTTGGCAGTGGATTCCATTAGTTTGCAGGTGCAGTTTGTGGCACCAGAAGCCTTACAAAAGACACCAGAAGCCTGGCTGCGATGGCAGCAAGCAAAATTATTGCAGCAGGCTCAAGATCAAATTTTTATCGAACCTCAGGTACAGCAACTGTTGGCTATGGGGGCAAAACTTAATACAGAAACGATTAAACCCAAATTTAACTGAGAGGAAAGCCTAATGATGAAAGGTGGAATGGCTGGCTTAATGAAGCAAGCGCAAAAAATGCAAGATGATATGCAGAAGGTGCAGCAAGAGATTGCTGAGATGGAGGTTACCGGTGAGTCGGGAGCAGGTCTGGTCAAGGTAATCATGAACGGTCGCCATGATGTGAAGAAGGTTGAGCTTGATCCATCCTTAATGTCAGAAGAAAAGGAACTATTAGAAGACTTGCTGGCGGCAGCAGTAAATGATGCCGTGCGCCGTATTGAGAGCACCAGTCAAGAACGCATGTCTTCAGTCACCTCAGGTATGGGTATGCCACCTGGCTTTAAAATGCCTTTTTAAGCGGAAATTATATGTCTTTCAGCCCTGTCATTGACGAACTCACCGCTCGACTCAAGGTCTTACCTGGGATTGGGCCCAAGCTGGCTGCTAAGTTAGCACTCTATCTGGTGCGTGATGGTAAGTTGCAAGCCATGTCCTTGGTTGATGCCCTGGCTCAAGCTTTGGCCAGTATTCAGCAGTGTGAGCAATGTTTTACCTTATCGGAAACTAGTCTTTGTCATCTGTGCGCTGACCAACAACGTGACCAAAAATTGGTTGCAGTGGTGGCGCAGCCTGACGACCAGCAGCAACTAGAGTTGACGGGCAAGTTTTTCGGTCGCTACTTCGTACTCAATGGATTGCTCTCACCCATTGATGGCATTGGTCCTGAGCAGCTCAAGATCCCACAGCTAATGGCTCAGGCCAAGGCGCAGCATTGGCAGGAAGTGATTTTGGCTCTACCCATGAATCCAGACGCTCAGGCCACGGCTGCCTTAATTGCCGGTCTGCTGCAGCCTTTGGGTATTAAGGTTAGTCAACTGGCTCAGGGCATGCCCTCCAATCTGAGTCTGAGTCAGGTGGATGCCTTAACCCTGGAGCATTCGTTAAGCAGTCGCAGGGAGTGGCTTTGATGCAGGTATCTTGGCATCTGATTGCAAATGAGCAGCAACTCAACGAACTAGTGGCTAGTTGTCAAGGCATGCAGGCCATTGCCTTGGACACCGAATTTGTACGTACACGCACCTATCATCCTCGTCTTGGCTTAGTGCAGTTGGCGACAGAGCAGGATATTTATCTAATAGATCCCTTGGCCATTGATGATTTAACTCCTTTGAACACCCTGTTGGCGAACCCCAAGCTCTGCAAGGTGATGCATGCCTGCAACGAGGACTTAGAGCTTTTTTACTTATTGTTCAATCAGATGCCAAATCATGTGTGGGATACACAGATTGCGGCCAGTCACTTAGGGCAGGGTTCATCCATGGGGCTAGCCAGACTGTTGGCGGCACAGTTTGATGTCACTCTTAGTAAAGAGCAAACACAGTCTGACTGGTGTGCAAGGCCATTGACTCAGGCGCAACTGGATTACGCAGCCTTGGATGTGGCTTATTTACTGCCCATCTATCAGCGTCAGCAGGCGCAGCTGGCTCAGCGCCAGTCTTGGGTAGTTGAAGACAGTCAGTATCAGATGTTGTCGGCCATGCCGACCGATCCTTATCAAGCTTATATGCGTGTGCGCGCTGCGGCGCATCTTCGCGGTGCTAAGCTATGGCTGTTCCAGCAGTTGTTGGCCTGGCGCGAGACCCTAGCGCGAGAAAAAGACTTGCCGCGCGGCTTTATCATCAAAGACCCCGTAGCCCTTAACATTGCGCTTAAAATGCCCGGCCATAAAGCCGCTTTAGCTGCCTGTGGCGACCTGCCACATTGGCTGCTGAAGCATCATTCCGCAAGCCTGCTACAACTGGTTGAGCAGGCCAAGCAGCCTGGTCTAGTGCCACCGGCAGCCATCCCCGGGCCACTGAATGCTGAGCAAAATCAACAGTATCAGGCGTTAAAGCGTTACATCTTGGCTCAGGCCAAGGGGCACGGCATCCCTGAGGTTTGCCTGCTGCGCCGCAAGCTGCTGGAGCAGCTGCTGCAGATGCCAAACCCTGCTCAGGCTTGGTTGCAGCACCCCTATTTTTACGGCTGGCGCAAAAGCATCATTGGCCAGGGCATGGCAGGCATTTTTAATACCGAGATTAGCTCTTTATGATTGTTTCTATTTATCGCGCCAAGGCCAAACCCGGTGCTTATTTGTATTTGCCAAAGACCAGTAAGCCAGAACAGTTACCCTCTGAGCTATTGGCTGTATTGGGAAGGCTTGAACATGTTTTCAGTTTTTTGCTTACCCCAGAGCGCCAGTTACAGCGCGCAGACAGCCAAGAGGTGTTAAAGTACTTACAAACCCAAGGTTATTATTTGCAGATGCCACCGGCCAAAGACCCTGATGCTTGGGACCCTAAGCAGGTGCCAGATGCGAACTAAGTTTTGGAAATACTACCCCCTAGATGAGCTAAGCCAGGAAGAATGGGAAGCGCTCTGCGACGGTTGTGCAAAGTGCTGCCTGACCAAGTTTGAAGACGAAGAAACTCATGAAGTCTGGTATAGTTCCATTCACTGCCAGTATTTGGGCAAGGATTGTCGTTGTCAGGTATATGATCAGCGCCTTACTAAGGTACCTGGCTGCATAGAGATGACGCCGGCAGCCGCCAAGGACTATGACTGGCTGCCGGAAAGCTGTGCCTATCGCAGGGTGGCGCTTGGGCAGCCCTTACCCAACTGGCATCCTTTGATCACCGGCAGTCGGCAAAGCATGGAGCGTAAGGGCCAGAGCGTCTGGCAACTTGATCCTGCCCCCATTTGCGAAACTCAGGTCAATGATGAGCATTGGCAGGACTACATCATAGGTAAAGGCTAATGAATTACCCCGAATTTTATCAATGGGCACTGTTGTTTTATGCGGTTGCTATGCTACTACTTTTGGCCATTGGCAGTTGGTGGTTGCGGGCGTTAGCCCTTGTTTGGCGCTTGGCAATCTTAGGCGGCTTGGTTATTTTAGTTGCTTTTCCGTTGATGCCATTGTCCGAGGGATTCTCTCCGCTCTTTATTCATTTTGGGTTTCAGTTGGTGGACTCTGGCTTTGATCTAGGTGGGCAGTGGCCCTTGATATTACCCATGTTGTTAGCCCTGTTGCTGTACTGGGCTCTTTTATTGGTGGTGACTTTGCTGCTGAGATTAGTTCCAGAAAAGCCAAAGCAAAGATCGCAGGCCTCTCGAAAAGCTAGGTCAGGGTCAGGTTCACGCACTGGCCGAAATAGAACACAAAACCCTTATTAATTTGCTGTGCTCGAGCGACTCTAGTTTGTTGACTCTTGGCCGATACTTGTTATGACGCAAGAGATTTAGGATTGGTTTATGCGCAGACTTTTTCTGTTATTGGCCCTGTGTTGTTCTGTTATGGTTCAGGCAGCAAATTATTCATTGTTGGTGGAGTGGCCGGCTGACCAGTCAGCTGCGCAGCGTCAGGCACAACAACAAGCCATGTTGCTCTTTATTGACATGGTGCCCACAGGGAGCCAAGCCAGCATCTGGCTATATGCCGATCAAGTGCAAAATATTCAAGCCAATGCCACTGTAGGACCTGCTTGGCGCGCCCAGGCACGCTCTGCGGTCAGCTCTGTTCCTAATCTTGGCTTGGGTAGCCAGCTGGGTAAGGCTCTGGATCAAATACAACAGCAGCCTTCAGGGCCAGGCGCTAGGCATTTGCTGCTACTCAGTGATGGTCAGTTACGGGGCTTGGGAGATAGCCCTGCCACCATACGCGAGCGCAACAGGATTTTGCAACAACAGTTGCCCCTCTTTCGTCAAAGTGGTGTTCAGGTGCATAGCATAAGCCTTGCTCCTGTTGACGAGCAATTGTTACAGTTTTTGGCCTTACGTACTAATGGCCAATTTCAATCATTGCAAAGGCCGGAGCAATTGCCAATAGCCTTGGCCCGAGCATTACAGCTATCCATGGCCAGTCATGAGCTGCCGGAATTACCCCTAATTGCCACGCCGACAAGGCCGGTAGCCAGCCCTATTGCCTCCCCTGTGGCCTCTCCTCAGACAAGTCCAAGGCCTGCAGTCGAGTCTGTTGCCCAGGCGGAGTCTCAACAAAGGCAAGCCCAGGACAGGCAAGTCAGTATCTTTAATCTTGACGCACAGACTCAGCAGCTATTGCTTTGGCTAGAGCATCCAGAGCCTGAGCGGATAAGCTTGCTTTCCCCTGAGCAAGAGCGCATTGAATGGGACACTCAGCGTCCAGATGTGCAATGGCGTCGTCTGGATCAGTGGCAATTGGTCATCCTGCAGCAGCCTCTACCCGGTGAATGGCAGCTAGAGCACTCCTTGCCTCAGTCTCCCATAGTTGAGTTGGTTACTGATCTGCAGTTGCTGGTTTCAGGCTTGGGTTCGGTCTATGCGCCAGGGCAGTCTGTGCATTTGGAACTGCAACTTAATCAACAAACCGAACAAGCCCTAAGCTATGAGGTTAGAGCCATTCACCTTGAAACTGGGCAAGAATTGAGTTTTGACCTTGAGGGTGACAATCGCGCGGTATTACCTGGTTTAACTATCGAGGGTGAGTGGCTAATCAGGGCTCAAGCAAGTTTGCCTGGCATTGAGCGCGTGCGAATCTGGCCGGTGCGTCAACAATCTCCACTGGCTGTTGAGTTACAGTCCTTGCCTCAGGGAGTGCAGCTGCAATTATTGTCCCTATCTGCAGATTTAGATCCCTTCTCTAGTCGTGTTTCCATGGAGTTAAGGGGACCGGTTTCCCAGGTTGAAACGTCCATGACACCGGTGATGGATGGTTTTGCCGCCTTTGTTGCCGCGCAAGAAGTGGGTCTCTATCAGGTTCGTTTTTCTGGCACGCTACGATTTGAGGATCAGGACATAGAGTGGCAAAGTGCTTGGTATCAGTGGCAGTTGCCCTTGGAGCAGGTCATTGCCCAACCAGAAGAGCTGCCAGAGGCGCAGATCAGTCCGGCTGTGCAGCCTGAGGACTCTGCAGTAACAGAGCCCAGTCTTGACCTTAGTGTTGTTCCTGAACCAGAACCACAGGCGGCCAGCTCAGCTCGATATTGGCTGTATGTCTTGGCAATTCTACCTGGTGTGATCTTTCTGGCTTTTATGTTCTGGGTATATAAGCGTATAGAACGTAAACTGGCTGCTAATGCTCCGTTGGTGGATGAGCACTTTGAAAAAGAAGCGAAGCAAGAAAGCCAGCAGGCGGCTGCTGGTCTTGCAGGCATTGACCTGGCAATGGATGGTCAGCATGATACCTCTTCTGAGGCAGGCGTTGGCCTGAGTGACCTGCCTGATCTGGACGAGCAATTGCAGGAAGAGTCATTAACTGTTGCAGGCGACCAACAAGAGTCAGAAGCGGATCCCAGTGCTGGCAAGGATACAGTGTTGGATGAAGATCTTATTAGTCTATCCGAGACTCAGGTCAGCTCTAATCGCCAGGAGGACTTACAACAGGTTGACGAGTTGCAAAAAAGTCTTGATGAACTGGCCAGTCAATATGAAGATGAAGAACTTTCTGGTCTTGATGTAGGTGATGAAGAACTGGACTTGGATAGCTTGGATGCAGCCTGGTTTGAGTCAGGGCAAGATTTGCCAGAGGCAGAG
>SKIB01000140.1 GCA_007116635.1 Saccharospirillaceae bacterium
AGGAAGCTAAAAGCCACCATCATGGCCGTGGCGGCGTTCTGTACGCCGGTTTCAAAGCTTAGGGTTCTGCCTTGCTCTGGGCTCAGTTTACTGATGCGCGCCAAGCCATAGCCTGCCGCCAACGCCAGGCTGGCCAGTAACAGCACAACCAAGGCGCTGTAGCTCAGCAAGCTTGGCAGGGCACGCTGGTTCACGATCAGCAGTATCAGGATCATCAGCATCAGAATGCCAGTGGCCAGCATTTTCAGTCGGCTTTCTTGCGCCAGCACCCAGCCGATGGCCAGCTTGCGGATCAACATGCCCAATGCCAGTGGCAGCAGGGTAACCATGGCCAGCTGCATCACGGTCACGCGGTATGAAAGGGCAAAGTTGGCTTCATAACCTAACCAGCCCAGCTGCAAGCTGGCTACCCAGGGCATCCAAATGGGGGCCAACAGGCTAACGGCAGCGGTTAGGGCCACAGAAAGCGCTAGATCCCCCTTGGCCAAATGGCTAAACAGGTTCGAGGTGGCTCCGCCTGGCGCACAGGCCAGCAGCACCAAGCCAGCCGCCAGCACTGGAGGCAAGCGCAAGACCAGAATTAGAGTCCAAGCAATGAGCGGCAGCAACAGCAACTGCGCCAGCAGGCCTATGAATGCCGCTCTGGGCGAGTGAAACAACGGCTTGAAGCTGTTTAGGCTTAGGCCAGTGCCCATAACGAGCATGATCAGTGCTAAGCAAAGTGGCAGTAGTACTTGGTTGGCCAATTGGGTCATGGGGTGTCTCCTCGATTGATGCGCAAATTGTATGCTTAAAAAGCATCTTTAACGCTGATCTGGATCGGGGTTAGGGTAGTTTCAAATATTTGTTACACTCATTGCCACCGTTCATTGTTGAGGCTACCACATGACCCCTTATTTGCAGTTCAGCCAAGAAGGCACCCCCCTGGAAATCGTCACTCAGGATCAATACCCCCAGTGGCTGAGCAAGCAGCCCAAGGCTTGGCAACACTGGCTGAGCAGTATCGGCTACCAAGGCAAGGGCGTGGCGCTTTTAGCCGACAAGAAAACTCAGCAGCTCAAGCAGGTAGTCTTTGGCGTGGCCGACCTCAATGACCCCTGGCTTGGTGGCCAGCTGGTGAATCAATTACCAGCGGGGCAATTTTTGATTGCGGACGCCGAGCTGCGTGCCCGTGTGGCCTTTGGCTTTGCGCTGGGCCACTACCAGTTTGCCGGTTACAAAGAGCGAGCAGAGCCCAGGGTCAGCCTGAGCATGCCCGACCAAGACCAATGGTATGAAGTGCAATTTAAGGTGTTGGCACAGCAGCTGTGCCGAGATTTGATCAATACCCCTGCCAACGACATGATGCCTGAGCATTTGGCGGCAGTGATGCAAGAGTTGGCCGAGGGCTTTAATGGGCAATTTCAGCAGCAGATTGGTGAAGAACTGTTGGCCAACAACTTTCCCTGCATTCATCTGGTTGGCCGCGCCAGCACTCATGAACCGCGCTTGTTGGAACTGCGTTGGGGCCAGGCGGATGCCCCCAAGGTCACCCTGGTGGGCAAGGGCGTCTGTTTTGACTCTGGTGGCCTTGACCTCAAGCCTGCCTCTGGTATGAGGCTAATGAAAAAGGACATGGGCGGTGCGGCTCAGGTCTTGGGGCTGGCGTACTTGATCATGGCCTTTAACTTACCCATTCAACTGCGCGTGCTGGTGCCTGCGGTGGAAAACGCCGTCAATGGCAATGCCTTCCGCCCCGGCGATGTGGTGCGCACTCGCCAAGGCTTAACAGTGGAAATAGACAACACCGACGCCGAAGGCCGCTTGGTGCTCTGCGATGCCTTGGCACTGGCCGAAGAGGAGGAACCCGAACTGTTGATCGACTTTGCTACCCTCACTGGGGCTTGCCGTGTGGCTCTGGGCACCGAATTGCCTGGGGTCTTTGCCCAGCAGTTGGCCAGCGGCCAAGAATTAATGCAGCTGGGTCAAGGCCTGGATCCCGTGTGGCCCATGCCACTGCACGCACCCTATGCTGAGCTGCTGAACAGCGAGGTGGCCGACATGGTTAACTCAGCGGCCTCGCCCTATGGTGGCGCCATTACCGCGGCGCTCTTTTTGCAGCGCTTTGTTAAACCCGAGCGCGATTGGCTGCATCTGGATGTCATGGCCTGGAATATTAGACCTCTGCCCGGCAGGCCCGTAGGCGGTGAGGCCATGGGCATCTGGTCGGTGTTTGAACTGCTTAAACAGCGTTTTGCCTAGCTTCTAACAAAGCCACCAACTGCTCTAGGCCTTGCTGGTCTTGGGCAGTGAAGCGGTCTTTGATCGGGCTGTCGATGTCCAACACCGCGATCACCTGGCCATTAAGGCGCACGGGCATGACGATCTCCGACTCGCTGGCGGCGTCGCAAGCAATGTGGCCAGCGAAGGCATGCACATCGGCAACTCGCTGGGTGCTGTTGGTCGCCGCAGCCGTGCCGCACACGCCCTTGCCCCATGGGATCTCAACGCAGGCCACCTTGCCCTGAAAAGGCCCAAGCACCAGCACGGGCTGCTCAGCAGGGCCTTGGCGACGGTAAAACCCGACCCAATTTAGGTCAGGCAGGCCGTGATACAACAGGGCGCTAAGATTGGCCATTTGCGCAATTAGGTCGCTGCAATCGTCCAGCAAGGCTTGGGCTTGACGCAGTAATAATGGGTAGGGATTGACCTCAGAGTCAGGATAGGAATGGTCCGCAGGGCCGGGAACAGCTGTCAAATCAAAGCTCATAAACCACCTTGGGTAAAATTGGCAGTTTATGAGGCTTAGCTTGGCTCAGCAAGTGAGCCCTACACTCAGCAAGGCTCAGCCACTCTGCTTTGCTTTACAGTGGCGGCAGACTCTTGCGCCAAACCAAATTCCTCCACCAGCACAAAGGGACTCTGCTGCTCAGCACTTTCTTGCACATAGAGCGCTACCTGATCGACCATGATGGGCTCTTGCAAGGCCTCGGCAAAATGCTGACTCGCGGCCTGCTGCAATAACAGTAGGTAGGGCTCAGGTAAGCTGCTGCTCAGAGTAAAATGAAAACGAAACTCCTCACAAACATAGGGGTAACCATATTGCTGCAGGTAGCTCAGCTGGCGTTCGGTAAGCGGCTTGGCCAGGCGTTTTTGCTTTTCCAGCTCGGTGGGCGGCGCACGGAACTCATCCAACTCCAATACCAAGCGCGTGGCCAGTTCGGTCATGGCCTGCGAATCTTGTTGCAAGCGCATGGCCAAAAAATTGCCCATCACCTTGAGGCGCAGCGCTGGTAATTCAAAGGCATTGATTTGCGAGCATTGCTCAGCTATGGCAGCTCGCAACTGTGGCAGGCTGCAGTCTTGCGCCAAGCGCATGGGTGGTTTTAGGGTGGCGTGAAAGCCATACAACCGTGGTGCCTGAGTAAAGCTGGCCAGCTCAGCAGCACTGATGCTGCCTATCTCTGGCTGTACATGGGTTTGGTTGGTGCGTGCATCCCGCCCAAGCCATTGGCTGGCGGCCTGCCAGAGTTTGCTTTTCGCCGCAGGCGCGAAATAGAGTGCGTATCGAGCCGTCATTACTACTGCCTAGTGCCCTGAATCTTGGGCATGTTGTCATTGAATTTAGCCCTATTCAACCGCAGCAAGATGACTAAATTGTGACTGCCGATTGGTCGCTGGTTTGGCGCGCAGTAACAGGATCTCTTAGTTGGGTGCGGGACTTCCGTTCCCCGCCCAGTCGCTGGTCTGGCAACTGTGTTCTCGGGGACGCTATTCGTCGTCCTGACCGCTTGACGGCGTCCATCCTTGGCCGCCGACACCCCTCGAACCCAGTTCCCAGCCCGCGCCTTGGGCTGGTTCTGTAGCAGGTTTAACAAGCATCACAAGTGAAACTCCAGCCAGCCCTGCGTCAAGCGGGTGCTGGCTTGTGGCCGTCGGCGGCGTCAGGAGCACAGGGATGTGCGGATGCGAATGCCCATGGATGGCGCAAGCGCTTATGGCGGGTTATCACCCTGCGCGTAGTCGCAGGGTCCACAAAAGAAGCAGCGCGCCGCGAATGCTCGCCAGAGGCCACAAGGCAGCACCTGCAGCAGGGCGGCGCAGCCCGAGAGATCAGCAAGGAGATCCTGCGACTGCGCGCAGGATGACGCGTGAGAACGCAGGCCGTTACTAGGCTTTTTTAACAAATTCAGATTTCAGTTTCATTGGGCCGATACCATCGATCTTGCAATCAATGTCATGATCGCCCTCAACCAAGCGAATGTTTTTAACCTTGGTGCCAACCTTAACCACCAAAGAAGAGCCTTTTACCTTTAAGTCTTTAATCACAGTCACGCTATCGCCGTCCATCAAAGGATTACCATTGGCATCTTTGATGCTGAGCTGATCCGAGTCAGGCTGCTCACCGGCCTGCCACTCGTGGCCGCAGGAAGGACAAATCAACATCAGGCCATCTTGGTAGGTGTAATCGGCTTGGCAGAGGGGGCAGCAGGGCAAAGAGTTCATCAACAGGTTCCTGGTACAGCAAAGGCGAGCAGCTAAAAGGGTGCATCAAGGATCGCCAAAGACGGGATTTACTAAACACAGCATGCAGCGGAACTGCATTCACAGAGCCTAGTATGACAGATCAGAGCCCTAAGGTGACCAAGTCTGGCAATTTTCAGACCCGTCAGTCGCAATCAAACCAACCGATCTGTCAGTGCAACCCTTGCCCGCGCAAGAAGAACAGCTGCCGCAGGGATTGCTCGCACTAAAGCGTCTTGCTAACTGCCGTACCCCCGGCCATAACAAAAGCAGCAGCACCAACAAACCCATCAGCCATTGCAGCCCACTAGACAAAAAACACCCCCAAAAGCCGAGCCGCCAGGCCCGCCAAGGTAAAGGCAAACACCAGAGTCGCCAGCACCATTGCCAACGCCAGACGCAAACTGAACTCCCGCGCCAAGGTGGCGACAATGGCAATGCAGGGCACATAAAACAGCGCCACCAAGGCCGCAGTAAACAACTGCACCCAATGCAGCGACATCTCCAGCATGGGCAACACCGTGAGCTCGCGGCGCATGATGCCCAGAATCAAGGGCAGGGCCGCTTCTTCCGGCAGGCGTAGCCAGCCCACCACCAAGGGCTGCATCCATTGCGCCACATGGCGCAGCAAGCCCAGCTCGTAAATCAAGGAAGCAAGGGCAATGATGTACAGCATGGGCAAAGCACCGTCCTTTAAGTAGCCGCGCAAGCGCAGCCACAGCTTTTGCATCAGGGTTGCAAACTGCGGCCTAAGCATGTCAGGAATCTCGATCAGGGTCGGTTGCTCGACACCGGGCAGCACCGCCCGCAGCAGCTTGCCCAGCAGCAGCACCATGGCCAGCACCAGAGCAAAAAAGCCCAGGCTGACGCCAAGGGGCTGATCGGCAAAGAGCGCCATAAAGGCCGCCAACTGCGAAATGCAGGGCACGGAAAAGCACACTAGGGTCACTAGAATCAGTCGCTGCTTTTGGCTTGGCAAGGAACGGCTAGCCAGAATGGCCGGAATACCACAGCCAAGACCCATGATCAGCGGAATAATGCCCGCGCCAGACAGACCCAAATGGCGCAAACTGGCATCCGTTAGGGTGGCTAAGCGCGCCAGATAGCCGCTGTCTTCCAGCAGCGCCAGCAACAGATAAAAGGAAAAAACATAGGGCAGTACCAACATAAAGGGCCACTCAATGCCCTTGAGCAGTACGCCATAGTCGCCGATCAACACCTGTTGCAGCAGTCCTTGAGGCAACAACCACTGAACAAAGGCCATGATGTTGGGCGCCAACCACTGATTCATCAAGGGCAGCAACAGGCCGACACGAATGGCCTTACCAAAGCCGATCACCCAAGCAAAACTCAACACCAGCACCAGCAGCGCCAGAGGCAACCCCGGCCAAGGCTTGACCAGCGCATTGCCCAGACGGTCGCGCCAGCTCAGTTGCCAGTCCGGTTGCTGTTGCACCTCGGCCAGCAATTCTTGCTGCTGTTGCTTAGTCAGCAGCCTTGGCTCCGAGGGCTGCGCTGCTGCCGTTAGGCCCTGAGCCAGCTCAGCAATGCCCTGACCCATATTGGCCACCAGAGGGTATAGCGGCTTACCCAGCCGCTCGGCCAGCAAAGCCAAGTCCAGCTGCAGGCCACGCTCTTGTGCCAGATCCAAACGGTTAATGGCCAGCACCATGGGCAAATCCGGCCGTTGCTGCTGCACCTGAGCCATCAATTGCAAGCCATGCGCAAGGTTGCAGGCGTCCAACACCATTAACAGGCCAGTGCTGGCTCTGGCCTGGGCTTCGGGCGCATCGGCACCACAACAGGCGGGCGCAGGGCCACAAAGGCGACCATTGAGCAGGTCCACTGCCAACTGTTCGGCAGCATTGGCGGCGTGAAAACCATAGATGCCCGGCACATCAATCAGGGCCTGAGCGCTTTGCTTCAACTGCGCCTGATGGTAGCTAACCGTTGCGCCTGCGTAGTTTGCCACCTGCACCTGCCGACCAGTAAGGGCATTAAATATCACGCTCTTGCCAATGTTGGGCGCGCCAATCAATAACCAGGTAGCATCAACGGCCAGCATAGCCCAACTCCAGTTCGTTGCTCAGCGCAGTGAAACGTAGGTCTTGGAGCAGGCTGGCGTCCACGGCCAGTGTGCGGCCTTGCCATTGCACCATATAGGGGCCACGACCCAACTGCTTACCCAGATACCTCAGGCGCAGGCCTTGGTGCATGCCAAGATCCAGCAGCATGGGTTGCGAAGGTTGATCAGCCAGCACTAACCACTGATTAGCGCGAAATTGATTAATGGGGTGCATCACAGGATTCCTCATAAGGGGCAGAAGCGCGAGCCGGGCCAAGCTGTAACAGCCACAGCAAGCTGGCCGCCAACGACAGTAGCAGCGGCAGCCAAAAGGTAACTAAACGGGTAAAGAGCGCCAGCAACAAAGCCTGCTCCAACGACAAAGGGCCCAGCACCAACACCATGGCCATGCTCAGCTCAAAGCTGCCAATGCCGCCGGGCAATAGGGGCAGCATGCTCACCAAATAAGCCACCATTACCGCCAAGGCCAGCAGCAGCCAAGGGCTAGGCAAACCCAACAGACTGGCAAGGCAAATGACCTTCAAGGGGTAGGCCAACCAAACCAAAGCGTTCAGCAGCAACTCCGGCCAAGGCCAGCCCTGCCGCCAGTGCTCATGGGTTTGCTGCAACATGCGTTGAATGGGGGTGAGCCAAGCAGTCCAGCGACGAGCTGGCTGCGGGATAGGAATAGCAGTCCAGCGACGAGCTGGCTGCGGGGCAGGGGCTGTTTTAGCCGCCTTGGACGCTTTAGCCAGCAACAAAAAGGCCAGACCCAGCACCAGCATCATCAGCAATAAGATTGGGTACAGCCACCAGGGTAAAGACCAACGGCCCAAGCCCAACAGCATCAGCCCCAGCATCAGCAGCACAAAGGGCAGTAACGAACTGAGCTTGGCCGCCAGCAGACTGGAACTGAGCTGAGCATAACTGAGTTGGCTGCGTTGCTTGAGCAGCAAAATTCGACTGGCTTCACCGCCTAACTTGGACGATGGGGTAATGGCTTCGGCCCAGTAACCCACCAACTGACTCAGAGCAACCCAATAAAAGCGCGGTGGCTGCTCATGGCGGCACAGCCACAGATGCCAGACCTTGGCCGTGAGCAGCATGGTGGCCAACTGCAACAGCATCAGCAACAGCAGGGGCACAAGGCCTAATTGTTGCCACAGTTGGCGCAGTTCATACCAACCCAAATACCGCAACAGACCCCACATTAGGGCCAAGGCAAGCAGCAACAGCAAGCCACTGATCAGCCGCTGCTTGAGCCTTTGGCTCATGCCTGCACCTGCTGCCAAGGCTGCTGACCGCAATCAAGCCAAGACTGGCGCTGCTTTTGTTGATACCACAGACCATCTTGGCCCAGCTGCGCAGGCAAAGCCTGATAGGCCGATTGCAGCCAGGCCTTGGGCAGGCGAGCCAGCAACCAAGCCTCTTTATCCATGCTTGGCCACAGGGACTGAATCACCTGCTGCTGCGGTTGGATCTGGGCTGCCAGATGCACCAGTTGGAAGCCCTGTGCGGCAACTTCTCCCGCCTCAGCGCAAACAACCTGCACCAGAGGATGGCCCAATTTATGACACTGTTGCTGCTGGTCGAGCCATTCGGCCGCCATGCGGCAGGCCTTGGCATCGCGGTCGACCGCCACGACCTGAAAGCCCTGCTGTGCCAGGCAAAATGCGGTGAGGGGTAAGTAGCCACAGCCCAAACACAGAATCTTGGCTGCTTTGGGCAGGGCCAGAGGCTGTAATTCTCGCGCGACTCGTGCTTGGTAATGCGCCATTTGCAAGGCTCTCAAGCCAATGCACCTCAAACTTTGGCGCTCAAGCCATTGGGTTAGGGGCATCATCCAAGTCATCTGCTGATCCTCTGTCAGGCAGCATTGCTGCCGAAGGCTGAAGTCTGAGCCTGGATTACAAATGATTCCGAAAACAGAAGCAAACACAAATAATTCTTATTAGGTGTTGCATTGATCTACAGCAACAGTTGGGCAGGCTGGCTGCGCCCACCAGTCAGGAACGAGACTTCCGTTTGCTGACCAGTCGCTGGTTTGGTGGCGGATGTCATCCTGCGCGCAGAGTGACCTCTACGCGCACAGGGAAAACCTAGCTCGCCACTTGCAACCCAGCAAAGCGCACAGGAGCCAGACGGCAGCTGCGGCTAGGGTGCCACAGACTTTGCTGACCAATGCCCTGAATCTGATTCAGCAGCTGGTAGAAGTTGCCCGCTAGGGTAATACCACGCACCGCCTGCTGCCGCTGACCGTCACGACAGAGATAACCACTGGCACCAAAGCTGAAATCACCACTGATGGGATTAGCACCAGAATGCAGACCCTGCAGGCCAGTGATCTCAAGGTATTGCCCTTGACGCAGTTCGGCGTCCGAGCTGTTGCCCGCAGGCAGATACCACTGATGCACCGAAATGCCCAGCGCACCCTTAGCACTGCGACTGGCATGGCCAGTGCTTTGCTGCCCCAGCTTGTGCGCACTGTAGCCGTTGTGAATCAGGCTTTGCAGCTGACCCTCGGCCAGCAAGCACAGATTTTGGCAAGCCGTACCCTCGGCATCAAACAGGCTGTAGCCCAGGCCTTGGCTGTCGAGCGCTTGGTCAAACAGCTGCAGCTGACTGCTGGCCACGGCTTGGCCCAGTTTGTCGGCCCAAGGGTTGATGCCATCCACCGCTGCCTTGCCAGAGAACACCAGACTAAAGATGTCGAGCAAACTGGCCAGCTGCTCGGTGCTGAACACAGCATCATAGCGGCCACTGGTAATACTGCTGCCTTCCAGCATGGCCAAGGACTCAGCACTGACTTGCTCAACCAGCCGCAAGGCTGAAATCTGCTGCCAATCACGCTCAGCCACAGCCAAGCCCTCCATGGCGTTGCGCTCGCCCTCTTGGGCCAGGGCATAGGCATAGAGGTGAGCTGCCTGAGTCTGACTTTCAGCGCGCAGACCCTGGCTGTTGACCAAGAGCCTATGCTGCTGCTGAAAACCAAAGCCGTTGTAGGGCAGGCTGTGGATCTTAGGCTTGGCCAGTAGCTCGGCCTCCATCTGCAACAACAGCTCGATGCCTTGCACCAAGCTGGGCACCTGCTCAGGCGGGTTCAGATCGGCAGGGGTGCGCAGCTGATGCTGATGCACCAGCAGTTGATGCGCGCTGTCGGCCTGACAATAGCGGCTGCTGTCCAGCGCTTGCTGCACCAGTGTCTGCAGCGCCTGCTCGTCCAAGGCCTCGGTGTAGGCCAAACCAATCTGCTGCTCGCGATACAGACGCAAGCCCAGCACTGAGGTGTCGCTCAAGGATTGCTCGTCGATCTCGCCCTGCTTGGCTTTGAGACTAAAACCCTGCTTGCGCTCAAATAATAGCTCGGCAGTGGCTCCCTGTTGGGCTGCAAGTTGCAGCACCAGATCAATGGCTTGTTGATGCTGCATTAGGCGTTGCCTCCTACCACAATGGAATTCACTTTTAAGCTGGGCTGGCCAACACTGGCCGGGATGCTGCCGCTGACCGAGCCGCACATGCCGCAAGCCAGGGCCAGGTCGTCGCCGACCATGCTGATTTCTTTGAGCACTTCGGGGCCGGTGCTGATTAGGGTGCAGGCTTTCACCGGGTGCTGGATTTTGCCGTTTTCCACATAATAGCCCTCGGTCACGGCAAAGTTGAACTCGCCGGTGCCGGGCTGCACCGAACCGCCGCCCATGCGCGCCGCAAAGATGCCTTTATCAATGCTGGCGATCATGTCGTCGAAGCTGTCTTGGCCGGGCTCGATGTAGGTGTTGCGCATGCGCGAGGCCGGAGCAAAGCGGTAGCTTTCACGCCGACCTGAGCCGGTGCGGGCGTAGCCAGTTTGCAAGCTGCCAACATAATCGACCAAGAAGCCAGCCAACTGACCGTCTTTGATCAGCTGGGTGCGCTGAGTGGGCATGCCCTCGTCGTCCAGCGTGAGTGAGCCCCAAGCATTGCTTTCCAGACCCGAGTCCACGGCATTAACGCAGGGGTGAGCGATCGTTTGCCCTAACTTGTCGTGGAATACCGAGGCCTTTTTGGCCACCGAAGTGGTTTCCAGCAAATGGCCGCAGGCTTCGTGGAAGATCACCCCGCCAAAGCCATTGCCGATCACCACGGGCATACGGCCAGAGGGGCAGGGCTTGGCCGAGGCATTGATCAGGGCTTGGCGCTTGGCTTCTTCGCCTAGGCCAGAAGCACTGTGCTGCCCGGCCAACTCCCAACCGATTTGACCACCAAAGTTTTCACTGCCGCTGAATTGCTGGCCATCCTGCTGGCAAATGGCGGTTAAACCGACCCGTAAATAGTTACGCTCATCGGCACAATGCAGGCCCTGACTGTTAAAAATCTCGACCCATTGTTGGCGCTGCAACGACCAGCTCTTGGTGGTGCTGATGCGCTCGCCCAACTTGGCTTGGCGGTCCGCAGCCAGTAAAAACTGTACTTTCTCGTCCACCGCTGGGTCTTGCAGCAGCGTGCGCTGGCTGGGGTGCTGCTGGGGGTGCATTTGCCAAGCCAAGGGCTGAGCTTGGCGCGGGTCGCGGTTTTGGTAGCGCTTGGCCAGCTCGGCCACCAGTTGGCTGAGGCTTTGTTGCTGCAGGTTATTGCTGTAGCCGTACACCACCTGTGTGCCAAACAATAGGCGAATGCCAATACCAAAATCGATGCCTTGCTGCACCGATTCCACCTGTTGGTTCAAACAACTGATCTGTTGCCGCTGTTGGCGTTCAACAAAGATGTCTGCAAAGTCTGCGCCCAAGGACAGGGCCTGATCCAGTAATGACTGGGCAATCTGAGGCGAAAATAGCGTCATGACTCTCTCTCGCGATGAATGATTTTCTCAATATACGCAAACCCTCGCCATTTGCCCAATGTCGGTCTGCTCATCCGGGCTTGGGGCTGTAAACTGAG
>SKIB01000116.1 GCA_007116635.1 Saccharospirillaceae bacterium
TCCGAACTCAGAAGTGAAACAGCGCATCGCCGATGGTAGTGTGGCATTCGCCATGTGAGAGTAGGTCATCGTCAGGCTCTTAAATGAAGAAACCCGTAAGCTCAGCTTGCGGGTTTTTTTTTTTCTTATCGACAGTGGTACATTTAACAGGCCAAGCCATCCCACGTCCAGTCGCTGGATCTCTTGATGATTGTTTAAGTTACCCATAAGACCCTGCGACTTCGCGCAGGGTGACTAGAACTGTCGCATGGTGACTGGGACTGGAGTAGGGTGACTTATTATTGCAGGATGATTGGATCAGTAGTTGGCCTGCCAGAGCCGCACCAGTATGAGAGGTGGCTTTTCTCGTCACAACAAAGCGTAAAAATAAACCGCCATAAGGCGGTCTATAAAGTGTAGCAGTGCCTTTCCTTAAGCCCTTAGCTTGATATTATTCCCTGATACTGCTCCATGCAGTTCCTTGGTTTTCCAACATCCCTGTGAGTGTCCTTACCCTAATCCATGTCCTTCAAGCTCCTGCAGACTTAGACATCATAACAAGGCATCAAATTTTGCCTATTAGCAAAATTACTATTTTGTAGTTCGATTTTGAAAATAATTTAGGCGCCTATGACACATAGTCTTAAAAAATGATGTGCTTGTGCGCTATGGCTTGCTGGCAAACATCAACCCAATAACTTTTGCGTCAGCATCGGCAGGTCTTTAGCTAACCAGCGTGGGTCAAGACAGTGCTGTAGGTTGTCTTGTGTAAAGTTGACGAAGCGCTGTGCGGCCATGGGTAATTGATGCCCTGTACGCCTAACATAATGCCAATGGCTGTGAAGCTCGAAGCCAGACACTGGCAAAATGGTGACTTCGTTTAAGAACCCCGCTAACACATGGCGCGATACCACCGCCAAGCCAAGACCACTGGCCACGCCAACGCAAATGGCTTCATTACTAGCCATCTGTAGGCTGCTACTGAGCAAGAAGTCTTGATTTAATAGCCAGCTGTCAAACAGCATTCTGGTGGCTGATCCCGGCTCGCGCAGCAGAAATCGTTCAGCCGATAGCTGCTCAAATGACAATTCTTTGGCCAGGCTCAGGGGGTGCTGCTTTGGTGCAATGATCACTAAGGGATTATTGATGATTCTTGCTGCCCTACTGGAAGCACTACTGGGTGGGTGACTGAAGACATAGAGGTCGTCAGCCTGATGTTCAAAATAATCCAGAACCTGTTGTCTGTTGCCGATTTGCAGCCGCACTTCGATGTTTGGGTACTTTGCCTGAAAAGGTCCAATGATTCGCGGCAAAATGTATTGCGCGGTGTTAACTAGGGCTAGGCTGAATTGCCCTCTAAGACCCGATCGATAATCCTCAAGAAACTGGCCGAAAGAATCGAATTGTCCAAGGGTGTCTTGGCACAATTCGTACAGGGCTTCGCCTACAGGCGTCAAGGTCAGTTTGCCGTTATCGTGGCTTAATAAAGGCTCGCCTAAAGTATCTGCCAGACGTTTTAACTGCTGTGACACCGTGGGTTGAGTTAAATGCAATTGCCTTGCTGCCAGACTTATATTGCCACAGCGCACTACCTGCACAAAAACCTGCAGCAGTCGAAAAGTAAGATGTCGAGTTTGCATACCGAAATCCATTGATTATTGTCTATATATACTGTTGTAAATCTTTATTTTTATCAATGCCTGATACCGGGTATTATGCAGCGGTCTAAAATTGCTGGAGAAATGCATGCGTCCTATTCTTGCTTTGATTGCCTCGGTGGTGATCATGCTCTGTTTGGGTGGTGTTTATGCTTGGAGCCTCTTTGTTCCGGAATTGCGAGCGCAATATGGTTACAGCTCAGCGCAACTGCAATTTGTTTTTGGCGCTTTGATCGCCGTCTTCCCTTTGACCATGATTTTGGCTGCCAAGTTTCAGGCTAGGTTTTCAACCAGAGCTCTGGTGGCTGTTAGTTCGATCTTGTTTGCCCTTGGCTATGGCTTGGCGGCCATATCCCAGGGTAATTATTGGTTGCTATTATTGGGTGTGGGTGTGCTAGGTGGAATGGCGACTGGCTGTGGTTATTTGGCAGCCATCACATTGCCAGTGCTGCATTACCCGAAACAAAAAGGTTTGATGACCGGCGTTGCAGCAGCTGGCTTTGGCCTCGCTGCTGTATTGTTAACGTTTTGGGCAACCCCATTACTAGAGGTCGGGCTTACAGTTGGTGGAATTTTTGCTATTCAAGCTGTGGTATATGGCTTATTGATGGCCGGTGCCGCCCTATTGATGCATGGGCCCAAAGTCGAATTAGAACAGTCGGCTTCATTCCGTATTTTTGCTAAAGAAGCGGCCTTTATTCGTCTGTTCTTGGGCATTTTCTTTGGTACTTTTGCAGGCTTGCTCGTCATTGGTAATCTCAAGCCAATGGGTGAACTGCAGCATCTCACTAACTCCATACTCATCCTAAGTGTTTCTATCTTTGCTGTCGCAAATTTTGCCGGGCGTTTAAGCTGGGGCTACTGTTCAGATCGCTTGGGGGCACCTCTTAGTATCTTATTGGCCTTGGCCTTACAGTCCTTGGCGATTTTCTTGCTCGCCTTGGTACCCTTGAACGATGCCTTATTCTTGGTATTAGCCTGTCTGATCGGCTTTGGTTTTGGTGGCAATTTTGTGCTCTTCGCTAAAGAAACTGCCCAGCTGTATGGTGTACACAATGTCGCCAAGGTGTATCCCTATGTCTTTCTGGGCTATGCCCTTGCTGGTATCTTTGGGCCATTAACAGGTGGATTGCTTTATGACTGGTTAGGTGGCTTTACTCAGGCTGCCTACATTGCAGCTCTGTTAAGCCTATTCGGTGCCCTAACCTTCGTCTGGGAGGTCTTGCCAAAAAAGCAGTCTAATACAGAAGTTAGGCCCTAGGGCTTAGGCTGGTTAACAAGTTTTGTGGCCAACATAAAAGGTTGTTGGCCTTTATGGATCTAATGATTGTTAAACAATAATAAGACCCATTTAATAACAAAGAATAAGGAGTCATGATGCCTGATATAGTGGTGATGTTTTTCCTGCTGGGCCTAATAGCGGGCCTGTTAAAATCCGATCTCAGCCTGCCAAAGGCCGCCTATGACACCCTAAGTTTGATCTTGATGCTAACACTGGGCTTAAAGGGTGGTTTGGCCATGCATGGCAACCTAAGCTGGGCTCTGGTGCCTAGCCTGGTCACTGTGCTGGCTCTGGGTGTGACTCTGCCGCTACTGATGTTCCCTTTGTTTCGCTTTGTGATGCGTTTGAACCTAGCCGATGCCGCCAGCATGACGGCCCACTATGGTTCGGTCAGTGCCGGTACCTTTGCGGTGGCCTGGGCTTTTGCATTGGGGAGAGGCATGCTGGTTGGCCCCGAGGCAACCCTGTTTTTGGTATTGTTGGAGGTGCCAGCCATTGTTGTGGCCTTGATGTTCTATAGCCGCTTCCGCCAGCAAAAGGCCGAGCAAAAGCCGATGCAGCTTTGGCATGAGACCCTGACCAATAGGGGCGTGATCCTACTGCTTGGTGGTGTCCTGATCGGTTGGCTCTATGGACCGGAAGAGGGTGCAGAGGTCAGCCTAATGTTTGTTCATGCCTTTAAAGCCATTTTAGCGCTGTTTTTGTTGGAGATGGGTCTGGTTGCTGCCGATACCCTAAGGCCCTTCCCATGGAAGCAATGGCGTTTGCTGAGCTTTGCCCTGCTTGCGCCCTTTGTTCTGGCTATGATTGGCTTGGCCGCCAGTGCAATTCTGGGCTTGCCAGCGGGTACGGCCTTAATATTAGCCAGTCTTTTAGCCAGTGCATCCTACATTGCGGCACCTGTAGCCATTCGCACAGCCGTGCCCGAAGCCAATATCGGCTTGGCCATGCTTTGTGCGCTGGGCTTAACCTTCCCGCTCAATGTGTTAATTGGTATCCCTGTCTATGCCCATTTGGCGGTCAGCTGGCTAAATTGATTTCATAATTTTTTTTGCTCGGGTAAGATGTAGAAAAAGATCATCTATAATTGACCACCCATAATCATGCATAGCCAACATGCCAAGCAGCCTAGCTCCATGGCTAGAATCTTGCTCTTCCTTGCCCTAGTCTGGCAAGGAATGCTGCTATGGCATGCCATCAGTATGCCGCTGATGTCTTGGTCGCCCATTCAGCTGTTGCCGGATCATCCGGCCTTGCATCAGTCTCATCAGCACAGCATCAGTACCTTGCCTGCTGCCATTCAGCAGCATTATTTGCCCTTCCTTGCGCCAATGGATTTGCCAAGCCATGCGGAGTTAACAGAGCAGATCGAGCAAGACCATGAGCTGCACAGTAGCATGAGCGGCTTTTGCCCGCTGTGTTTGGTTGCCAGCCTGACAATACTGCTTTGCCTGTTGTTCGCCAGTTGGCTGTTGGCCAGTCCATCAAGCCTGTTGTTCCCTTTCCCATCGGCCAAGCCTCGTCATGGTTGTTGGTGGCGCCCTAGAGTGCGAGCCCCACCGCTGACTGCTTAATTCCATTGCTATTTTTTATATCTGGCCAGGCCGGTGGCTTGGTCATGCATGACTATTTTTTTAGATTAAATTATTTGAGATTAAGACCATGAAAACCATTGTTACTTTGCTTGCAACTCTATTGATCAGCACCACTGCCTTGGCCCATGTCACCCTGCAACAGCGCACCACCAGTCCGGGCATGTACCGCGCTGTACTGCAAGTCCCTCACGGCTGTGCTGGTAAGGCCACCACCGAACTGCGAGTCAGCATTCCAGCGCAGATGGACCGTGTAAGGCCAATGCCTAAAGCGGGTTGGCAGCTGGAGATTACTCGTGAAGACGATCAAGTAACCGAGCTGCGCTGGTTTGGTGGCGAGCTGCTGGACGAGCACTATGATGAGTTCATTTTCCGTGGCCGCATAGCAGCCGATGCTCAGGGTGAACTGCTGGTGCCGGTATTGCAGTACTGCGGTGATGAAGTCTCGCGCTGGATCGAAGCCGATACCAGTACTCGCTACCCTGCGGCCCGAGTAGTGGTGCAATAAGCCAGTCCTAGCCGCCCATAAGGTGGCTTATCTAGGCTTCCGAGCTGCCGCTGGGCAGCTTAGCTGTACTCCTAAGCCGCCCCTTGGGCGGCTGTATATTCTTTTGCCCCGTGCAGGCCGCTAGGCGGTCTGCCTTGTGAGGCCATGATGAAAACATTAACGGCTAGACACGGCCAATCGCGGTCAGTGTTAATCCTTTTCCTCTGCGCCTTGCTCAGTGGTCCGCTTTGGGCTCATGCACAGCTGCTGGAGGTGCAGTGGTCGCCCAATCCGAGCACTGAGCAGGCACCCCAGACCCTAAGGCTGCTCTTTAACGAGCCCATTGAGCCTTTGTCGCTAAGGTTGATCGGCAGTCAGGGTGACCTTGAATTGCCAGCCTGGCAGCATCAGGCTGAGCGTTTAGAACAGAGTTTGCCTGAGTTACCGCCTGGCCACTATTGGCTAACATGGCGTGTGCGCTCGGTCGATGGTCATGTGGTCAGTGGTGATCTGCCTTGGCAATGGGGCGAACATCAACAACAAGAATGGCAGTTGCCGCAGGAGCCGGGCAATTGGCGTACTGTGGCTTGGCCGGGCTGGCTGCTGGCGGCCAGTACTTTACTGCTGATGCTGTACTTGGTTGGTAACTGCTTACTGCTACTGTCTGGCTTGCCGGTTCGCCCTTGGTTTGGGTTGCCTCTCCCTCTGCTGGTTGGCTTTCAGGCTTGGTGGCAGGCTGGCGGCCATGAGATTCAATGGCGGGCGCCGGTATTGCTGGCCATTGCATGGCTGCTGTATCGCTTAGCGTATTCTAGTTACCCGAAACTGGCGGCCATGTTGGTCAGCGGGCTGTTGCTTACTGCGGTAATTGGGCAGGGTCACTCGGCGGTTTGGCCACTCTGGTTGCAGTTGGTGTACGGCCTGCATTGGTTGCTGGCCGCGCTGTGGTTGGCGGCACTGGCGCATCTGTGCCGTTCATTGCCGAACTTAGATCAAGCAGCCTTGAGCCAGTGGCTTAGGCAGTTTAGTCAGCGCGCTTGGTGGCTGTTGCTGCTGGCCTTGGCGGCAGGCTCGGCCTTGCTCTGGCAGCAAAGTTGGCCCTGGCAAGCCAACAGTTATTCAGGATTATTATTGCTGAAGCTTGGTCTGTTGAGCATGATTTTGATGTTGGCCGCTTGGCATCGTTGGGCCTTGCTGCCGGCTTTGGTTGCTTGGCAACGGACCAATGCTGACCTAACTTGGACGGATTTACGCCGTCGTGCGGCCATTAGCCTGCATCTAGAGTTGGGTTTGCTGGTGATCATGCTGCTGGTGACTGCCATCATGGCGCAACAGCCTCCAAGGCTGATAACACCCCTGCAGGCAACCCAGCCTGAGCCCTTGGCCTCTGGTGGCCGAGTAGGGCAGGGCAGTGTCAGTCCGTGGGACTATTGGTGGCATTGGCGCGAGCAGGACGGTCAGTGGCAGTTGCGCATGGGATTCAGTCAAGAACAAAGGGCCATCCGGCCTGAGGCGGTAGAGTTGCGGCTGTGGCTGCAAGACCAAGAACTCAGCCTTGAGCATCAATGGCAGGGCAGTGTGTTGCAAGCCAGCCTGCCGCCCTTGGCAAGCGAGCAACTGGAGCTGGAAATACGCTGGTTGCGCAACGACTTTGCATGGTCCAGCCTACAGTGGCAACTGCCCTAGGCCAAGCGCCAATGCTCCCCAAGCCTGGCTATCAAGGCAAACCTTGGATCAGCCATGCTGCCACTGGCGTATGAACTCGGACTTGGGGTCATAGCGTTGCTGTTGCCTGTTAATGTCAAACACATGAGGCTTTTGACTGGCCGGATGATGTCCGGCTATGTAGGCCCAATTGCCATAATTGCTGGCAGGATCGTAGTCCAGTAACTGCTGTTCAAACCAGACCGCACCGTATTGCCAGGGCAGGCCTAGATCATGCACCAGATAAGAAGCCGTGATCTGTCGGGCGCGGTTACTGATGAAGCCGGTTTGCTGCAGTTGGTGCTGAATGGCGTTAATCAAGGGGTGCTTGGTTTGCGCCAGACACCAGTGTTGCAGCAAGCTGGCCTGCCTAGGGCTAAGTTCTGGCGTTTTGGCGTATAGCCTTGCCTGCAGTTGTCGTGCCAGCCAGTGAAAGTAGTGCCGCCAATAGAGTTCATAAATCAATGCTTGGGTGGACTCGTTGCTGCCCAATTGTTGCTCATGGGCCCTGATCTGTTGGTATAGATGGCGCACCGACAGGCTACCAAGGCTGAGGCCAACACTCATGCCGCTGTAATTGCCTAAACCAAGGAAGGCATTACGGCTTTGTTTGTAGTGCCTGACCTGCTGTTTGTGCCATAGGTACTGCTCTAGCCAGGGCTGATAATCACTGCTGCTGATGGGCTGCTGCCAGTCTTGGCGGCATGACTTGGTAGGCCAGTGCAGATCAATGCTCTGTGCCTGAATAGACTCGGGGTGCAGATCCAACTCGGGTTTGAGCGGCTCCTGATTCTGCAAGTAATAAAACGCCGTGAAGCGGCCAATGTGCTTAGCCCCACCTCTAGTTTGCTCTGGGCTTAACAGTTGGTTGTCGCCTAGGCACTGTATGCTGCAAGGTAGGGGTGTTTGACAAGGCAGCTTGGTCAGCCATTGAGTTTTTTGCTGGTCGTATTGCGCATCGGTCAGCAAAAGGCAACTTTGATTGGGCGGCAACAGCCTAGGGATCAGCTGTTGAGCGGGCTCTAGGCTGATGTTGAGGCACTGGCCCAGTTTGGCCAATTGTTGCTGCAAGTCGAGGGCAGCCCTGAGCCAAGCCTCAAGGCTCAGGCCGCTTGCTTGGGGTAGCCATTGGCTTTCAGGGTTGCTTGCTTGCCAAGGGCAGGCGAGCAAAATGATCGGACCCGGTGTTCTTAGGGCCAGGGCTAGGCTTGGGTTGTCTTGCAGTCGTAGTTGTCGATCCAGCCAAAGAATGCGCATGCAGAGCTCGCTATTGTTTTCTTGCCTGTACGCAAGGGCTCAAATTTTGGCTTGGCCCTGCAATAACAAAAAGGCTGCAGTAGCAGCCTTTGGACATGATTAATGCAGTGCCCTAGGGCGCAGGGCTACCTGTACTGGCCGGTTCGATCTTGGCTTGATCCCTTGCCAGTTCCTCTCTAAAGGTCCACTTGCGGTAGAAAAAGGTCGCCGCCGTGGAATTGAGCACGATGAACAGGGAGTACATCACTGGGATCAGCAGAATTTCTTGCTGAACGCTGCCGCTGAAGCTAAGGCTAACGATCAAGGCGGCCAAGGGGCCGTTTTGAATGCCCGTTTCTAGGGACACGGTGCGCGACTTTTGAGGATTTAAACCCAATAGGCGAGAAAAGAAGTAGCCAAAGTTAAAGCCAATCAGGCCGACCATGATGACCGCGATGTAAACCGTCCAAGGGGTGGTCAGCAGTAACTGCCAGTTACGGGGTACCCAGGTGGCCAGTAAGAAAATAATCACCAGTGCACCCAAGATGCCGCCGGTCAGTTCCACCACGGCCCCGATGTTGGCATTTTTGCGCCTTAACCAGATGCCAATCAAGGTAGGAATCAAGAGCGCAAACAACAGTCTGGCGATCTGATCTGGCGGTATGCGCAAGGCTTCATCAATGCCCTGAGTGTAGAGCTGCATCAGTAGCGGAACCATGACGAAGGCTGCCAGAGTCGAGCAAATGGTCATCATAATGCTCAGACTAAGCAGGCTGCGGGAAAAATAGGCAAAGATGTTGGAGGTGGTGCCACCGGGCATACAGCCGATCAAAACCATGCCGACCGTCTGAGCCGGAGTCAGATTAAGCAGCCAAGACAAGCCAAAGGCGATCAAAGGCATCAGAGCGTACTGTGAGCTGAAACCTACGGCGATGGCTCGAGGTTGTTTAAAGGCAATGCGAAAATCTCGAAAGGTCAGGCTGGCGCCCATGCCGAACATGATAATGATCATCATGATCGACAGCAGACTTTCTTCAAAAGGGCTTAGCATGGCAGCCTCCTAATCATTAAGCAGCAGTGGATTGGCCCAAGGCCATGGCACGAACATCTTTACGCAGTACCTTACCCACAGGTGTTTTGGGTAGCTCAGCAACAAAGACGACTTTCTTGGGAATCTTATAGGCAGCCAGCTCTTTTTTACAGTGCTTAATTAATGTAGCAGCGTCGAGGCCCTCTTCACGCAGCACCACATAGGCCTGAACCTGTTCGCCGGTAAGGGGATCTGGCACCCCGACCACGGCGGATTCTTGTACCTGTTCAAGCCCTGCAATGGCCTCTTCTACCTCGTTAGGGTAGACATTAAAGCCGCTGACTAGAATTAGGTCTTTTTTACGGTCGACCAAGCGCAGGCGGCCATCGGGCTGCATGATGGCGATGTCGCCGGTGTAGAGCCAACCGTCACGCAGGGCGTGCGCCGTTTCCTCCGGTTGCTGCCAGTAGCCCTGCATGATCTGTACGCCCTTGGCAATCAATTCGCCGGGCTGGCCCAGAGGCACGGTCTGGCCTTGGTCGTCTACCAGTCGCATCTGGGTGCCCGGTGTGGGTATGCCGATGCAGTCGGGTCTGGGGGCGGTCAGGGGGTTAAAGCAGAGCACGGGCGAGCTTTCGGTTAGGCCGTAACCCTCAACCAAGGGGCAGTTGATGGCCTTTTCCCAGCGCTCGGCCACGGTGGCGTGCAGTGCGGCACCACCCGCAAGGGCGACTTTTAGATGCTTAGGCGGGAATGCGGTAAACCACTCTTCGTTTAACAGTGCGTTGTAGAGGGTGTTAACCCCGGTCATCCAACTGATGGGGTAGTTGTCAAAGGCGCGTTGGCAGTTTTGGATCGGGCGAGGGCTGGGCACTAGGATGTTGTGCGCACCCTGATGCCAAAATTCCAATAAGTTCACACTAAAAGCGAAGATGTGGTACAGGGGCAGGGCGGTCAGAACGGTTTCTTGGCCGCTGAGCAGATGGCCTTGCACCAGACTGTCCATTTGTTCAACATTGCCGAGCAGGTTGCCGTGGCTAAGCACGGCGCCCTTGGCTACCCCTGTGGTGCCACCCGTGTATTGCAGCAAGGCCGTATCGGCGCGAGTTAGGCCTTGCCAATAATCCTTGATGTTTAGGTTTTGTTCTTTTTGCCGCTGGCGACCCAGGTTAAGGGCTTGGTCCATGTCATGATGACTGAGCTGGTGCTTAGGGATCACTTGGTTCCAGTATTTCAACACCAGCTTTAGCACGCCGCGTACCACGGGCGGAAACCACTGTGCCAGAGAGCTAACCACCACATGCTTAATGGGGGTTTGCTCAAGGATGTCTTGCAGCTTGTCGGTAAACATGTCGCAAACAATGATGGCCTTAACCCCAGCATCGCAAAACTGATGCTTCATCTCGCGGCGTTTGTAGAGCGGATTAACACTGGTAAGGATGCAGCCGGATTTTAATACACCCATCACGGCCACGGGCAAACTTAGGCAGTTAGGCATTTGCACCGCCACGCGATCGCCGGCCTGAAGGCCAAGCTCTGCTCGTAAGTAGTGGGCAAAGGCGGTCGACATTTCATCCACCTGAGCGTAGGTCAGGCTGCCGTTCATGCCATTGGGCATGCAGGTGGTAAAGGCTTTTTGCGCGCCGTATTTGGCTGCGGATTCGCTGAGCATCTCGGGGATGCTGTGCCAGTGGTGGCTGCTTTTGGCTTGGCCTTGGTGCAGGGCTAACTGGGCAGGGCTGTACAGTTTGACCCAGGGGGCTTGATCGTAGACGGCATCATTGGACATCAAATACTCACTTAACAAAGCTTGTTTGTTTTATGCCTGAGATAGTTAACTTATAGCACAAAGAACAGAGGTCGCTGACTTTGGTTAGCGTTTGCTAATACCATCAGGGTATAAAAAGGTGACAAAAAGGCAATATGGCTGTTATACCATGACGAGCAGCGCAGAGAAAAGCCTTTATGATTAAGGCCTTAGGGCTGATAGCAGGGCATTTTAATGGCTGTAAGGGCTAAGGGATGCTTTGCTTATCCAAGATAAGATCCGAGTCAAGATCAAGCCCTTGGCTCATTTGCCAAGGGTGTTTTGCAGTTCATTACAGCGCTGGCGATCATTACAGTGCCAAAAAGTTAGCCACCAGCTCTTTGCCGGCTTCGGTGGCGAAGGACTCGGGGTGGAACTGTATGCCATGGATGGGGTATTGCCGATGCTGTACGCCCATGATGTCAAAGTCGCCGCCCTTGGCAATGACCTCAGGGCGGTCAAAGTCTTGCACGGCTAGATCACCCACCACGGCCGTGACCCTCAGGGAATTGGGCAGGCTTTGTGGCTCGGCCACCAGGGAGTGGTAGCGCATGATGTCCAAGGGATTAGGCACGCCAGCAAAGACCGAGCTGTTGTCATGAGTGACTGGGCTGATTTTACCGTGCATCGGTAGGCGCGCGCGTACTACCTTGCCACCAAATACATGGCAAATGCCCTGCATGCCGAGGCAGACGCCCAGCAGCGGGATGCTCGGCCCCAGCTCGCGAATGACCTGAGCGCAGACACCAAAGTAAGTCGGATCATCCGGTGAACCAGGCCCGGGTGAGATGATGATGCGGTCGGGCGCTAGGGCGCGAATTTGCTCTAGGCTTAGGGCGTCATTGCGTTTTACCAGCAGTTCAAACTGGCTTAATTTACCCTGCGAACGGCCCTGCTCCAAAATTTCACCCACAAACTGATAAAGGTTGTAGGTGAAGGAGTCGTAGTTATCAATGATCAATACTTTCATGACTGAGCCTCGGTAAACAAATCAAGCACTCGTTGCGTGCCGGCCAGTTTGCGCTGAATTTCTTGGTATTCGTCCGCGGCATTGGAGTCGAACACATTGCCACCGCAGGTTTGTACATAGGCCTTGCTGCCATGAGCAAACAGGGTGCGGATGGGGATGGCAAAGGTGCAGTCGCCAGTAAAGGCAAAGTGACCCAGAGCGCCACCATAGGGGCCGCGACCGTCTTCTTCTTGCTGGTTGATGATCTTCATGGCTTCGATCTTGGGTGCGCCGGTCAGGGTGCCGGCAGGGAAGTTGCTCGCTAGGGCCGAGAACATGTCTTCCTGATCGCTGATGATGCCTACGATTTCGCTGCTGATGTGCTGCACATGGCTGAAGCGCTTGATGTCCATTAGGCTGCGCACCTTGACCGTGCCAAAGCGTGCCACGCGGCCAATGTCGTTGCGATGCAGGTCGACCAGCATGTTGTGCTCGGCGATTTCTTTGGGGTCATTGAGCAATTTGCGCGCCAATTCTAGGTCTTCTTCGGCAGTGGCACCGCGTTTGGTGGTGCCTGCCAGAGGGTAGGTTTCCATTTCGCCTTGGCGCAAGCGAAACAGCAGCTCTGGGCTGGCGCCGATGATGCGCTGCTCACCGAACTTCATGAAGTACATTTGTGGCGATGGATTGGATTGGCGCAGCTGTTGGTAAAACTGCAGATAGTCGCCCTGGCATTGATACCAACGCTTAAAGCCCACCTCGCATTGAAAGATTTTACCGGCGCGGATGTCTTCTTTGACCTTCTGTACTGCCTCAGCGTGCTGCTCGCGGTTCATGCTGTCGCCCAGACACTGCACCCTAAAGTCTTCTCGAATCTGGTCTGCTTGGCTGAGCAAGGCTTGCAGTTCTGGCAGGCGATTGTTCTGGTAGTAGAAGTACAGCAGTTCGCCGGTCATCTTGTCGTAGATCAGGCCGTCGGTGAACAGGCCAAAACGAAAAGCATCAAACATCTCACTGCTCTGAATGCTTAGGCTGGGCTCAAAGTAGTTCATGGCGTCGTAGCCCAGGTAGCCAGTTAAGCCGCCGCAATAGAGGCGTGAGATGACATTCTGCGGCATCAGTTCACGCAGGCGATAGTAAGGATTGGCGCACTGCTCAGACTCAAGTTGTCCATCACGGTGCTGCAAAAACAGCTCTTGGCCACGGGCATAGAGTTGGTAATCTGGGTCAAAGCCGATGATGGAGTGGCGCGCCATGTGGCTTTCTTCACCCAAGGACTCGAGCAAAAAGCATTGTTGGTATTGCTGTTCAATTTTCTTGAACAGGGCAAACACATCCAGCTCGGTGTTTAGGGGCAAATACTTAGGTTTGCGCGGCAGTTGTATGCGAGTTTGAATCATAATGGGCTCTACTCTGGGCCAGAGGTGGGCGGGCTAAGGGATGCAGGCTGCTGCGTCTGTTTGGGTTGCTGTGACTGTTTTGGTCGCTGCGCTAGGGCGCGTGCACCGCGAGATACCGTAGCGATGCCAACGCCCAGCTGTTGGGCAATCTGCCGCTGCGGCATTCCCTGCTGCAACAAGCGGATGATTTGCAGCCGCTTGGCAATCTCTTGGTATTCGCTGGGCGACAATAATTGCTGCAAGGCCTGATGCAGTTGCTCAGGCCTTGACTGTTGCAATAAAAAAGTCAGCAGCTGTTGTTGCAGTTCGTTTGTATTCATGTACTAGTACATTATCAGAACCGATTTGGCTGTCAAGGTTTGGTTTTACAATATGTTGAGGGATCCTGCGACTGCGCGTAGGATGATGCCCTTGTTGGTGCAGGATAACGCCTGTGTTAGTGCTGGGTTAGCCAGTGCGTCGGAAGCGTTCAATGGTGTTGGTTTGTTGTTTTACCTGCTGTTCTAATTCATGGCTGGCCTGAATCACACTGTTGGATTGCGCGGTTAATTCCTGGGTTAACCGCAGCACCAGCTCACTGTTTTGCCCAATCTCAGTGGTGGCCAAATGTTGTTGGTCGGTTTGATCCTTGATGGATTGCTGTTGTTGCTCTGCTAAGTGAATGACTTCAACCAATTGCGAAAATATTTGTTCGGTTTCTTGGCTGTCCGCTTCGCTCTGAGCGCTGGTTTCTAGGCTGTTGTTAATGGCTTGAACCATGTTCTCAGTGTTGCGCGCCAGTTGTTCAATGATGCTACCAATGCTGCTGGTGCTCTGCTGAGTTTTTTGCGCCAGATGGCGAACTTCATCCGCAACCACGGCAAAACCTCGGCCCTGATCACCGGCTCGGGCAGCTTCAATCGCGGCATTAAGGGCTAAGAGGTTGGTTTGCTCTGCAATGTCAGCAATCACGCCCAGAATTTTGCTGATCTCTTTGCTGTCATGCTCAAGGTGGGCTGCACTTCGTTGGGAAACCTGCATGGATTGCACCAGGGTTTGGCGCAGGTGATGGCTTTGCTGGAGCTGCTTTTGCCCTTGATCACTGGCTTGCTGGGCATTCTTCATCACGCCAAGCATCTGCTCATTGGCCTGTCGAATGCCCTCAATACTTTGGCTCAGTTGTTCTATGGCGGCAGCGATACTGCTGGTCTGTTGCTCTGTTTGACCAATGCTCTGTTGTTGCAAGTGCATTTGGCCATTGTTGCTCTCGGCCAGTTGCTTGACCCTTTTGCCCTGCTGGCCCAGTCGTTCCAGTACGGTATGCAAATGGCGGCGGTGAAAGCTGTCCAGCATACGAGTTTTAGCGGCAAGGTTGATTTGGCCTTGGTAAATGTAACAACTGAGGTCGTCGCCATGAAAAGAACCCATCAGAGCGCTGATATTGCTGATCATGGTTTGAATGTATAGTCCAGCCATAAAGAGTTGTAATGGCCATAGGGCTTGCCACCAAACCGAACTGCCCAGTAAAACCAGAGCCAGTAAGATGGCCAATAGGGGTGTGCTGTAGATGAGACTGGTTTGATGTACCAACCAGACTCTGTGCAGCAGTCCAATGGCTGAACGGTTATTTTGCAGGCGCTGGTAGCAGGCTTCGGCCCGGTGAATGGCCTCTGGTTTAGCTTGTTGGCGTACCGACTCATAGCCCACGATCTGGCCCTGATCAAAAACAGGGGTGACATAGGCATCGACCCAATAATGGTCGCCATCAGAACAGCGGTTTTTGATCACACCGCGAAAGGGCTTGCCGGCCTTGAGTTGCTGCCACATGAACTCAAACACTTGCTGCGGCATATCGGGGTGGCGAACAATGTTATGTGCTTGGCCTAATAACTGCTGTTCGCTGAATTTGCCGATGCGGCAGAAGTCAGCATTGGTTTCAGTGATCACCCCCTTTAGATTGGTGATGGAGATCAGCTGATCTTGAGGGGTTAGGGTGACTTCTTTGCCTGTCACGGGTCCATTGTTGCGCATGACCATTACCTTAGCAGTATCTGTATAAAAATCAGTTTAGACCAATTTTTTACTGGACAGGCATTATTTTGCTGGCGATCATGGCGCCTAATTTTTAACGCCAGCAATGATTCAGTAGGAGAGTAAAAATGGATTGGTTACAGGTGTGGATTTTGGCCTTGATTCAGGGTTTGACCGAGTTTTTGCCCATTTCCAGCTCAGCGCATTTGATTTTATTGCCTGAGTTGACTCATTGGCAAGATCAGGGACTGGCCTTTGATGTGGCCCTACACATCGGCAGTTTGGCGGCGGTGATCATTTACTTCCGCCGCGACATTGGCCAGATGATTCAGTCCTTCTTTGCTAGCTTCAAAACCAGGCAACTGGATGCCAGTGCCAAGTTGGCCTGGGGTGTGCTGCTGGGCACCATTCCAGTGGGCGTTTTTGGCTTGCTGTTTAAGGATTACATTAGCACAGAGATGCGCAGCCCCATTCTGTTGGCCTGGGCACTGATTGGCTTTGGCTTACTTTTAGGCTTGTCCGATTGGCGCGCCAAGCATGCTACCCATGCGCGTGAGGTTGAGCGCATGACTTGGTGGGATTACCTGTGGATCGGTCTGGCTCAAGCTCTGGCCTTGATTCCTGGGACTTCGCGCAGTGGCATCACCATGACCGCAGCCCTGTTTTTGGGCCTAAGCCGTGAAGCAGCGGCGCGCTTTTCATTCTTGCTTTCCATTCCGGTCATCGCTTTGGCCGGTTTGCTGGAAACCAAAACGCTGATCAGTCAGGGTGCGGACACGCCCTGGGCCTTCGTCATTGCTGGCGCCATTATTTCTGGTGTCTGTGCCTACCTGTGCATTCATTATTTCTTAGCCTTCATTAAGCGTATAGGCATGCAGCCCTTTGTCATCTACAGGGTGATCCTGGGCGTGTTTTTGTTGTGGATTTTCTGGTTAAAACCCAGTGTTGGTGCCTAAGGCGAACGCTTACCTAGAGCTGCCCGCGAAGTTGGTGGCAGCTGGCTACACCTGGTCAGCAAGGCCAAGTGGCCATTGGGCACCGGCCATTGTCGAGCTGCTTAATCAGGTCATGGCCAGCAGTCAGGCCTTTTACCGTGAACGGCCGATGTCAGTGTGCGAATGCCAAAACTGGCTGGCCAACAAATGCAACCTGGGCCAACCGCTTTGGGTGCTGGAGCATCAACAACAGCTGGCGGCCTTTGCCAGTTGGCAACCCTTTCGTCCGCAAGAATGCACTCAGGGCAGCCTTGAACACAGCATCTATGTAGCGCCTGAGCATCAGAGGCGTGGCCTGGCCAGGCTGCTGTTGCAGCAGGTGCTTAGCAGTGCCCTGCAGCAAGGCGTTTGGCAGTTGTTGGCGGCCATTGATCAAGGCAATCAGGCCAGTATTAACTTGCACAGTGCCTTTGGCTTTACGCAGGTGGGCTCTCTACCCCGGTTGGCGCGTAAAGGAGATCAGTGGTTGACCCTTGAGATTTGGGCCAAGTCACTGCAGCCACCAGAGCCAAATTGATAACCGAGTAACCAAGATGCCCGAATTACCCGAAGTTGAAACCACCAAAAACGGCATTCGCCAACAACTGCAAGGCCAAACCATTGTCCAGTTGCAGGTGTATCAGCCCAATTTACGCTGGCCAGTGGACCCGGATTTGGCCAATCATATCGTTGATCAGCCCATTGGCACTCTGACTCGGCGCGCCAAGTACATCCTGATGCCTGTGGGGCAAGGTAGCCTAATCTGGCACCTAGGCATGTCTGGTAGTTTAAGATTATTGCCACCAGATGATGCCAGCCCGCTACGTAAGCATGATCATCTGCTCATCACTCTGGCCTCGGGCTGGCAGCTGCGCTATCACGACCCAAGGCGTTTTGGTGCCCTGCTGTGGCAGCCTGCTGGTGAGCAGCATCCCTGTTTGCGGCATTTGGGGCCAGAGCCGCTCAGCTCGGACTTTAACGCACACTACTTGCAAGCTGCTTTGGCTCGTAAGAGTCAGAGCATCAAGCAGGCCTTGATGCATAACCCATTGGTGGTGGGCGTGGGCAATATTTATGCTTGCGAGTCCTTGTTTTTGGCCGGCATTCATCCCGAGCGCCCAGCAAAGAGCTTAAGCCTTATTGAGCTAGAGGCACTGGTGCAGAACGTTAAGCAAGTCTTGGCGGCGGCCATCACTCAAGGCGGCACCACTCTGCGTGACTTTGTTGGTGGTGATGGCCAGCCCGGTTATTTTGCTCAGCAGCTCTATGTCTATGGCCGGGCACAAGAGCCATGCCGCCGCTGTGGTCAGAGCATTCAGCAACTCAAGCAGGGCGGCAGAAGTACCTTTTACTGCTCAGGATGCCAGTTCTGAAAGTAGAACATAAACCGCAGCTGAACCTTTGGCCATATTAATCATTTTGTCACTAGCAAACTATATAACAGTGGTTAGAATGCACCGGATCGTGACCCTAGAGCCTCCTAGGGGGAATGTTGAATAGTGTTTGTTTAATGGAGTTTTTATGCGCTTAAAATATATTTCTGTTGCTGTTGCAGCCATTTCCTTCTCTTCACTGGCCTCTGCTGCGGTAGTGGTTCAAGCAGAGGGCGGCCAGATTCGCTTTTTGTCAGAAACGCCTGTGCAACCTGGTCAGACAGTGGAAGTAGAGTTGGTTGCTGACTCTGGTTATCAATTGCCAACCAGTGTTGCCGGTACCTGTCCCGCTGGTACCCTTGAGGGTAGCATTTATACTTCTGGAGTCATTACCCAAGGGTGTTCTTTAGAGGTTAGTTTCCAGCCTAAAGCTAATGAATTAGAGCCTTTGCAGGGGTTTCAATTGTCTTTGCGTGTGCCTGCAGCACGTTTGACAGTAGAGGAAGGGAATACCGAAGTTGAAACTGAAACAGCTTTAATTGGTGGGTTAGGCTTAAATTATGTCGGCAATTTCGGTGACAGCACTGTAGGCTACCGTGTGGTGTCTGGTGCGCACTTTGGTAATTGGCAAGATTACGCCTATGTGGAGACTGATCTTGGTGCAGATCTGCGCTTCTTAACTCATCAGCGCTTCCGTCCTTATGTTGGTGCGCGCCTTGGTAAGGCATTTGTACTGGGAACAGAGATCGATTCATTAGTGGATGTGATACAAGAGATTCCTCAAACCTTCTCTGAGCAGTGGACAGTGGCTGGTCAGGCTGGTTTTACTGTCAGTCTAGCAGAGCAAGGCTTCTGGTCTAAGTCAGAATTTGAAACCTTTGGTCGTTATGCAGTGGGCCAGGGCTCTGCACCCAGTGGCCGCGAGCTGACTAACGCTTTCGAACTGGGCTACGCCATCAACATTGGTTTCTAAGGCTTAGTTCTTTTGCCAGTAGCTTGACCTAGCTGGCCAACTGCCTATGACCACCCATCTGTTATCCAGTGGGTGGTTTTTTATTTCTTTCGCGCCAGAACCGAGTAGTAATGCCAATGCTTGCTCTGGCCATTGGCCATAGCGCCTGGCCGATCGGTTTCCTTGACCTCAAGCAGGTCAAACTCCTCAAACATTGCCATGATCTCGGCCTGATCCAAGCTGGTGGTAATGGGATCTTCATGTTCAGCCCAGCTGTCTTTTACGCCTAAAAAATCGCCAGCAAATACGCCTCCAGATACCAGGCTGTTAACAATATTTCGCCAGATGGCAGCAAACTCCGTTGGCTGAGCAAAGAATAAACTGGCGTGGGCAATGATTAAGCCTGCTTTGGGGTAATCATAGGATTCAAAGCTACTGACTGTCAGCTTGGCTTGGGTGTCCAGCCGTGCTTTACCAGATTGTTCAGTAGCCAATCGCTGCATAGATAGCTCAATGGCCCTGCTGTTGTTATCAAAGCCATGAACCTCATAGCCCTGCGTCAGCAGATAAAGCAAATCATTGCCAGTGCCGCAGCCACAATCGATGGCCAGCTTTAATGGGCTTTGCTGTGCGGCCACTGCGCGTTCGGTTAGAGGGCGATGAGGTTGGCTAAGGCTTTTCTGATGGTAATCTTGCCACTTATCTGTTGTGGACATCGGTAGTTCCTTAAAAAGGTTGCTAGAGAATCGTGCTAAAGAATTTTACTAAAGAAACTTAACTAGTTTCGTTATTCAGCTTTGCCAAATTTGCTGGCGCTGTCCATACTAGCATGCAGACAAATCCATGGAGGAAAGATTTGATGAAGGACCTATTGCTCGACCTATTTGATAACAGCGCTAAACCTCAGGTTAACAGCCAGCCCCATAACAGCAACCCTCAAGACAGCAAACAATGCTTGCCTCTGCTGGCCATGCTGCATGCCGGCATCAGCTATCAACCCCTTGCCGAGCGACTGCATCAGGGCATGCAGCCCAGCGCATTGCTAAACAGTCCCAGCTGCTTACCCAGTTCGGTTGCCGAGCTGGTGCGAGCGCTCAGTAGCAAGTCTCATTCGGCTTGGCAGCAGGCGGAACGCAGTTTGGCTCTGATGCAAGAGCGCAATATCCAGCTATTGTTACCCAATGACCCTTGCTGGCCGCAGCAACTTAGCCCCTTGCCGCAAGCACCGGGTTGGTTGTTTGTGCAGGGGCAGGTGCGAGTGTTGGCTAAGCCGCAATTGGCCTTGGTCGGCAGTCGTCATGCCAGTGCCGCCGCTTTGCGCCGCGCAGCCCAGTTGGCCGAGCAGTTGGCGCATCACGGCTGGGTAGTGACCAGTGGCATGGCACTGGGCATTGATGCCAAGGCGCATTTGGGTGCCATGGTGCAGGGTCATACCCTGGCGGTGCTGGGCAGTGGTCTGGCCAATCTGTACCCCAAACGGCATCTGGCACTGGCCAAGCAGATCGCCGAGCAGGGTGCTTTGATTAGCGAATACCCGCCCACTGAGGCGGCCTTAAACTGGCACTTTCCCGCCCGCAATCGCATCATCAGCGGCTTGGCTCAGGGAGTCGTGGTGGTGGAAGCCGATCTGCGTTCTGGCTCACTGATTACCGCTCGTTGGGCATTGGAGCAGGGTAGGGAAGTCATGGCCATGCCGGGCTCGCCAGACAATCCCAATGCCCGTGGCTGTCACCAGTTGATCAAGCAGGGCGCGGCTCTGGTCAATGATGCCGAGGATGTGCTGGCCTTGATGGGTACCCAGCTGGCCAGTCCATTGCAGCAGGAGCAGCAGCCAGGCTCGGCGCTCAAGGGCTTGGCCAAATTGATCTGGCAGGAGCTGGACGAAGTGCCCATCAGCCTAGATGCTCTTTGTTTGCGCCTGGATCGCCCCTTGGCACAACTACTGCCGGTGATTCTGCAGCTGCAGCTCGACGGTTACATTGCCCAGCAAGGCCAGTGGCTGAGCCGTGCTTAGCTTTCTTGCACCGCAAGGCGGATTATAGCTGCAGCGCAAGGCGGATGACGATTGGGCCAGCAACAGGTAAACTAGGCTTTTATTTTTGAGCCTTAATTATGCCGCTCTTTAATGCCTTTCAGCTTAAATTAGCCTTGGATCAGTTGCGTGCTGGTGGTCTGGTGGCCTACCCCACCGAAGCGGTCTGGGGTCTGGGTGCGGACCCTTTTCAGCAGTCAGCCTGTTTGCATTTACTGCGCTTAAAACGCCGACCGCAGCATAAGGGTTTGATTTTAGTGGCCAGCTCGATCCGACAGTTGGATTTTCTGCTGCACGACCTGCCGGCGGAGATTCGAGCCAAACTTGCCGCCAGTTGGCCAGGGCCTAACACCTGGTTGGTGCCGCATAAGCACCGTGTGCCACCCTGGGTGCACGGCGAGCATGACACCGTGGCCGTGCGGGTCAGCGCTCATGCCGGTGTGCGTCAATTATGTCATGCCTTTGCTGGGCCTCTGATTTCTACCTCGGCTAATCGTGCCACTGAGGCACCGGTACTCTCGCCCTTGGAATGCCGACTACGATTGGGCTCTGAGGTGTTTTGGTTGCCGGGCCAGCTCGGCGGTCATGCTCAGCCCAGCCGTATTCGTCATTATTTAACCGATCAGCAACTGCGCTAGTTGCTCAATCCAGCCAGTTTTTAGAGGAGGCGGTGCATGTCACTCAATGAATCAGGGTCGCAACAGGCTCAGACTTTGGCCGATGCCGAGGCGGTGTTGGCCTATTTCAAAGGCTTGCAGGATCAAATTTGCCAAGCATTGGCCAAGGCCGATGGCTTGGCGCAGTTCCATGAAGATGCCTGGCAGCGCGACTCGGGTGGCTTTGGCCGCACTCGGGTGCTGGCCAAGGGGGCGCTGTTTGAGAAAGCAGGCGTGGGCCTGTCTCATGTTCGTGGTGACGCCTTGCCGCCCAGTGCCACGGCGCATCGGCCACAGCTGGCGGGTTGCCCTTGGCAGGCCATGGGGGTGTCCTTGGTGCTGCATCCTGAAAATCCCATGGTGCCCACCAGCCACATGAATGTTCGCTTTTTTATCGCCTATCCTGAAAACCAGCCCCCTGTTTGGTGGTTTGGCGGTGGCTACGACCTCACGCCCTACTATGGTTTTGCCGAGGACTGTGTGCACTGGCATCAAACGGCCAAATCGGCGGTTGAGCCCTTTGCCGCAAATCTGTATCAAGAGTTTAAGCAGTGGTGCGACCAGTATTTTTACCTCAAACATCGCCAAGAGCCGCGCGGCATTGGTGGCCTCTTTTATGACGATTTTGATCGCCTTGGCTTTGCCGACAGCTTTGCCATGACCCGCTCGGTAGGGGACAGCTTTTTGGCCGCCTACTTGCCCATTGTTGAGCGTCGTCGGCATCTATCCTATACCCAGCAGCAGCGCGACTGGCAGGCAGAGCGCCGTGGTCGCTATGTGGAATTTAATCTGGTGTTTGACCGGGGCACCATTTTTGGCCTGCAGTCCGGCGTGGGCCGTACCGAGTCCATACTGATGTCCCTTCCGCCTCAGGTGCACTGGACCTATGGCTTTAACCCAGCGCCAGACAGTCCAGAGGCACAGTTGCTCAGTGATTATTTGATTGCCAAAGACTGGCTGGCCCCTGAGCCGGACATTAGCAGCTAAGGCTGCCTTTATAACCCTATGGAGGAATTTCCCTTGGCCAAGTTTGCCGTTTTTGGTCACCCCGTGGCCCATAGTAAATCGCCTTGGATCCATCAGCAGTTTGCACAGCAATTTGCGCTGCAGCTTGAATACCAGGCTCTGGAATTACCGCTCGAGGGTTTTGCTCAGGCAGCCCTGCAATGCTTTACTCAGCACGATTTTTTGGGTGCTAATGTGACTGTTCCCTTCAAAGAGCAAGCCTTTGCCCTTTGTCAGCAGCTAACCCCAGAAGCTCAGGCGGCAGGGGCGGTCAATACCCTGGTGCGCCAGCCTGAGGGCTTGCTGGGCCATAATACTGATGGCTTAGGCTTGGTGGCCGACCTAGAGCACAATTGCGGCCTAGTCTTGGCCGGTAAGCGCATTCTGCTCTTAGGTGCGGGTGGTGCGGTGCGAGGTGTGATCGGCCCACTGTTGGCCGCCGGTGCTCAGTTGGTGCTCAGTAATCGCACTCTGGCCAAGGCCGAACAGTTAGCCCAGCAGATGTCCGCCTTTGCGCCCCAGGCCGGTAGCATTCAAGCATTGCCGCTAGAGGCTCTGGGGTCGGGCTATGATTATATCATCAATGGCACCAGCGCCAGTCTTTCCGGTCAGGCCATGGCCTTAGACCCACTGGCTTGGCAGGGCGTTCAGGCCAGCTACGACATGATGTATGGCCCGGGCTTAACCGCCTTTAATCAGCAAGCTCAGGCAGCAGGTGTGGCACAGCAGTTTGATGGCCTAGGCATGCTGGTGGAACAGGCGGCACTGGCCTTTGCATGCTGGTGGCAACGCCAACCTCAAACGCAACAGGTGCTGCAGCAGCTACGTCAGCAGCTTGGCTAACCAGTGCCCAATCTGGATAAAGAATCTAGGCTCCTCATATCTTGATGGAGCCTTTTTTAGTTATGGATCTAGTGCTGTTAGATTTTCCTCTTTGTGATCTGTATCACATCGAATGGCTGGTTAATGTTTTTAAATGAAATTGTTTTCATGAAGTGGCTCAATTCTTGATGCAAGGTATTGAGCTTGATAACAATTATAATTTAGGAAGCCTTAACATGACTCAGATCACCAGACCCAAAACCCTGTTGGCCGCAGTGGCCGCTGTCTCCGCCATGGGGTTGGCGGCTTGCGACTACAGCAAGTTGCCAGATCAGGGGCATATTCCTCAGCCCAGTCCAATAGCTCAACCATCCTCATCTGTTGGTGCGGATACCCTACCAACCAGTGTGCCGAGTGTTACCCTGACTCCCACAGCCGAGCCAACCTCGACTTTGGTACCGTCGCCCTCTCCTTGTAATACGGATGCGACCGATGTTCCAAGGCCAACATCTTCAGCGGGTTGTGGTGGTTCGATGCAACCAATGCCAAGCACTTCACCAACGCCCTTACCCATACTCTTGCCCAGTTTTCCTGATTGGCAGCCTCCTACGCCAAAGCCAACCATTCCTGAAGTGCCAATTCCAACGCATCAGCCCTCGCCCAGTCCAATAGCTGGTCTGATTCGTTTCGAACCAGCTCAACCAGTGAGCTGGTGTCCGACTGAGGATAATTATGATCCACAGGCGACCTATCAGACGGGCCAGCTGGTGATTTATCAGCAGGCAATTTATCGTGCAAGCTATAGGGTATCCCCGTACCTAGATTTTTTGCCAGGGCAAGAGGACAGCGGACTGTCTGGTCAGCCCAGTAATCCTTGGCAATGGCTCGAGCCGGTTACTGATGATTGGTGTGCTGGTTTGGCAGTGGATGTGCAGGGTAATCTAATGGAGTTGGGAGGCTGGCCCTTTGTAAGCAACAGGGGGCTGCCTGTGGATTTGGCCGCTAGTCAGCATCGCTTGTCCGCCTATTATCCCGGCTATGCCATTTATTATGGGCGTGAGTTCTTGCTTGAACATGTGCCTTTTGAGTCGATTGATGATTTGTTTTATAGCGATGTGCAAGTCAGTGATCAGGGCATTGTTTTGCAAGATGATTGGGGCATGATCGAGCGAATCTTTGCGGGTGATAACTTTTACACCCACCTAAGAGGTAACTTCGGACAATTGACTCGGGCCAAGGTGGTACATGATGATCAGCGAATTCATTTGCAAATTGGTACTCCTGGTTTGTCCGAGGCCTTGGCTACTGTGATCGCTACTGAGGAGGCTCGTGTTGGTTTTGCTCAGGGCGTTCGGCAGTTCTTTAATCAATATGCCTTGACCTTTGATGGTCTGCACCTGGATTGGCAATACCCCGAAGATCATTGGTCATTGGTGTGTGGCGGCAATGCAGAATGCGAACAGCAACACAGGCATGAGGATGCGACAAACATCCTGCTGTTGATGGCGCAGCTGCAGAGGGAAATGGACCTATGGCAGCAAGAGTTTAATCGACCATTCTACCTAAGCCTGACCGTGGGTGAGCGGCAGGCCGAGCGCTTACACGCAGCAGATCTTGACTGGCCAGCTTTGATGCCCTTGGTCGATCAGGTGCATCTCTGGGCGCTGGATTATGCCAAGGGTAGTGACAGTCAGCCTGTGCACCATAGCTCCATTCGTGCCGCCGCACCTGGTGAGCAAAGTGCTGAAGGTCTGGTGACTAAGGCATTGGCCTTGGGTGCTGATCCCAGTAAGTTGATGCTTTCTGTCGCCAGTCATGCTGTGGGTTGGCAGGGTGTCTCAAGCCCTGAGGCGGATCCTTTTGCCGGTTTGGCTGAAGCGCCCTTTGGTCGTAGCCCAAATTGTCATGGCTATGCTCTGCTACCCTGCGGCCAGGTCGAGGATGGTATGATCACCAGTGCCAAGGTGTACTTCTCGTATCGCTCCGACGGTCAGATCGATCTGGGTTGGCTCGAGTCACAGTTGATCCCGCGAATCAGTCTTGATTGGCAGTTTGTAGAGGACACTGTTCTTGGGCGCTCATACCTATGGCAGCCAGAATTAGGTCAGTTGATCAGTTTTGAATCACCTGATCTGGTGTTGGCGAAGGGGGATCTTATTAGAGAGCATCAGTTGCAAGGCTTGTTCTTAACCGACATTGCGGCCAGTAGTTTTGGCACCGTCAATGTCAGTAATGCAGCCCTAAGACGCCGCTAAGACACATGTAAGCTGAATTGGAATGCAATAAAAAAGCGCTGTAAGAGCGCTTTTTTATGGTCTGACATGGCTGTTGAGCGATGTTTTGGATATAAAAAAACCAGCCAAGGCTGGTTTTTTTAACTTGTTTTTGTTGTTAGCAAACACTGGTTGTTGTTGGTTTTTTGGCCTGTTGTTATTGTTGGTGGCCGTTTTTTAGCTTTGTTGTTGTCTTTGTTGCTCCCTTATTACAAAGCAGAAAGCGTGCCAATTTTTTACAGTCTGGTCATGGGCAATAAATGAACAATGATCAGGCATGAAAATTGAAGTTCGTCACAAAAATATTACCTTTTGCTTATTAAATCAACAGTTAAATACTTGGCTCGCCCACCAGGCCTAGGATCGATCGTTACCTGTTACCCTGAGTGTTACCGAATTTGTTACCTTGTGCTGGTAAGTGTTACTTTTAGGGCAAATTCATGGCTGGTTGCTGACTGGGTAACAGTTTGTCAGAGGAAGAAGTCTTAGGCGGGCTAGCGCAGGAGTGAGAGCCTGAGGTTAAGTGCGGCCCAGCATGCTGGCAAAGGCAGCCTTGGCCACGGCATCTACCGCTTCTTTGCTGGCTTTTTGCCCGGGCAGGCCTTCATAGCTGAGATCGGTTTGCGGCATTTCTTCAATAAAGCGGCTGGGGCTGCAGTCGAATATTTCGCCGTATTGCTTGCGCTTGGCGGCCCAAGTCAGGCACAGGCTTTTTTTGGCCCGAGTGATTCCAACATACATCAGGCGTCGTTCCTCTTCGAGGTTACCCTCTTCGATGCTGCTGCGGTGGGGTATTATGTCCTCCTCCGCGCCGATCAGGTACACATGGGGAAATTCAAGTCCTTTGCTGGCGTGCAATGTCATCAGTTGAATGGCATCAAAGTCGTCATCGTTTTCTTCTTGCCGCTCCAGCAGATCCCGCAGCATCAGCTTGCTCACCGCCTCTTGCAGTTGCAGCTCGCTTTCATCCTCGTCGTCATTGTTCTCCAGCAAGCGCTCCAAGCCATCAAATAAGAACTGGGTGTTTTGCAATCGTTTTTCTGCCGCCTTGAGGTTGCTGCTGTCTTGGCGTAAAAATTCGTCGTAACCAAGGTTGCTGCACAGCTGGCGTAACAGCTGAATGGGTTTGTGGCTGGCGCGCAGTTGCTGGCTTAAATCCTCAATCAGCTCGGCAAATTGGCCTAGGGCCTGCTGTTGGCGCTGATCAAAATACAGCTGGCGTTTGGGGTGCTGGCAGGCGGCTAAAAGACTGCAGTGTTCGGCCTGTGCGCACTGATGCAGGGCCTGGAGGCTGGCAGCACCAATGTCGCGTCTTGGGGTGTTGATGATACGCAGTAGGGCGGCGTCATCACTGGGGTTAACCAATAAACGCAGGTAGCTGAGCATGTCCTTAATTTCGGCTTTGGCAAAAAAGCTGCTGCCACCGCTGATTTTATAGGGCAGGCCAAGCTGTTGTAGCTTGAGTTCCAGCAGTCGGGCTTGATGGTTGCCGCGATAAAGTATGGCAAAGTCACCATAGGCATAGCCCTGCAGCAGTTTGCGCTGTTGCAAATCAAGGCAAACCCGCTCCATCTCGTCCATTTCGTCCTTGGTGCGTACCACCCGTATGGGCTCGCCATCGCCCATTTGACTCCACAGCTGCTTGGTAAAAAGGTGCGGATTGTTGTCGATCACCTGATTGGCAACCCGCAGGATGCGGCTGGTGGAGCGATAATTCTGCTCCAGCTTAACGATTTTTAGTTGTGGAAAGTCTTGCTGCAGCTGGCCAAGGTTTTCTGGCCTGGCTCCTCGCCAACTGTAGATGGACTGATCGTCGTCACCTACCACCGTAAAGCGTGGAAACTCGCGCACCAGCAGCTTGACCAGCTGATACTGGCTCAGGTTGGTGTCCTGATATTCATCGACCAACAGGTAGCGCAGTTTGCGCTGCCAGCGTTCGCGCACGCTAGGCTGGGCTTGCAGTAGCTGTACCGGCAGATTGATTAGGTCGTCAAAGTCGACGGCATTATAGGCCTTCAGCATGTCTTCGTACTGGACGAAAACCGCCGCGCCCACTTGCAGCATGGGGTCGTCTAACTGGCCAACCAGCTCATGCGGCTGGCGCATGTCGTTTTTCCAATTGGAGATTAGGTGCTGCACATGAGCGGCGTGTTCCAGATCATCAGGGTGCTCACGGGCCATGATTTCTTTGATGACCTGCACGCAATCCTGCTGGTCAAAGAGAGTAAAGCCCGAGCGCAGGTGGGTGTGCTGCACCTCTTTGCGCAGCAGGGTCAGGCCCAGGTTATGAAAGGTGCAGACCATCAGACCACGGCTGCTGAGCTGCTGTTGGCGTAGCAGCTTGCTGGCCCGTTCTTTCATCTCGCGTGCTGCTTTGTTGGTGAAGGTCACAGCAGCGATCTGTTTGGCCTGATAGCCACATTGGCTGATCAAATAGGCAATTTTTTGCGTGATCACGCTGGTTTTGCCGGAGCCGGCACCGGCCAGCACCAGCAGGGGGCCAGACACATGGCACACGGCTTGTTGTTGGCGGTCATTTAGGGCATTCATCGGTTGGCTCAGACTCTGTTGGCTAGGGTTGTATTGTACTGCAGTGCAGGGAGAAATACGCACCAGCTTCGTCAAAGTTGTTTAGCAGTGCGGGTGCCAGCTTGTTGCTCGAGGCCTTTGTGCTGTTTGCTATGAGGCAGTCACCCGCAGGGAGCGGGTGTCTAGGCTACAGGGATGTACTTGCGCCGTGCCGAATAGCGAATAGCACAAAGGCCTCACAAACTGTTCAAGCATGGATACCCGCTACAACAAGCCGCGCTGCGCCAAGCTGGTCACTACGCCATCACCAACCACCAAATGATCCAGTACCCGCACATCGATCAAGGCCAAGGCATCGCGTAAACGATAGGTGATCTGTTCATCGGCCTGACTGGGCTCGCTGATGCCTGAGGGGTGGTTGTGCGCCAGAATGCAGGCTGCGGCGCGCATTTGCAAGGCCCTGGTGACCACCACGCGCGGGTAGACGGAAGCACCATCAATGGTGCCAAAAAACAGGGGTTCAAACCTTAGTAGTTGGTGTTGCTTGTTTAGCCAGAGTACGCAAAAGCGCTCGTGTTCCAGATCACGCAGGTGGCTCAGTAGTAATTGCTTGGCTTGTGCGGGGTCGCTGATACTGGGCCCTAGGGTCAGTTGCTGTTGTAGTTGGCGCTTCATTAGGGTCAGCATGGCTTGGATCTCGGCGTATTTGCAGGGGCCAATGCCGGGCTGGCGACAAAGCTGTTGTTGCTCGGCGTGCAGCAAGGGGCGCAGGCCGCCAAACTGCTCAAGCAAGTCCTGAGCCATCTGCAGTGCGCTTTTACCCTTGCTGCCGTGGCGCAGCAAAATGGCCAACAGCTCGGCGTCGCTTAGGCTGTCTGCGCCTTGAGCCAAAAGCTTTTCTCTGGGTTGTAAATGTTGTGGCCAATGTGCCATCGACATAGGTACCTCCTTGTACAGGGTTCGATATTTTGTGAAGCACTGCGGAAATGTGAGTTTTTACTACCTACTACAGCGCCTGATTTGCTAGTCTAAGCAAACTTTTCAATCAAATTTTAAGTTAGCATACTATGGTAAAGCTTGCGCGGAAAAAAATTCTCCTTGGCATTGGTGGTGGTATTGCCGCCTACAAGTCCGCCATGCTGGTGCGCCTGTTGGTGGCTCAGGGTGCTGAGGTCCGAGTGGTGATGACCAAGGGAGGACAGGCCTTTATCCAGCCCTTAACCCTGCAAGCTCTGTCTGGGCATCCGGTGCATTGCGAGCTGTTGGACCCAGAGGCCGAAGCCGGCATGGGCCATATCGAATTATCACGCTGGCCGGATTTGATCCTGTTAGCACCAGCCACTGCCAATCTGCTGGCTCGGTTGGCCGCTGGCATGGCCGATGAGCTGCTGACCACTCTGGTGTTGGCCGCTAAGGTGCCTGTTTGGCTGGCGCCAGCCATGAACCAGCAAATGTGGCAAGCAGCCGTTACTCAGCGTAACCTGCACAGCCTGACGCAGCTCAATCCGCACTGGCAGTTCCTTGGGCCAGACTCGGGGTCACAGGCCTGCGGTGAGGTGGGGCCGGGCCGGATGCTGGAGCCGCAGGCCATGGTAGAGGCCATGATTGCGGCCTTAACGGCTGAGGCTTGGCAGCCTTTGGCTGGAAAAAAGATTCTGTTAACTGCCGGCCCCACGCAAGAGCCATTGGATCCGGTGCGGTTTTTAAGCAACCATAGCAGTGGCAAAATGGGCTATGCTTTAGCCGAGCAATGCCAAGCTTTGGGCGCAGATGTGGTGCTCATTTCAGGGCCGGTTGAACTGGCTTGCCCTGCGGGCGTGCAACGCATTAGGGTGCAAACCGCGCGTGAGATGCTGGCTGCGGTAGAACAGCATTTGCCTCAGTGTTTCGCCTTCTTTGCCGCGGCTGCGGTGGCCGATTTTTATTTGCCTGAGGTGGCCAAGCACAAGTTGAAAAAGGCCGAGCAGCAGTTGGACAGTTTGACCCTGAATTTGCTACCCAACCCTGACATTCTAGCCACAGTGGCAGGGCATCAGCAGCGCCCAAGCTGGGTGATTGGCTTCGCTGCCGAGACGGACAATTTATTGCCACATGCGCGGGCAAAGCGAGTGCGCAAAGGTGCAGATCTGATCCTAGCCAATCAGGTGGGCATGTTTGACTCTGGCATGAAGGCTGAAAATAATGCCATCACCCTTATAGCTGACGACCATGAGCACAGTTTTGCCATGCAAGACAAAACCAGCCTGGCCAAAGAAGTAATGACTTACTTATGCCAGCAAATTTTTAGGAATTGACGATGAAAAAACGCATTCAGATTCGGGTGCTTGACCAGCGTTTGCTGGACTACGGTTTGCCGCAAGTGGCGACTGAGGGCAGTGCGGGGGTTGATCTGCGCGCCATCATCGATGCGCCGCTAGAATTAGCGCCTGGGCAGGCAGAACTGATCCCCACGGGTATGTCGGTTTATATCCAGGATCCGGGCCTGGCGGCCATGTTGTTGCCTCGTTCGGGGTTGGGGCACAAACACGGCCTGGTGCTGGGTAACTTGGTGGGACTGATCGATTCCGATTACCAAGGGCCCTTGATGGTGTCCATCTGGAATCGCGGGCACAACAGTTTCACTTTGCAGCCGGGTGAGCGTTTGGCGCAGATGATCATTGTGCCTGTGGTGCAGCCCGAGTTTGAGGTAGTCGAGGAATTTAGTGTTTCTGACCGTGGTCAAGGTGGCTTTGGTTCAACAGGTAGAGACTGACTAGGAGTTCAGCATGGCATTTAACAAGGGTGTTACCAGAATTTGGGTGCTACAAATACTAAGCTTGCTGCCGGTTATGCTAGTGGCTGCAGTAATGATGCTTTGGTCTCTGGCTGTAATGCAGTCCGAGCAAGAGCAGGAGTTGCTGCAGGCGCAGGATATGCAATTAAATCAGATGCAGCAGGTGTTACACGAACATTATCAGCTGCATTCACAAACGGCTAAGGCTCTGGCTTCAACAGATTGGATTGCCGAGCAAATGCTGTTTGAATCCAGTCGGCAAGAAGCAGGAGAGACATTGGCTGCAGCCCTGCCTTGGGTCGAGGCCAGTTATCTGATTGCTGCTGACCAAATGATTTCGCGTGATGATCAACTAAGCAGCAATCTTTCTTATCGCGAGCTTACGGCCATAGATGCAGCTCGAAGAGGGGTTAATACTTTTCCAGAATTATTGCAGCGCCCTGAGGGCGATATTTTATATTGGAGCCTGCCAATACATCACCAGACCGGCACATTACTGGGGGCATTGCACTTGGTTATTGCCGCTGATTGGATGTTCGCTCCCTTGCAAGAGCAGGCATCGGAGCTTGGCTCCTTTCGTTTAATGCAACAATTTCCTGGTGCTGCCCCTCAGGCCATAGTCGAGGTGGGCCAGGGCTTTGGTCCCATACAGAAACTATCCTTACCCCACTCGTATTGGAGTGCTGAGTTTAGCGCCAGTGCTCAGCCAAGAGAGTTTTTCCCTTTGCTCAACATTGGCTTGCAGTCCATTATTTTACTGTTTGTAATTGCATTGCTGTGTCAAATCATCGCTGTTCAGCTGGTGAATCGTTGGTATTTGATGGATCTGCAGCGCTTGTCTGGCTGGATGCAGCGGATTGTTCTGGGTCAAAAGACTGAACTTGGTCAGCCTCACTTTCCCATCTTTGATGATGTCCGTCGTCAGGTTGAGTTGTCCCTGAGTCGAGACGATAAATCCATTTCTGCGGCTAACGATCTAACCTTTGATGCCGGAAAACTTACCCAGGCTGAATCTGAGTTAGACGAACTATTGCTGGGAGGCCTATTAGCTGGGGAGCCTTCAGTAGCTAATGAAAAGCCACGCAGTTCTGCCAAGCCCGTGCCTTTACGAGATCAGATTGTTAGGTTTGCCGATATTCGCGGTATTTACGGCGTTGATGTCGATGATTTTCTAGCGGATGGCTTGGCTCGGGCCATGGCCTCAGAAATGATCGAACAGGGAGAGTTTCGTGTCGTTTTGGCACATGATAACCGACCCAGTTCTCCTGCTTTGTATGCTTCTTTAGTTGCTGGCTTTACCAAACAAGGCTTGCAGGTGGTGGACTTAGGCCTGCAGCCCTTGCCAGTGCTGCATTTTTATATGCATATGCAAAATGTGGGTGCTGCGGTTATGGTTACGGCCTCGCAAAGTGCCCCTGAGTTTAACGGTTTTAAATGCTTTTTAGGCCAGCAAGCCTTGGTCGGTATGAATCTTCAGGCCTTATGGCGAAGAGTGATTAATCAAGATTTTGTCAGTCATGATGGTCATGCCAGTGTACAAAAGGTAGATCCGCAAACCGAGTACATCAAGCAAATGATGTCGCAGATAAGGGTTAAACGATTAATTAAGGTCGTGGTTAATTGCAGTGCTGGTGTAAGTACACAGTTAGTTCGCAATTTGTTAACGGCCATGGATGCTAAGGTGATATTGATTAATGAGCGGTCAGAGGCAAATAAACCCTTGGCTACTCAGCCCTCACACCCTGTTAATATCACGCGGCTCTCTGATGAGGTTAGGCGCACAGGTGCAGACTTAGGTTTGGCCTATGATCCTGATGCCGACCTACTGGTGATGGTCGATAATCAAGGCCATGTGGTACGTAATGATCTTTTATTGCAGCTATTGGCTAAAGATCATCTTCGTCGCCAACCAGATGCGACCATCATCTGTGACGCTCGCTGTTCCGAACGACTCATAAGCAGTATCCAGAGCTTTGGCGGTCAGCCCGTTATTGGCCATACTGAAGTACATCTGTTGCGGCAAAAAATGTTACAAGAGCAAGCCTGTCTGGCGGGTGACAGCCTTGGCCATTTAATGTTTCCTATCGATTGGCACAGCTACCCAGATGCGCTTTACGCCACAGCACGTATTTTGCAACTTTGGAGTGCAACAGAACAAGATTTTAGTCAATGGACAGCCATCTGGCCAGCTGACAGTCGCACGCCAGAGTGGCGAGTAACCATCAATGACAAAGATAAGAAACAATTATTAACCAAGCTAAAGCAAAGCTTAATTCAGTTGCCAGGAGCAAATTTACAAGAGTTAGCAGACGGTATTCGTTTGAACCTTCAGTATGGTTGGTTTCTAATTAGGCCATCACTTGATGCCGATGAGCTCTGTATGACTTTTGAAGCTGAAAGTGAGTCCCAGCTCTTGCAGCTACAGCGATTGATAGCTGAACAAATTGCCAATGTTAACCCTAAATTAGCTTTACCCTTTTAATGAGAACCGCCATGCCCCTAGATCGTCA
>SKIB01000009.1 GCA_007116635.1 Saccharospirillaceae bacterium
ACTGGCGAAACACTCTGGGTTAGGGAAACGGCTGGTGTGGTGCATGACGAGCAAGGGCGGCCGCTTAGGGTCAATGGCTTGGTTCTGGACATTAGTGAACGAATCGAATCCGAGCATCTGTTTAAAACCGAGGTCGAGCGTTACATGCGTGCGATCTCGGCCACTGGCGCAGGGCTCTGGGATTGGGATATGGTTAGCAATAAGGTGTTTTTTTCCCTGCAATGGAAAAACATGCTGGGCTATGAAGATCATGAAGTGGCCAATGATTTTAGCGGTTGGATGAACCTGTGGCATCCTGAGGATGTTGATTACATTCAGGCCAAGATCCAAGATCATCTGCAAGGCATTAGCCAAACCTATGAGGTGGAACATCGCTTACGCGCCAAAGACGGCAGTTGGCGCTGGGTTTTAACCCGAGGTGAGATCGAGAAAAACGCAGCAGGGGAATCCATTCGCTGGACAGGGACTAATATCGACATCACCGCAACTAAAGAAGCTCAACAGCAGCTTCTATACGACCGTGACCTCTTCACTGCTGGCCCGGTATTTACCATCGAATGGGACCCTGAAGATAACTGGCCAGTTCGCAATGTGTCGGCCAATGTCGAGCAGATACTGGGCTATCGGCCTGAGCAGATGCAGCATCCTGATTTTCATTATGCCGATTTGATACACCCGCAAGACCTAGAACACATCAGCGCCGAGGTTGTGCATAACATTAGCAATCACATTGATGCCTACGAGCAGTCTTACCGCCTTCGGCTGGCCAGTGGCGAGTATCGTTGGTTTTATGACTTTACCAAATTGGTGCGTGATGACAGCGGACGGCTAACCGCCATTCGTGGCTACATGTATGACCAAAGTCATCAAAAGCAGGCCGAGCAGGCGTTGCAAGACGAACGCATGCGCTTGGCAGGCATCATTGAAGGCACCAACGTAGGCACCTGGGAGTGGAATGTGCAGACGGGTGAAACGGTGTTCAATGAACGCTGGGCAGAGATTGTGGGCTATAGTCTCGACGAACTCAGTCCAGTGTCCATTGAAACCTGGATGACATTTGCTCATCCAGAGGATTTGCAGGGCAGTGGCGCGCAGCTGGAAGAACATTTTCGTGGTGAGCGAGCTTACTATGACTACGAATCTCGGATGAAGCACAAGAACGGGGAATGGATATGGGTGCTGGACCGGGGCAAGGTGGTGAGCTGGACGCCAGATGGCAAGCCCTTACTCATGCTCGGGACCCATCAGGACATCACTGAGCGCAAACGGGCGGAGCAAGCCTTGCTGGAGGCTAAACAACAGGCCGAGGCCGCCAGCCGAGCAAAATCGGAATTTTTAGCCAACATGAGCCATGAAATTCGCACCCCCTTGAACGGCGTGATCGGCTTTACCGAGCTGCTGAAGGGCACGCAGCTCACGGCCACGCAACAGCAATACGTTAACAATGCGCATGTTTCTGGCCATGCCTTGCTCGGCATCATTAACGACATTCTGGATTTTTCAAAAATCGAAGCCGGTATGTTGCATCTGGAGCAGATCAGAGCCGACATGATCGAACTGCTGGAAAACAGCGTGGATTTGGTCAGCTTTCAAGTGGGGCAAAAGGACGTTGAGCTGCTGTTACACATAGACCCAACGATGCCTCGGTTTGCCTTGACCGATCCAGTAAGGCTCAAGCAGGTCTTGGCTAATTTGCTGGGCAATGCCGTTAAGTTCACGGATCATGGGGAAGTGGCGCTCAGGGTCAGCTACCAAGAGCTGGGCGGGGGTCAAGGGCGGTTAGCCTTTTCCGTGCGTGACACTGGTGTGGGCATCAGTGACGAGCAGCGGGCGAAGCTGTTTAAGGCCTTTTCTCAAGCCGACAGTTCCACCACTCGAAAATACGGCGGAACGGGCCTTGGGCTCATCATCTCGGACAGAATCGTCAGGCAGATGGGCAGTGAGATACGGGTGGACAGTAAATTGGGTGAGGGCGCTGTTTTTGCTTTTGAACTGGTGACTCAGGTGGAGCAAGGGCCGGCGTTGGACAGAACGGCCATCCAGGCGATCAACAGTTGCTTGGTGATTGATGATAATGCCAATAATCGTTTGATTCTCAGTGAACTGCTGAGCAGTTGGGGCGTCAATCACCAGTGCTGTGACAGTGGTATGGCCGCTCTGCAACTGCTGAGCACCGGCCAAGCCTTTGATGTCATCATCTGTGATTACAACATGCCCGTGATGAACGGGTTGGAAACCATTGAACTGATTCGTCAGCGCATCAAACTCAGTGCCGAGCAGCAGCCCATAATTTTGTTACATTCTTCATCAGAGGATGCAGGCCTGCAGCAGAAATGTGAGCAATTGGGCGTGCGTTTCCGATTAACCAAGCCCATCAAAGGGCGTGATCTGTTCGCTTATCTGTGTCAGTTGCACCAGAAGCAGGGCCAGCAAGAGTCGTCCATATTCAGCGCAGAACAGCAGCCTTTGACCTTGCCTAAGGACGGCAAAATCCTGATCGCGGAAGACTTTGAGATGAACATGATGCTGATTAAAGCCTTACTCAGCCAAGCCTGTCCTCAGGTCCAGCTCTTTGAAGCCGTGAATGGTCTTGAAGCGGTGCGCATGGCCAAAGAACAGGCCCCTGATTTGATTTTTATGGACGTGCAAATGCCACTAATGGATGGCGTAGAAGCGGTCAAGCAGATACGCCAGCACGAGCTGCAAACCGGCACTCATGTGCCAATTGTGGCTCTGACTGCCGGAGCTTTTATGGAAGAACAAGAGCGGTGTCTTGCCGCTGGTATGGACGACTTTTTGACCAAGCCAGTGGAGCCAGAAAAGGTAGAGGCCATGTTGCGCAAGCATTTTGTGCCCTGCTCGCTTCCTGTGGAGGCTATGGATCATAGCCAGCACTTTAATCAAGACGAGTTCCTCAAGCGCATCATGGGTTCGGAAGACTTTGCTAAGCGCTTGGCTGCTGTGGCCTTGGCTGACTTCCCAGTGCGGTTGGACAACATTGGGCTGGCCATCAAGACGCAGGACATGACTCAGTTAAAATCCTTGCTGCATCAATTCAAAGGGGCTGTCTCTGGTTTGAGCTGCCCAATCTTGTTGCAGCTCACTCAGCAAATGGAGCTGCTGGCTGATGATGACGAGAACTTAGTACAACTGGCCACCCTGTATCAGGGGCTACTAAGCGAATGGCAATTGGTCAAGGGCCTATTGCCGCACTGACTGGTGTGAAGCCAGCTGTCACCCTGCGCGCGCATCACAGCTTCAAGGTTGTGACGCTGCACCCGTTCCGTTAGTCTAACAGTTAGGGCCCAGTCCGGCTGAGCCTACATGGCGCTGAATGCCTTCTATCTGATTGCTACCTCATGAGCTAGGGCTCTGATTGATGAATTTTGTAACTCAAGGAGATTGAAATGAGAGCGAACTACAAACTTACCCAAGGCGAAGTCGTTAAGGCGATGCAGCTCAACAGTCAATTTAGCAAAACAATCTTAGTCATTTTTGTGGCTGTAGCCTTAGCCTTGCTGTTCCTAGAATGGACCATAGGTTTTGCTGGCCTGATATATTATGTCCTCGGTGGCGCTATCATTGGAGCATGCACTGTTCTTTACCTGATGGTTCCTTGGTCAGCCAAGAAGCAGTATTTAAATGACCCCTATTACGCCCATGAAATCAGTCTTAACTTGTCAGAGTCGGGCCTTGAGTTGAAAAGTCATGATTGGGAGGCGCCGCTGAAGTGGTCCGATCTTCAGCAATGGAAGCATGGCAAGGGGATGTATCTGCTTTATATTGATAGCAATGTATTCTACATGGTGCCCGAGCGAGCCCTTCCGGATTCTGAGCTGTTTGCGGCCCAGATAACCACGCACCTAGGGCCAAAATTTGCTTGATAGGCGCTGCAGCCCAAGGCAAAAAAATTAGTCTTAATCTTTTGCCTTGCTGCTTGTTTAGTTTTTGCCTAACCCAAAAAGGACATAGCAATGTTAAATCTAAAACACATCTTTACTGCCAAGTCTCTCAAAGCCATTGTTGTTTTCTGGCTAACCGCTGCTGGCCTGATATTCATCTTTCGTGCGCTGACATCAGAAATTGATTGGCATTGGCAGCCCTTTATTTCATATTTGGCTTCATTGATCTTAGGTTCGTCCTTGTCTGTATTGTTGCTGATCTTGCTTCCGCAATTGTTCAGGCACAAATACAGTTGGGTGTTTGTCCTGGCTTCACTCATGCTGTTGCTGGTCTTTTTTGGTCTGATCGGTCTGGATTCTTTATGGTTATACAATGGGTTTGCTTTTAACATGAGTTATTTGGTGACACCTTTTTTGCTTACAGAGAACTCATCTGGCAAGGCCAGTAAAGCCAAAAGGTCAAAGACTCAGCAAGCAAATAGTTAATGGAGTATTAGAATGAGCAGCGAATCAAAACAACCCCTGTTTCAGTCGCCAGTCATGTTCGCGGTCTCTTTGTTGATCTTCGCCTTGGCCATGCTGAGCCTGATTGCGGCAGTGCTTGACCGCGCATTGACGTACCATGTCGTTTTCTTCTGCTTGATTGCCCTTTGGCTGCTACTCGGCCAAAAGCTAGTTTGGAAGCGGCTGTCAGTCAGCGCCCTGGTTGAAAGCCGGCCTGCATTATTTGGGTTATTTACTCATGGCCGCAGGGCTGTTGATCAGCATTGACATGCTCATCAATGGCTTTCCTCTGCTAGATCACTGGCTCAGTTAATGCTTGGCAGGCCTGCTAGCTTGGCCGTTTGAGCCTGATGGCCTGCATCAGGCTTACACCAATGTTGCGGTCGTAATAGGCGGCCTCGTTAACAAAGGCCAGATAACGCTCAGGCCCTTGGTAGGCAATGCTTTGGCCATCAAAGGTCATGAACAAAGGGTCTCCGTCTCGAATCGGCTGGAAATCACGGTCTTGAGCTTGCGGGTGAACCATGCCAAGGCGCTGGCCATTGGCATCTTGCGGCAGCTTAAGGCAGTCTAGGTATTCAAAGGCTGGCATCTCGTCGGGCAGCTCAGGTAATTGCCCTTGATTGTACAGCTCAAGGTAATCCAGAGCATGCAAACAGGCTTGGCGGGTGAGCTGGTATATGTCAGCTCGTAGCAAGCCCTGCGGGCAGGGCCCCACCTCAATCAACAAACCATTTTCTCGGCCCATGCTGGTTAAAAAGTTGTCTTCCAGCCGTTCTTTGGGTTCATAAAACAGCACCGCTTCTGGCATCTGCTGCTTGATGTAAAACGCCATGCCAATCACCAAGGGTGAATCACAACCCAGCACCAATGTTAGCCCCATGTTGGCGGTGGTGGTGTGCAGATCAATGACGAAATCCACCCGTGGCTGCTCCTTGGGGCCAAGCAGTTGGTTGATGACCTTGGCTCGGCTTTGCTCATACTGGCTCAGTTGCGGGTCTTGGAGATCCTTGAGCGCAAATTGCCGATTGAGGTCTTGGTCTAGGTAGCGCTTCATGGCTCGGTTGGCCTGAGGGTTGGCAAACAGCAACTCAGGTTCAAGGCTCGGACGGGCAATCTCTTGCGGATTGGCTTGCCAATGTTGCAACAAATGAATGCCTGTTAATTCGTTGCCATGAGTGCCCCCGACAAGGGCGACGCGTTTAATGGTCATGCCAAACCTCTAGTGTTGATCGGTCAGCCTAATCTAAGCACTTTTGCCGAGGCCTGCAACTGCGAGCCGCTTAGTCTGCCTTGGCTTCGGCCAGCTCGTTAAGTCCTGAGTGGCTTGGAGGCATTGAAAACAGCTGCTTAAAATCACGGCTGAATTGTGCGGGACTGTTGTAGCCCACTTGGTAAGCAGCTTGGCTCACTGCCATGCCCTGTTCGATCAGACGTTTGGCTTGGTGCAACCGCAGGCGTTTTTGATACTGCAAGGGCGCATGGCCGGTCAATTCATGGAATAGGCGCTGCAGCACTGAGCGGCTCATGGCCAATCAATCGTGAATGTCAAAGGGCTGGCTTGGGTCTGCGCGTAAGGCGGTGGCTAGGCGGCTCACGGCCAGACTTTTGCTATCACGAAACAAATAGGGCAACAGCAGGGCTTGGCTGTTGCCGAGCAACAGCTGGCAGTGCAGATCTTCAATTAAGCGCGTCAACAGCCAAGGCTGTAAGGGCTGGTGTTGCAGTAGCATCAATAAGCGCGCCAATAGCAGCTGAATGCCCGTGTCCTGCTCGCAGATCGACATGCCAAGGCTGGCCGGGTATTGCTTGAGTGGCTGAATGGCCAGCCGCAGGCTTTGCTCCTGCAATAAGGCGAGGTTAAGCGACAGAGTAATGGCCAGCATGGGTTAGCCAGCCTCAACTGCCAGCCTTGGGCTGCAATTGCAGCTGCCATTGTGCCAATGTGGTTAACGAAAGCTCGGTCAAAGGCGACTCCAAAGATGGGTTGACCAAAGTGTGCAACTCTGCGCCCAGAATGCACATTCGCCTGATGCTCGAATTAGGGTCAAATATCACCAGCTCGCAAGGGCCAACAAACTTCCTAATCGAAAGAGAGACATCAGATGAGTAATAAAATTTTAGTAGTGGTCACCAATCATAGCAAATACCCAAGCCTAGAGCGCGCCACTGGTGCTTGGCTAGGTGAAATTGTGCACTTCGCCAACCCATTACTGGCCGCTGGCTATGAGCTGGATTTTGTTAGCCCTAAGGGCGGCTATGTGCCCATGGATCCGCACTCCCTAACCCTGGCCGATGCTCAGGATTGGCAGTGGTATCAAAACCCAGAGCTGATGCGTGCCCTTGGTAACACCCTAAGCCCTGAGCAGGTGGACGCCAGCCAGTATCAGGCCATCTACTATGCCGGTGGGCATGGCGTGATGTGGGACTTTGTCGATCAGCCGCAGTTGCAACGCATCGCGGAGCAAATCTATGCCCGAGGTGGTTGGGTGTCGGCCGTGTGTCACGGCGTGGTGGTCTTGCTTAACCTGAAACAGGGCGAACAATGGCTGTTGGCCGGTAAGCAGGTCACGGGCTTTAGTGATGAAGAAGAGCAACAATTGCAACTAACGGAGCATGTGCCCTTCCTAACCGAACAGGCTCTACGCGCTCGCGGCGGACTGTTCCAAGCAACAGAAGCTTGGCATCCTTGGGTGGTGAGTGATCAGCGTTTGATTACCGGGCAAAACCCAGGTTCAACCGCCCTGGTGGCTCAACAGTTGCTACAAGAGTTACAAGGGGCAAGCCTAAGCTAAAAGGGCAGGCGTTTGCTGAAAGGGGTGGGCGACAGCTGAAACTGCGCCCAAAGCCCAGCCTCTGCTAATCTCATACTTGGCGCTAACCACGCCCAGGTCGGCAGCTATGGCCAACAAGAGGGCGACAAGCCTGCCCAAGTCAGTGAGCCACAAGGTTGTGACTCAGCCTCGAATCACTGAAAAAGCCTGAAACAGCTCATCGCTAAGAGGTGCATGCAGTTGCCAGGTAATATTCATTGGGTTATCTCCATGGCTGCTAACAAAATCAAGCGGACCACAAGCGCGATAAGGACTTTGCTTGTTGAGACGCACAAAAAGTTGGAATTGCCATCCGTTTTGATTTTGCTCAATGTATCGTTTGCCGGAGGCTGTGTCTGCTCGGGTTGAGCTTTGTGATTGCCAATGAAATAAGGAGCGGCTGATGGCGTAGTCATTGTAGGCCACACCTTCATGCAAGGCTTCCGATTTATCCAGGGTTACAAACAGCAGTTCAATTTTTTGCTCAGCAAGCCGCAGTACACCCGCCTGAAAGGGTGGTGCTTGGCTTTCACTGTAATAGCCAACGGCGGCAAGAATTTCTCTGATCTGATAAGCCGCGTGCAGTTTAAGTGGTGCTTGGTCGAATTCAGGTATGGGGGAGAGTGCTTTGCTGCAGTTCGTGTCTAAGTAATCGGATAACTCAATTAACTCTGTACAAAGGTCAGGTAGCTCAGTCAAGCGGCTTAGCACATTGGCGATGGCCACCGTGCCCTTGCCTCCTGTCAATTGATAGCAAAACATCAGCAAGCGTTTGCTGTTTTGCTTACTGATAAGGATGTGGCCCCCTGTTTCGCCTATGGCTTTCATCAGCCTGAGTTGCTCCACATCCTCGATATGCAGTAGTGCGGCAAAGCGACGGCTGAAATACTCTTCTTCTTTTTGCTGGGCTGTTGTTACTGCGTGCATTTTCAGTCCTGCCGCTCGCTTTAAGGGCGTCCAGCCGGTTTTACCGCCGCCCGTGGCACGGCGATAGACATCGCTAAGCTCTAATTGTTGATCGCTTAAAAACTGGCTCAGAGTCAGTCCTTGGGTTGCAGCCCTGGCTTGATGATGCGATAGCTCTTGGGCTAAGCGATTCCATGAGAAGTGTATGGCTTCTCGAATGGACGCTAGGATGTGTTCTCGTGCTTGATTCTGTAGCTGAATATGACAGCCCATTGGTAGGCGGCCGAAGCCATGCTCTACGCCATCGATGATTTCCTTGCGAGACAGCCCGGTGATGGCGCTGTAAAGAATATCGAAGCGAAAGCTACCCTGGGAATTGCCAACAAAATCCAATACCAAGCAGCTTTCTTTGTTAGGGTGAAGTCGCAATCCACGGCCGATTTGTTGCTGAAACAAAGTCGCACTTTGGGTTGGTCTTAGTAACAATAGGGTATCTATGAAGGGCAAATCGATGCCCTCATTGTATAGGTCTACGGTGACCAAAATGTTTATTTCACCACGCTCAAGCTGTCGAGGCAGCTCTTCTCGTTCTTTGCTCGACGCCGTTCCGGTGATGCATGCCGCTTTTATCCCTGCTTGATTGAACATCAATGTCATGAATTGAGCGTGAGCAACGGTGACGCAGAATGCGAGCGCGCGGCAGTCCTTGGTATTGCTGACTAGCCCTTGCCAGGCATGGATCACGGCCTTGGCTCTTAGCTTGTTACCAGTGAGAACTTTATCAAGTGCACTAATTTCGTTTGCTTGACGCCAAGGAATATCACGATAGTCGGTCCCATCATCACAGGCATAGTATTCGAAGGGGGCTAACAGTTGTTGATCTAAGGCGTGCCACAGGCGCAATTGAGCAGAGGGTGATCCGTCTGGACGCATATCAAAATGATTGAAGATGCTTCTATCATCGGAGCGTTCAGGGGTTGCTGTTAATCCCAGCAGATAGCGTGGTTGAATTGCTTCTACCAACTTGGTGAAGCTGTTGGCCGCGATGTGGTGACATTCATCGATTACCACTACTCGCCAGTAATCTGCACCAAATTGCGAGATAAGCTTATGATTCAAGGCGCTTTGAATGGTGGTGAACAGGTGTGAGTAATGCTGAGGTTGATGCTGGCCGCTGAGTAGTTGGCCAAAATTGCCATCGCGTAATACATGACGATAGGTCTGCAAAGCCTGTTGCAAAATCTCAGTGCGATGGGCAACAAAGAGTAACCTAGGTTGACCGCCTTCCTGTTGACACAAGTTTTGATAATCAAAGGCAGCCATCACGGTTTTACCCGTGCCAGTGGCCGCCACCAATAAGTTTTTGAACCTATGATGGTCGCGCTCTGTTTGTAGTTGGTTCAAAAGAATGCGCTGAAAGGGTTTAGGTTGAATGTCAAAAAAGGTGATGATGCTCTGGGGTACATCATAGCTGCCCCCTTTTTCTCGCACTAAGGCATCGTGCAAGGCTTGGTGATGGGCATTGTTATTGGGGTCATAGGTCTGGAATTCTTCGTCTTGCCATAGGGTTTCAAAGTGAGCTTTAGCGCGATTAAATAACGCAATTTGACCCTTTTGCGTGAACTTTACCGTCCACTCAAGACCGCCCATCAGGGCGGCACCAGAAAGATTGGCACTGCCAACATAAGCGGAGCCAAAGCCTGTTTGTCGCTCAAAAATCCAAGCCTTGGCATGTAACCTGGTTCTACGGCCGTCCAGTGAAACTTTCACTACAGTATTGGGCAGAGCCGCAAGTTGGTCCAGAGCCTTTTGATCCGTGGCACCGATATAAGTGGTGGTGATGATCCGTAGCCTAGTTTGTGACTGGCCTGTTGCATCCAGTGCGGTGATGCGTTTCAGCGTGTCGATGATTTTACGCACGCCCGACACCGTTATAAAGCTGACCAGAATATCCACCTGGTCACAGCTACTAAGCTCGCTCTGCAGTTCATGTAGCAACGCCGGTGAATCCTTGCCCGAGGTAAACAGCCAAGGTTGTGCCAAGCCGATGGCAGGCAGTTCCAGTTGATGGTTTGTAGGCGAAATGCTCCTAAGTACCTGCGGCGGTGAGGTAATAGGATCTGCGTTGGATTCCATTTGTGCCAATTGACGCGCGTGGATCAGTAGTTGATTAAGTAACTCAACTTGGCTTTGCAGGCGCTCCTGAGGGCTATTGCCTGAATGAGGCATGTTGGCAAAAATTTCAGAAATTTGCTCAGTGATTTTTTGCGCAAAGTGCCTTGAACTGCTTTCAAGGCTAAGAGGCTCTATGTTTGTCTGCGCTGCTAAGGATGCAAGCTCTTGGTTCAGTGCCGCAGTGCTAAGTAATTCGTACAAACCTTGTGGTAATTTTGCCATAGAAGCCCCTTTCTTGAGGCTCTAAAGTGCCAGGAAATCCTTGCAGGGGCAAGTGGCCGTTTAACTAGGTTTTTAACTCCTGGCCAATCTGCCAAAAAAGCCGCCCTGTATTTGGTGCATTCGCGCTGTATCCGGGTTTTATTAATCAAAGTCAGCAGGAAAATCCTTATGCAGGGGCTCAGTTCCCCAACGGCTCAGGCTGAGCGCCCATTGTGTGGCTTGGCGGCTTTCAGATTTGCTATGGTGGATTGAGCAGCGGCTTAGACCCTAGCAAACTCAATAGCTTATCGAAAAGAAACCGTTCAACCATAAATGGATACAATAATATCCACTTTTTGTTTTATTTCGCTATAATGGATATAATTGTGTCTATTTGGTCTTTGCGGATGAATTTTACCTTACTTGATGATACCGATGTCAGTCAGGCCTATGCGACTTATCTGCGAGAGTTACGAAAGCAGGCAAAGCTGTCACGCGCTGCGCTGGCAGAGCGAAGCTGTGTACCAGCGGCCACCATTAAGAAATTTGAGCTGACCGGGCAAATTTCATTTCGCCAATTGCTGTTGCTATGGCAGACCCTTGACTCGCTTGGGCGGTTATACGAGCT